>NZ_LR590469.1:0-303893 GCF_901472495.1 Yersinia enterocolitica subsp. enterocolitica
TTTATGCGAGTAAGCTACATGATTGACGATATTGATGTATCTGTGGTTATTCCTGTCTATAACGCTGAGCGTTTTATTCGTACTGCTATTAGCTCGGTTTTATCTCAGGAATATGTAAATATTGAAGTGATAATAATTGATGATGGCTCTACTGATTCTAGCGGTAAAATAATACAATCAATAAATGATGACAGAATAAAATATTTCAAAAAAGAAAATGGAGGAATTGTATCTGCTCTTAATTTTGCGATACCTAAAGTTCATGCAAATATAATTGCTAGAATGGATGCTGACGATATAATGGAACCATTAAGGTTAAGAAAACAACTTGACTATATGGCAAGGTATAACTTAGACGTTGTTGGTGGGAATATTAAGTTAATCGATGAAAATGACCGTATTATTGGAAGAAAAAAATTCCCGACTAATCACTTCGATATAATATCATCATTACCTTTATTAACCCTCTTTGTCATCCTGCAACCATGATTAGGACGGCCGTATTAAAAAAAGCTAATGGGTATAGTTTAGGCACCGATGGAGCAGAGGATTTTGATTTATGGTGTAGATTATCGAGAGTATGTACTTTTGGGAGCGTCCCTGAGGATTTACTTTCCTATAGATTAACATCTAACAGTATATCTCAAACATTACATTTACATCGAATATCTTTATGTACTAATTCTATTAGAAAAATATTCCTAACGCTCCAATAGTTTTTTTATTCGTTTTCTTTGTATCTTTCAAAATCACTTGCTGTCCTTATTTATGCAGCTAAATATGCTTATATTACGAAATTTAAATCTTTCTATTATATGATTTCTGGATTTATCAGAGCATTAAATTTCTCATTTAAAATACATAAGGGAAAAAATGAGTGTTAACGTTCTTGTACAAGGGGGATTAGGTAATCAATTATTTCAGGTGGCATGGGCTTACTATTTGAAGGATAAGCTAAAGTTCGATGTTAATTTAAATGTGCATCTTTTTTATCAACAAAGGCAGCATTCTTCTGTCAGCTTTTTCTCCTTGCTGGAGAATTAGAAACTATTCCTATTTCAGAAGAAAGAATACTTACTTTTAATGATGACCTACTATCTAAAATTATTAGATTTTCACTAAGAAAAATGAAGATTAATCATGTGCCCAAATATTTTGATATATGATTATGATGCTTTAAGTAGTTTAGACGATTGTTTGAAGATACCAATGCCTAATTATCACTATGGATATTTTCAATTTCCAGATGCTGCGCTATATTCTTCGGATTTTTTGAGAGTTAGCATAGCGAATAAACATGGCAATCTCATGGGAGATATTTGGTAATAATATATCTGATCATGTTGGTATTCATATCCGCAGAGGTGATTTTGTTACATCCAGCAGCAAGTTACATGTTGCTAGTGATATTGAATATATAAGTAATGCAATTGAAAAGTTTCCGGGTAGACGTTTTATGGTTTTTTCAGATGATATTGATTGGTGTAAAAAACATTTACCGAAAATTAGTTCAATTGATTATTTTTCTGGGAAATCAGCAATCGAAGATTTTATTGGATTGATGTGTTGCCAAGATTATATCTTGAGTGGAAGTACTTTTAGTTGGTGGGCCGCCATTCTTAATGGAAATAAATCAACTAAAGTTATTATTCCAAATTCAGATGCCCAGTTTTATGTCTGAGCAATCTAATAAAAAAATCGGTTGGAATTATGAACGAGTGTAAAAGTGTTTGTATTATACAAAACTCAATAAAGACCGTTGTTGTGTTTAGGCTATCATATATTAAACAGTTACTATCTCGTGGGCATAAAGTATACTGTATTGCACCTAACGATGACAATGAGTCAGTTGATTGTCTAAAGAAATATGGTGTTATAGTTATTACTACGGATAATGAACGTCTTTTATATAGATATTTTTTTATTAACCTATCATTGCTGTGGGTTTTATTCAAAGAGAAGTTTAAATTAACTGTGTCTTGTCATTTTCTTGTTACATTTATTTTCTCTATCCCATCAATTTTCTTTGCAAGAAAGACTGTTTGTTTTATTGAAGGTATCGGGACTTTTTTTACAAAAAATAAAGGTTTTCTCAATATATTGAGATTATTGCTGACAAGAGGTGTTGGTAAAAGAATCTTCATGAACAAATATGAGAAGAATTTACTTGGTTGTGATGGTGATTTAGTGCTAGGTGGTATCGGCGTTGACATTGAGAGTTTTTGTTATAGCTATAAAATAAAAAAATGCTCGAGAAAAATAGAACTACTCTATGTTGGACGTTTAGTTGAAGATAAAGGTATTTTTTATATTATCGAGCTAATCAAGCATTTAAAGTTGGCTGGTGTAGACTTTACTCTTAATGTTGTTGGTGATACTTACCCTGCTAACCCATCCTCTCTGACAGAAGATGATATAGCTAATTTAAAAGCTGAGTTTGAGGAAGACATAATTTTTCATGGCTATTTGTCTGATCTTCGTCATATTTATGCAAAAACTGATGTTTTGCTTCTTTTGTCTAAACATGAAGGTTTTCCTGTCGTGGTTATGGAGGCTAACGCATGTGGTATTCCTGCAATATGTTATGCTGTGCCAGGCTGTATTGATGCCATTGAACATGGGGTCAATGGCTTCCTATTTAATGAGGGTGAAATCGAAGATATTGTGAAATTAATTAGCACTCAAAATTTTTCTTTATTGGCAACACAATGTCGTAATTATGCAGAAAAAAATTTCAATCAAGTAATCAAGAATAGAGCTATTATTGAGGCGATAGAATCGTTATGAAAAAGGCATTAATCACAGGTATTACTGGCCAGGATGGATCTTATTTAGCTGAGTTTTTGTTAGAAAAAGGCTATCAAGTTCATGGTATTAAACGCCGTTCATCTTCTTTTAATACAAGCCGTATTGATCATATTTATCAAGACCCTCATGAAGTAAACCCTCATTTCTTTTTACATTACGGTGACTTGACTGATACTTCTAATCTAATCCGCCTGGTAAAAGAAATTCAACCTGACGAAATCTATAACTTAGGTGCTCAATCTCATGTGGCTGTTTCATTTGAATCACCTGAGTATACCGCAGATGTAGATGCTATGGGTACATTGCGTTTGTTAGAGGCAGTACGTATCAATGGGTTAGAACATAAAACTCGTTTTTACCAGGCTTCTACGTCAGAGCTTTACGGCTTGGTTCAAGAAATTCCGCAGCGAGAAACCACACCATTTTATCCCCGCTCTCCGTATGCAGTTGCGAAGATGTATGCTTACTGGATTACAGTAAATTACCGTGAATCCTATGGCATGTATGCCTGTAATGGAATTTTATTCAACCATGAATCTCCTCGCCGTGGGGAAACGTTTGTTACTCGTAAAATTACTCGGGCTATTGCTAACATAGCACTCGGATTAGAAGATTGCTTGTATCTAGGGAATATGGATTCTCTGCGGGATTGGGGCCATGCGAAAGATTATGTTCGTATGCAATGGATGATGCTGCAGCAAGACCAACCTGAAGATTTTGTTATTGCAACTGGTAAACAGATTACGGTTCGCGAATTTGTTCGGATGTCTGCAAAAGAAGCGGGAATAGAAATTGAATTTTCAGGCAAAGGAATTGATGAGATTGCTACTATATCTGCAATCAGCGATGAGTATGCAACTTCAGCAAAAGTAGGTGATATTATTGTTCGAGTCGATCCTCGATACTTTCGCCCTGCTGAAGTAGAAACACTTTTAGGTGATCCATCGAAGGCCAAAGAAAAGTTAGGCTGGGTTCCCGAGATAACTGTTGAAGAGATGTGCGCTGAAATGGTCGCTGGCGATTTACAGCAGGCTAAGCAGCATGCTTTGCTCAAAGCCAACGGTTTTGATGTATCCATTACTTTAGAGAGCTAATACTGATGGTTATGAAGCGCGTATTTGTGGCAGGGCACCGAGGCATGGTTGGGTCAGCGATTGTCCGTCAGTTAAAAGGTCGTAGTGATATTGAATTAATTCTTAAAGCCCGCGCAGAATTAGATTTAATGTCTCAATCAGCTGTGCAGGCATTTTTTACTGCGGAGGCAATTGATGAGGTTTACCTTGCAGCGGCGAAAGTAGGAGGAATCCAGGCCAATAACAATTATCCCGCAGAATTCATTTATGAAAACCTGATGATCGAATGTAATATTATTAATGCAGCTCATATGGCGGGCATACATAAATTACTTTTCCTCGGTTCATCATGTATTTATCCCAAGATGGCGGACCAGCCTATGGAGCGAGTCGACACTGCTTACTGGCGTGCTGGAACCAACGAATGAACCTTATGCAATCGCCAAGATAGCCGGTATTAAATTGTGTGAATCGTACAATCGGCAATATAACCGTGATTACCGCAGCGTGATGCCAACTAATCTCTATGGTGAAAATGACAACTTCCATCCTGATAATTCTCATGTTATTCCTGCATTGTTACGTCGGTTTTCATGAAGCAAAAATGCGTAATGACAATGAAATAATTGTTTGGGAAGTGGTAAACCGATGCGCGAGTTCTTACATGGTAGATGATATGGCTGCTGCCAGCATCTATGTGATGGAACTGGCAGATGATATCTATGCTGCTAATACTCAGCCAATGTTATCGCATATTAATGTTGGAACGGGTATTGATTGTACTATTCGTGAATTAGCAGAAACGATTGCTCAAGTGGTTGGCTTTTCAGGTAAATTAGTTTTTGACTCAAGTAAACCAGATGGCGCACCTCGTAAGCTGATGGATGTAAGTCGTTTGGATAAATTAGGCTGGCGGTATCAAATTTCCTTGGAAAAAGGTTTAAAGATGACCTATCAATGGTTCTTGGATAATCAAAATAACTTTAGGAAGTAACTGCGCATGCTATTACCTGTAATTATGGCTGGGGGGGCTGGCAGCCGCTTGTGGCCGCTATCTCGAACCCATTACCCCAAGCAATTCTTGGCTCTTACGTCAGAGTTGAGTATGTTCCAAGAAACCTTACTTAGATTGGGAAATCTCCCCCATCTTTCACCATTAGTGATATGTAATGCAGAACATAGGTTTATTATTGCTGAGCAACTTAGGCAGCAAAATTTATTGCATAGCGGCATAGTATTGGAGCCTATTGGGCGTAATACAGCACCTGCAATTGCCTTGGCTGCGCTACTTGCCACATCAAATGGTGAGGACCCGATATTATTGGTACTAGCAGCTGATCATGTCATACAGGATAAGCCTGCATTCATTAGTGCTATTCAACTTGCAGAGCCTCTTGCAGAAATGGGTAAGTTGGTCACTTTTGGAATAGTTCCTAATACACCTGAAACTGGGTATGGCTATATCCGACAAGGTAAGCAGATCGAAGGAGGAGCTTTTCAGGTTGACTCTTTTGTCGAGAAACCTGATTTAGCCAAAGCAGAGCAATATTTATCATCTGGTGATTATTACTGGAATAGTGGGATGTTTGTATTCAAAGCATCTCGTTATTTGCAAGAGTTGGAAAAGCATCGGCCAGATATTTTTGAAGCCTGTAAAAGTGCCATTGCCGGACAACGCAAGGATCTAGATTTTATTCGCCTTGATGAGGCTGCATTTTACAGCTGTCCCGATGAGTCCATCGATTATGCAGTCATGGAAAGAACAAGCGATGCTGTCGTGGTTCCGATGAATGCGCAATGGAGTGATGTCGGGTGTTGGTCTGCGCTCTGGGAAATCAATGATAAAGATAGCCATGGTAATGTGGTTCGTGGCGACGTATTAACGGAAGATACAAACAATAGCTATATCTACTCTCAGAATAGATTAGTAGCCACTGTCGGTATTAATGATTTAATTATTGTCGAAACCAAAGATGCTTTATTGGTGGCGAATAAGAATAAAGTTCAAAGCGTTAAAGAAATCGTTGGGCAACTTAAACTTGGCTCGCGACTTGAATATCTCCAGCATAAGGAAGTCTATCGACCTTGGGGGTCGCATGATGCGATTGCTGAAGGTGTCCGATATCATGTACAGCATGTAACAATCAAACCGGGACAACGGACTGCGACTCAAATTCATCATCATCGAGCTGAACACTGGGTTGTCGTCTCTGGGACGGCCAGAGTATATAGAGACAACGAAAGTTATTTAGTGACAGAGAATGAGTCAACCTATATTGCTGTTGGAGTGGCTCACTCTATTGAGAATCCAGGAAAACTTCCTCTGGAAATTATAGAGGTTCGTACTGGAAGTTACTTAGAAGAAGATGATATTGTTCGAATTGAGCATAAAATATAGAGCTAGAAATCATGAGTGCACTAAGTTGTTTTAAAGCCTACGATATTCGTGGTCGATTAGGTGATGAATTAAATGAAGATATTGCTTACAGAATAGGCCGGGCATACGGCGAGTTTGAAAAGCCTAAGAGAGTAGTCGTTGGTGGCGATGTCAGATTGACCAGTGAAAGTCTAAAATTAGCACTGTCGCGTGGTTTACAAGATGCCGGTGTTGATGTATTAGATATTGGTTTATCTGGTACGGAAGAGATATATTTTTCAACTTTCCATTTAGATGTTGATGGTGGAATAGAAGTAACTGCCAGTCATAATCCAATCGATTATAATGGTATGAAGTTAGTTCGAAAGAACGCTTGCCCTATTAGTGGTGATACTGGTTTACGAAATATCCAGCATTTAGCAGAAATTAATAAATTTCCACCAGTAGAACCATCAATGAAGGGTAGTTATGATAAAATATCGATTATTGATGACTATATTGACCATTTGATGGGATATGTAAATCCGTCTTTATTTAAGCCCTTGAGGTTAGTTGTTAATAGTGGAAATGGCGCTGCAGGGCATGTAATTGATGCGTTAGAGAAACGCTTTACTGCTTTAGATATTCCTATTACCTTGATTAAAATCCATAACGAGCCAGATGGCACTTTCCCTCATGGTATTCCCAATCCATTATTACCTGAATGTCGGCAAGATACAACGGATGCGGTGTTAGCCAATGGTGCTGATATGGGGATCGCTTTTGATGGTGATTTTGATCGCTGCTTCTTTTTTAACCATAACGGGGATTTTATTGAAGGGTATTATATTGTAGGTCTTTTGGCTGAGTTCTTTCTTCAAAAAGATGGTTTTAGTAAGATAATTCATGACCCACGTTTTAACTTGGAATACAATAGATATTGTCAATTCTTCCGGAGGAAAAGCGATAATGTCTAAAACTGGCCATGCTTTTATTAAAGAGCGCATGCGGAAAGAAGATGCAATTTATGGTGGTGAAATGAGTGCTCATCACTATTTTCGTGATTTTGCTTATTGTGACTCAGGAATGATTCCATGGTTACTTATTTCAGAGATTATATCTGTCAAAGGAAAGAGTTTAGAACAATTAGTAAAAGAACGTATGAAGGCCTATCCTGCGTCAGGAGAGATAAATTCCCTACTAATTGATCCAATATCTGCGATTGCAAGAGTTCGTGCTGCATATGAAGCCAAGGCTATTAAGATTGATGAGATCGATGGCATTAGTATGGAGTTTGCAGAGTGGCGCTTCAATTTACGTAGTTCAAACACGGAATCTGTTGTTAGATTAAATGTTGAATCAAGGTGTGATACTAAACTAATGAACGAAGAAACTTCAAATATTTTACGCATATTAAGAGAGTGATTATGATTTCTATTTGACTTGTTGAATAATATTTTTGTATCAATGATAAAATAGGATATTTATGTCTATATTAATTACTGGTGGTGCTGGATATATAGGTTCTCATACAGTGCTTACATTGTTGGAACAAGGAAGGAATGTTGTTGTTCTTGATAATCTAATTAATTCATCAGCAGAGTCCTTAGCCAGAGTCTCAAAGATTTGTGGACGAAAACCTAATTTTTATCATGGCGATATACTTGATAGATCATGTCTTAAGCTTATTTTTTCAAGTCATAAAATTGATTCGGTTATCCATTTTGCAGGTTTGAAATCAGTAGGTGAGTCAGTTGAAAAACCTATTGAGTATTATCAAAACAATGTAGTTGGTTCTATTACTTTACTTGAGGAAATGTGTTTAGCTAATGTCAAAAAATTAATATTCAGCTCTTCAGCAACAGTATATGGTGAGCCTGAATTCGTTCCGTTGACTGAAAAAGCTAGAATTGGCGGGACGACTAACCCATATGGCACTTCAAAAGTGATGGTAGAGCAAATATTAAAAGATTTCTCTTTAGCTCATCCCGACTATTCAATAACAGCGTTGCGTTATTTTAATCCAGTAGGCGCTCATCCTTCTGGTTTAATTGGTGAGGATCCTAACGGAAAACCCAATAATTTATTACCATTCATAACCCAGGTTGCCATTGGCAAATTATCTAAACTATTAGTGTATGGTAATGACTACGATACACCAGATGGGTCTGGTATTAGAGATTATATTCATGTTATGGATCTCGCTGAAGGGCACCTTAGTACTTTAATTAACTTGACCTCAGGATTTCGTATATACAATTTAGGAACCGGAGTTGGCTATTCTGTTTTGCATATGATTAAGGAATTTGAGCGTATTACGGGTAAGAATATTCCATTTGACATTGTTAGCCGTAGGCCTGGTGATATAGCTGAGTGTTGGGCAAGCCCTGAACTAGCACATCTAGAGTTAGGTTGGTATGCAAAAAGAACTTTAGTTGATATGCTTCAGGACGCTTGGAAATGGCAAAAAATGAATCCTAATGGTTATAACTGTTAGTTATTATTTACAATGTTTTTCTTAATTTAATTGGTATGGGTAAAATTGATGAGTGATAGATCACAGGGTAATGATAAAAAACCATCCCCGTTTGGAAAGTATATATTGCCTTCAAATAAAGAAGAAGTAGACCTTATAGAGATAATTTCAATAATATTTAGATCATCCAAGTTGATCTTTATTGTACTCGCTATATTTACTCTTGTGGGTGGAGGGGTTGTGTTTTTTTCTCCAAAAGAATGGACTAGTTATGCAATAGTATCAGTTACTTCTGATGGTAAGATGCAACCACTTGAATCTATTGAGTCATCATTATCAGTGCTTAATATTGATTTGAATATTACCGCAGATGATCTGCTCATGGATTTCAGGAAATACTACTCTTCTAAAGATATGTTGAGTAAATATATGTCCAAAGAGAAGGTTAACGCTAATAATTTTGCTGGGGTTAAAGGCAAGAATATAAATTCAGATAGTGATGTTAAAGGTAATTACATTCTTACTTATAGTTCTAATTTAGAATATGGGTTAAAAGATGTTTTCACAGGTTATGTTAATTATATTAACCGGAAAGTTAATGATAATCTTAATGACCAAATTAAATTCACCATAGATACAGCTAAAAAGATGGCCACTGAAGAATATAATTTAGCTTTACAACAGGTTGAGAATGAACATAAAATCAGAATCCAGAGATTAGAATACGCAGCTTCGATAGCTAAAGCGGCTGGTTTGCAGAAGCCAGCTATTGGTGCATTTGATATTTCTGCTAGTAGTAATAATTATCCAATATCCATGGGGTATGATTTATTAAATAGGCAGCTAGAAATTGAGAGGTCTATAACTGATCTCACAAGTGTTAATGCTGATTTATTGAATAAAAAACTCTACCTGAATAAAATAACCGCATTACAACCTGTTGTTATAGATGTCCCAACATTTAATTACTTGCAGGAGCCATCGGATCCACTACAGCATAGTGTCCCATCTGAACCAATACTTCAAAATAGTAGAAAAGGTTTATTGACGATTATTTCATTTAGTTTTATTGGTTTAATTGGTTCTATTACATTTGTATTGATGCGTTTTTTTGTTCGTGAGCGTCATAATTCCAGATTAGAACCACCAAAAAAATAAATTTATTATGCTCAGATAAAGAACTGTCGTGTTATAAAATACTAATTTTTTCATACGTATGCTTAATCTATCAGCGTATATTATGCTTACTGTAACAGACTATTTTGGTATTACTACTTATGTATGCCAGAGATTTTATCTCTGGTCTCCTTTTTTTATCTTCCCATTTCAATTTTTTACTCAAAACAATGAAATTTCCTGGTAAACGCAAATCTAAGCACTATTTTCCTGTTAATGCTCGTGACCCTTTATTGCAACCGGCTCAGACAGAAAATGAAGTGAGCACCTCTTATATCGTTGGTATTGATCAGACGCTAGTTGATATTGAAGCAAAAGTCGATGAGGGCTTTATTGCGCGTTATGGTCTGAGCCAAGGGCACTCTTTGGTTATCGAGGACGAAGTTGCTGAACGCCTTTATCAGGAGCTAACCGCTAATGGCTTAATAACGCATGAGTTTGCGGGGGGAACCATTGGTAATACGTTGCACAATTATTCTGTTTTGGCTGATGACCGCTCTATTTTATTAGGTACGATGTGTAGCAATATCAAAATTGGTAGTTATGCCTATCGTTATTTGTGTAATACCTCTAGTCGCACTGATTTGAACTATTTACAGGCAGTTGATGGTGCGATTGGTCGCTGTTTCACTCTCATTACGGATAATGGCGAGCGCACATTTGCGATCAGTCCCGGTCAAATGAATCAGCTACGACCGGAAAGTATCCCTGAAGATATTATCGCAGGGGCATCGGCATTGGTTCTTACCGCTTATTTGGTGCGTTGTAAAGCGGGCGAGCCAATGCCAGCGGCTACAATGCAGGCCATCAGTTATGCAAAGAAATATAACGTTCCTGTCGTGATGACACTAGGGACAAAATACGTTATTGCAGATAATCCGCAGTGGTGGCGTGATTTTCTTAAAGAAAACGTCTCTATAGTGGCGATGAATGAAGATGAAGCTTATGAACTGACGGGGCTTAATGATCCGCTGATGGCCTCAGATATGGCTTTGAACTGGGTTGATTTAGTGCTTTGCACCGCTGGCCCTAATGGCCTTTATATGGCGGGCTATACGGAAGAGGCTAATAAACGCCAAACTCAGCACCCATTATTACCCGGTGCGATTGCTGAATTTAACTTGTATGAATTCAGCCGCGCGATGCGTAAAGAGCATTGTGATAACCCATTACGGATTTATTCGCATATTGCCCCTTATATGGGCGGCCCTGAGAAAATAATGAATACTAATGGGGCAGGGGATGGTGCTTTATCTGCGGTGCTGCATGACATTGCTGCCAATGGTTTTCATCGTAATAATGTTCCGAACTCGAGCAAACATGTTCGTAGTTACCTGAGTTACTCTTCATTGGCGCAAGTGTGTAAATATGCCAATCGGGTTAGTTATCAAGTGCTGAATCAGCATTCACCGCGTTTGACGCGTGGTTTGCCTGAGCGGGAAGACAGTTTGGAAGAGTCGTACTGGGAAAGATAATTGTCGTCAAATAGTGAACAGGGCCAGCATATGCTGGCCCTATTGGTTTATAACTTGCTAACACTGAGATGTTTTTAAATTGGGCAAAGCGGGCGTTTGTCTTCTTCGGTCAGCGTTTCTATCTTCAACATATTAAGCATACTGTTGGCAATTTCACGTTCGCCCATCACAACCTGGTTCGCGCCACGATCCGAGATATAAACCACTTCGTCGTCATAATGCGCGCGAGCAATTATCTCAAGGTCTGGCCGTTTAATTCTGGCGGAGGCGACAATTTCCCCAGCTTCGTAGCCATTCGGTATGGTCAGTAATAACCAGCGGGCACAATCCAAACGAGCCAGCGACATAATATCTGCACTTGCAGCATTGCCTAATACCGCATTAATGCCTTGTTCACGTAGCGCCTCAACTCTTGGTCGAGAGTTCTCAATGACCACTAATGGAATACCTTCCGCGTGCAGTTTTGCACCTAATAAACTCCCCACCCGACCATAACCGACTAACAGTGCATGATTGCACAAATCTACCGGGATCTGCTTTTCCTCTTCGACTGCCTCTTCCAGAATCAGATCTTCCATCGTCTCGTTTTTAGCCAAATAGCGATCTAATAATGTAAACAGTAGCGGGTTGAGCATAATTGATAAAATTGCGCCCGCCAGCACCAGATTACGGCCATGCTCAGACATTAAACCGAGAGAAATTCCAAGCCCGGCGAGAATAAAGGCAAATTCACCGATTTGCGCCAGGCTGACAGAAATGGTGAGTGCTGTACGTTTTGAGTGACCAAACATCCGCACTAATATAAACGCTGCTGCTGATTTGCCGAAGATAATGATAGCTAGTGAAGCCAGTACAGCTAATGGTTCACGTAGCAAAATCATTGGGTCGAACAACATCCCAACTGAAACGAAGAACAGTACGGCAAATGCATCACGTAGCGGTAAGGTATCTTGCGCCGCACGGTGGCTGAGCTCTGATTCATTCAATACCATTCCTGCGAAGAATGCACCGAGAGCAAAGGATACGTCGAACAGCCCTACAGCGCCGTAAGCAATACCAAGCGCTAATACCAGCACTGCCAAGGTAAATAGCTCACGGGAACCGGTACTGGCGGTTTTAGCCAGTATCCAGGGGACCAAACGACGACCGACAACAATCATCAGCGTAATGAAGGCAATGACTTTACCGATGGTTATTGCTAGTTCAGTGAATAACTGGCTGAGACTGGTGGTTTCGTTACCCATCACGCCGGCAAAGGCTGGTAATAGCACCAATGTGAGTACCATCGCCAAATCTTCGACAATCAGCCAGCCGATAGCAATTTGCCCCCGCTGGCTATCTATGAGTTGCCGTTCTTCTAGAGCTCGTAGTAATACCACGGTACTTGCTGTTGATAGACAAAGACCGAAGACAAAACCTGTCATCAAATCCCAGCCTAATAAATGAGACAGTCCCATTCCGAGTAAGGTGGCAACGGCAATTTGTGCCACAGCACCGGGTATGGCGATGGCTTTTACTGCGAGGAGGTCTTTAAGTGAGAAGTGAAGTCCGACACCAAACATCAACAAGATAACACCAATTTCAGCCAGTTCTGGTGCTAATGAGGTATCAGCAACGAAACCTGGCGTAAATGGCCCGGCCAGCACCCCTGCGGCAAGGTACCCCACCAGTGGTGAGATGCGCAGGCGGTGAGCCAAGGAGCCCAAGAGGAAGGCGAGAACAAGGCCTCCGACGATCGTGGTAATTAAGGGTGTTGAGTGGTGCATCCAGACTCCTTCTAGTTTGGCAGGGCGGCAAGCATTTCACAGCAATAACATCAGTTTATTGCATTTATGCGATCAATGCGCGATAAAAATTCATTTTTTATCGATAAAAGTCAGCTTTGGCACGGAAATTGTTTGAAGTGGTTGTTTGTGAGGGATTTGCTATTTCTATCTCTATTACGCAGGGAAATCGCCCAACTGAAACACATATCTCAGTCGGGATTATAGGGTTATTACTATTACTTATCTTCTATATTGGGCAGGAAGACCGTAATTATCCCCAGTAATGGTAAGAAGGCGCATATTTGATAAACCAGTTCAATACTGGTTAAATCAGCAACATACCCTAGTACAGCCGCACCTAACCCCCCCATACCGAAAGCAAAACCGAAGAATAGACCGGATACCATGCCCACTTTACCCGGAATAAGCTCTTGCGCATACACCAGTATTGCCGAGAAGGCAGAGGCAAGGATAAGGCCAATGATCACGGTTAAAACCCCGGTCCAATACAGAGAAACGTAGGGTAAAATAAGGGTAAATGGCGCAACGCCCAATATTGACCCCCAAATAACATACTTTCGACCTATCCTATCGCCAAGAGGGCCGCCAATGATGGTGCCAGCGGCCACTGCGAATAAGAAGACAAATAAATGTATTTGGGCATTTTGTACCGAAACACCAAACTTATGCATCAAATAAAAGGTGTAATAGCTACTAATACTGGTCAAGTAGAAGTATTTAGAGAATATCAGCACCATTAAGATAGCTAGGGCGCTAATAACCGTCTTTTTAGGCAGTATTTTGGCCGATGAGACTTTTACTACTTTGCCATAGGTTGCTCTTTGTTGTTGCTGATACCATTTACTGACCTGCAACAGCACCACAATAGCCAGCAGTGCCGCGAGTGAAAACCAACCTACATTGCCTTTACCGTAAGGTGCGATAAGGATCGCGGCTAATAGTGGGCCAAGGGCGCTGCCGAAGTTGCCTCCCACCTGAAAAATAGACTGAGCCATACCGTGGCGGCCACCGGATGCCATGCGGGCTACGCGGGAGGATTCTGGGTGGAAGACCGAAGAACCGGTTCCGACTAGTGCCGCTGCCAGTAAAACCACCGGGAAAGTCGTGGCAACCGCAAGCAGCAAGATACCTGATAAGGTGAAACCCATGCCAATCGGCAGTGAATAGGGCTGCGGATGCTTATCGGTATAAAGACCAATAAGTGGCTGTAATAATGAGGCGGTAAGCTGATAAGTGAGGGTGATTAATCCAATCTGCGCAAAACTCAGCGAAAACTCGGCTTGTAATAGCGGATAAATCGCCAGAATCAGCGACTGGATCATATCGTTAAGTAAGTGAGATACGCTAATAGCACCTAATATAGAGAAAGAGGTGCGTTTTACCTTGGTATTATCGAAGGGCTGGGTATTGACGGAGGGAGGGAGCTCCGTCTCAGAACGATCGGTCATAGTGAGTATTCGCCTAATAATTATCACTGTTAATAATATATTGGTAATGAATACATATTATGCAGATTGAATGATTTTTACTACAGCAGATACAATTTGATATATATTCAAATATTCTGAAATTCACCCATAGATCATCAGACTACAATACGAACTCTGTCACAGTATCATCTTGATTTATCATGATATTGGTATGTGTCACCCCATTTTCACTCATTAAACTGGCGCTGAACGGGCTGGTTTTAACGACAATATGGAGATTTGCGATGCGTTTTTCATTATCGACCACAGCAGCTGCTTTAGCTGTGTCGCTGGCGTTTGCTCCGGGATGGGCTGCCGCCTGGGAAAAAGATAAAACTTACGATATCACCATACTGCATACCAATGACCATCATGGCCACTTCTGGCAAAATGACCACGGCGAATATGGCCTGGCGGCACAGAAAACCTTAGTTGATGACATTCGTAAGCAAGTTGCCGCAGCAGGGGGAAGCTTGTTGTTGCTCTCCGGTGGGGATATCAATACCGGTGTTCCGGAATCTGATTTACAGGATGCTGAGCCTGATTTTCGCGGTATGAATTTGGTCGGTTATGACGCAATGGCTATCGGCAACCATGAGTTTGATAATCCACTGAGTGTGCTGCGCCAGCAGGAGAAATGGGCCACTTTCCCATTATTATCCGCCAATATTTATCAGAAAAGCACTCAACAGCGATTATTCAAACCTTACGCCTTGTTTGATAAGCAAGGTGTGAAAATTGCTGTAATTGGTTTAACCACCGATGATACCGCTAAGATCGGCAATCCCGAGTATTTCACCGATATCGAATTCCGCGTGCCTGCGACAGAAGCAAAGCAAGTTGTCGAGCAACTGAGAAAAACTGAAAAGCCTGACATTATCATCGCGGCGACTCATATGGGCCATTATGATGATGGCAAACACGGGTCGAATGCGCCGGGTGATGTCGAGATGGCGCGCAGTTTACCGGCGGGCTATCTGGATATGATTGTGGGTGGGCACTCACAAGATCCGGTTTGTATGGCCAGTGAGAACCATAAGCAGGCTGATTATGTGCCCGGTACGCCTTGTGCCCCAGATCGGCAAAATGGTACGTGGATAGTACAGGCGCATGAATGGGGCAAATATGTGGGGCGGGCAGACTTCAAATTCCGTAATGGCGAGTTGAAGTTAGTGAGCTATCAGTTAATCCCAATCAATTTGAAGAAAAAAGTCGAGAAAGCTGATGGCACCAGTGAGCGCATCTTTTATACACAAGAGATTGCGCAAGACCCGTCAATGCTGAAACTGCTAACACCTTTTGAACAGCAGGGCAAAGCGCAGCTGGATGTCAAAGTGGGTAGTGTGAATGGCAAGTTGGAAGGGGATCGCAGCAAAGTGCGTTTCGAGCAAACTAATCTGGCGCGGTTGCTATTGGCGGCACAAATGGAACGAGCGGGTGCTGATTTTGCGGTGATGAGTGGCGGTGGGGTTCGTGACTCTATCGATGCGGGTGATATCACCTATAAAGATGTTCTTAAGGTCCAGCCATTTGGTAATACACTGGTTTATGCCGATATGAAAGGCAGTGAAGTTGAGAAGTATCTGGCGGTTGTGGCCAATAAGAAAGTCGATTCAGGTGCGTATGCACAATTTGCCAATGTCAGCTTAGTCGCTGATGGCAAGGGTGTCAGTAACGTGAAAATACAAGGCAAACCGTTAGATCCGAATAAAACCTATCGTCTGGCAACCTTGAATTTCAATGCGCTAGGCGGTGATGGTTATCCGAAGATTGATACTTTACCGAGCTATGTAAATACCGGTTTTATCGACGCAGAAGTGCTGAAACAGTATATTGAAAAGCACTCACCGCTGGATGCCAGTCAGTATCAGCCGAAAGGCGAGATTGTTTATAAATAATAAATGAGATAAGGAGTCACTATAGTCAGTGACTCCTGAGGTTAATGACAAAGTGCCCGTAACGGTGAAAACAGGCAGATCGTAAAGACGCCGTAAACCCCTCCCTGGGGGCTCGAGCCGCGCCGTCCTTGGCGCGGACGCTTTACTCTTCTACCTGCCTTCACCTTGCAAGATCGAGTTATCGAGGTTTGTCAGCAGTCTGAGGAGTCACTATAGTCAGTGGCTCCTATTATATAATCCTGATTGCTATTGGTTATATATAGAAATCAAGATGCATTAAGCGAAAAATATTTTTTGTTGATGTGTTGTTTATATTTGTGTTCATAAAATCTATTTACCTAAGTGAGATAATATCACTGGGGCTAAGCCAAAGATGGTAAGTAAGTTACTTGTTATTTATTGGATATTAGATTCAGGAGGCTCACTATGCGCTTTCATAAAATAGTTATTATTTTTTCAATGCTCACCGCACTGCCTGTTGCGAGTGCACTCGCGTGTTTCCACCAACCTAGCTGTTTCACACGATGTGCTCAGTTGCCACTCTGGGAGGTGCCTTTCTGTGATCTTGGCACCATGCATACGCCGGCTTTGCAAAATGGAAATTTAAAAAATCCAATTGCATTATATTCCTCATCTAACATTAATCACAGTAATGAGGGTTTATTTAACGTAAAAGAACTTTATAGACAATAAGTTAATTATCGATGAAAGGGCTATTTTAGCCCTTTCATATTGGTGATAACTTAATCCCGCTTGGCGATATCAGCAAAGGTGCCTTGTAGTAATCGGCATAAATCTGTTGCCGCCAATTCAATATCTAACCCCCGCTTTCCGCCGGAAACAAATATGGTGGCATACTCTTGTGCTGGGCTATCAATGACCGTGGGTAAGCGCTTTTTCTGCCCCAATGGGCTGATGCCGCCAACTAAATAGCCGGTGCTACGTTGCGCTAATTGCGGGTCTGCCATCTCGGCTTTTTTTGCTCCCAATGCACGTGCCACTTTCTTGAGATCAAGTTGGGTGGCCACCGGTGTGACCGCAACCGCCAGATTTTTGGCATCGCCATTTAACGCAACCAGTAAAGTTTTATAAACTTGATCGGCATTGAGGCCCAGTTTTTTTACCGCTTCATCACCGAAATTGGTTTCTGTGGCGTCATGGTGATAGGGGTGCAATGTGAAAGGAACTTTTTGTTTTTCCAGCAAAACGACTGCAGGTGTCATAATAAACGTCCAATTTAAAATGAAAATTTATTCAGTGGGAATATCCTACACCCAATTTTTGTCGCAGGACTAAAAATTAACCTAATAAAATCAGCACAATGATCCGATGCGATACGATATATGATGAATGTCAGTTGCTAATCTAATCGTCAGGTTGCTACCCTATACTGGCTGCTCATATTTTCCGCAAGGAATGTGAGGGCTTAATAACTAAAATAATGAAAATTCCTCTTTGACTGGCCGATAGAGATATCGGCCATTTTTTGTGCACAGAAAACCTCCAGCTAGGCTGGAGGTTCCGTAAAGCTTTCAGCTTTGAGCCAGTTATAAAAACCCCTTTTGATTTGTTAAAACACCTTGCGGTCTGGCAACTGCAATGGTCAAACAAGAAATCAAAAGGGGGTCCCAATGGGGGACGAAAAGAGCTTAGCGCACACCCGATGGAACTGTAAATATCACATAGTTTTCGCGCCTAAATACCGAAGACAGGTTTTCTACGGCGAGAAACGCCGGGCAGTGGGGAGTATCCTAAGAAAGCTGTGTGAATGGAAAAATGTGCACATTCTGGAAGCGGAGTGCTGTGCAGATCACATCCATATGCTTGTGGAAATCCCGCCGAAGATGAGCGTATCAAGCTTCATGGGGTATCTGAAGGGCAAAAGTAGCCTGATGTTGTATGAGCAATTTGGAGATTTGAAATTCAAATACAGGAACAGAGAGTTTTGGTGCAGAGGGTATTATGTGGATACGGTGGGTAAAAATACCTCGAAGATCCGGGACTACATAAAGCACCAACTGGAGCAGGATAAACTGGGGGAATAACTATCAATTCCGTACCCCGGTAGCCCGTTTACGGGCAGTAAGTAACGAATTTGGATGCAAATGTCAGATTGCTGTGCGCCTGTTAGGGCGCGGCTGGTAACAAAGCCTTACAGGCGCATATGAAAAACCTCCGGCTATGCCGGAGGATATTTATTTGTATTTTTTACCGATGGTCGGGCTGCAAGAGTTCAGGGAGATTCCCTTCGCCATATAAATGTAATGCACCCACCGCTACTACATAGTGGCCGGCTGGCAGTTGTTCAAGCTGCTGCTGCCAGCGTTTATTGCGCTGTATCATCAGTACGTCGTACAACCCCTGACTAAAGGTAGGAGCCAGAGTGGATAGCTCATTGGCCGGATGATGTTCCAACCACCAGCCAATCATGGTTTGCAACAGGCGAGCGTTGGTGTGCCAGTGAGTTAAGGTATCGAGCAGTAAAGACATGCCGTTGTCGGGCAGTGTTTCCAGTAAATCGAGCTGCATTTGTGCACCTTCCAGCTCAATAATGGTTTTCTTCTGCGCTGTGGCCGCTTTCAGTAATTGATAATCGATGCCGTATTCGCCGCGTAATCCCAAACGTTGTGCCTGGCGGGCCTGAAGCATCAAGGCGGCTTGCCAGGCGGGCAGAAAGGCCATGGACTGCGGATTGTGATCGAGTTCTTCGCAGCGTTGCAACAATTGTTGGTAGTGCTCTTCAGATAATCGGTCAATCAACGGATCAGCCAGATTTTCGTTACCAAACGGCGGGCTTGCGTCCGTGATATCCGCTTCTACTATCAGTGCATCAGCTTGATTCAATTTATTCAGCAATTCGTGAGGGAGGGGAAACATACCTTCGGTTCCCATATGGATGCTGCCGACCAGATGCAAGTGGCGTTCACCGGCTAAGGTGACATCTAAAGCGGGGTAGGAGTAAGTAGCTGGAGCACCAACCCCTAAAAATTTTGCGATGCGGCGTAATAATTGGCCCATGCCTATATGCTTCTCTTTTAGCGTTTTCTGTATCCTAAACGCTTAGTGGCGCACAAGAAAGTGTTGTGCGCCACCGAGTTTTTATTGTTTAGGTTTAAAACGCAATAAGCGGTTAGCGTTGCTGACTACGGTAATAGAGGACAGTGCCATCGCCGCACCCGCAACTACCGGGCTGAGTAATGTGCCGGTGAACGGGAATAGAATACCCGCCGCAATCGGGATCCCCAGCGCATTGTAGAAAAATGCGCCCAGCAGGTTTTGCTTCATATTGCGCAATGTGGCTTTGGACAGCTCCACTGCATCAGCCACTCCGTGCAGACTATGGCGCATCAAAGTAATAGCCGCAGTTTCAATCGCAATATCACTGCCGCCCCCCATAGCAATACCGACATCAGCTTGCGCCAGTGCCGGTGCATCATTGATACCATCACCAATCATGGCCACTTTATGCCCGGCAGCTTGCAGTTGCTTGATAGCTTCAGCTTTGCCATCAGGCAGGACACCGGCGATCACCTGATCGATACCTGCTTCTTTGGCAATGGCATTGGCAGTAATAGGGTTATCACCGGTCAACATCACCAAGTTGTATCCTCGCTGATGTAAACGTTGCAATGCGCTGATACTGTCACTGCGCAGCGGGTCGCGTATTGATAGCAGCGCCGCAGGCTTACCTTGTGCCGTCAGAATAACCGGAGTTGTACCACTTTCAGCTTGTTGCTGTATTAATGATTGCAACTCACTGGTATCAATCTGTTGCTCTTCCAGCAGGCGATTATTCCCCAGTAATAGTGCCACGCCATCAACCTCGCCACTAACACCTAAACCACGTAATGTGCGGAATTGGTTGACTGTCGCCAGTGTCAGCCCCTCGGCACGTTGTAAAATAGCGCGTGCCAGCGGGTGATTAGAACCGGTTTCCAGCGCGGCAGCCCACTCCAGCGCTTGCTGCTCACTGACCCCGTTAAAGGTATGAATAGCGACCACTTGCGGATGCCCTTCGGTCAGCGTGCCGGTTTTGTCGAACACTAAAGTGTCGAGGTTGCTGGCTTGCTGCAATGCATCGGCATCTCGCACTAATACCCCAAATTCAGCCGCCCGACCCACACCGGAGATAATCGACATCGGCGTTGCCAGCCCAAGCGCACAAGGGCAGGCGATAATCAGCACT
Source organism: Yersinia enterocolitica subsp. enterocolitica (assembly GCF_901472495.1). Classification (NCBI taxonomy): domain Bacteria; kingdom Pseudomonadati; phylum Pseudomonadota; class Gammaproteobacteria; order Enterobacterales; family Yersiniaceae; genus Yersinia; species Yersinia enterocolitica. Next base: position 20,705 of record NZ_LR590469.1, read on the forward strand.
GTGGTGGCGACCACCAGGGTATAGATCAATTGCGGTTGCGGGCCGAAGAAATACCAAATCAGCCCAGCAATAACGGCAATGGCGACCACCGTTGGCACAAATACCGCGGAGATCCTATCGGCCAGCTTACCAATCTCTGGTTTACTGCTTTGGGCCTGACGCACCAGCTTAATGATTCGCGCTAATGTTGTTTGGCTGCCGATAGCATTGGCGCGAAACAGCACCGTGCCATCCTGTACTTGTGTCCCGGCATGGACAACATCACCGGTGGACTTCTGTTGTGGGATAGGTTCGCCAGTCAACATGGCTTCATCCATCCACACCTCGCCTTGTACAATCTCACCATCAACCGGCACGCGGTCACCGGTGGTCAAACGCAAGGTCATACCCAACTGCACATCGGCCAATGGGATGAGTTTTTCACCTTCATCGGTGACCAGCCGGGCTGTCGGCGGTGCCAAATCCAACAAGCGCTCCAGCGCATTGGAAGAACGTTGTCTGGCGCGTTGTTCCATCGCATGACCAAGGTTGATCAGACCGATAATCATGGCACTGGCTTCATAATAAAGATGGCGGGCTTCCATCGGGAAGACATCCGGCCAGATATTCACCGTGATGGAGTAGATCCACGCCGCACCGGTACCTAGCGCTACCAGGGTATCCATGGTGGCACTACCATTTTTTAGGCTGACCCAGGCATTACGATAAAAATGCCCACCGGCAAATATCATCACCAGCAGAGTGATTATCCCAACTATCAGCCAGGGCGTTTGAGTCTCAGGGGTTAGCGTCATACTACCGCCAAATAACCCCCATCCCATCAATGGGATACCCAATAACAGCCCCAGTGCCGCTTGCCACTGAAAACGCTTCATACTGGCTTGCGACATTTGCTGTTGGCGCTCGCGTCGCTCTGTTTCATCTTCAATAATTTCAGCACCATAACCGGCATTTTTGACCGCTGCAATCAATGCCTCAGTGCTAGGATGACCGGTGACTAATGCACTGCGCTCCGCCAGATTGACTCGTGCGACCTCAACACCATCAACACTTTGTAGTGCATTTTGTACTTTAGATACACAACTGGCACAGCTCATCCCGGTCAGTAATAGCTGAACACTGTCATTATCAGCAGGTTCTGCAACCGGCTGGCTGGGTTGTGTATTTTTAATGTCAGTTGTCGCTGCCGGAATGGTTGAAGAGGCCGCTGCCAGATATTCCGGCGAAGATGGGGCTGAGTCAGTCAGCGGCTCAGTTTTTGGGGATTGCGCCCCTGGCAGTGTGGCGTGATAGCCTGCTTGCTCCACCGCATCAATTAACGTTTGTGCTTCAACTTTGCCATACACTTTGGCATTGTCGAGGGAGACATCTGCTGCAATCACACCGGGAACGGCTTCCAGTGCTTTACGCGTAGATTCAGTACAGTGCCCACAACTCAAGCCTGAGAGCTGTAATTCAATATCAGGAGTTTGAGCTTCTTCTGCCTGATAACCCGCTTGTTTAACTGTATCAATCAGTGTTGTGGTTTCGGCTTCGCCCGTCACCTTGGCATAGTGAACATTCACTTCTGCATGATGAACATCTTCACGGCTTTCTAATGCCGTTTTTACGCGTTTGGCACAATTCATACAGGAGAGGCCGTGTAAGGCCAGTACTGTGGTTTGCAACATAGTTGACTCCTTATCGAGTAGGAACCTATCCATAAATTTGTCGGGATAAGTTTAGTCGGTATTCCCAGTCATAACGCTTATTTAGGGCAATAACGGACTTTGATCTGTACAGGTTTTATTCCGCTTGACTGTCATCCTTCCTTTCACTAATTATAGAGGTTAAACCTTACAGCAAGGGGAAGGTCAAGGGGGAAGAATGAATATTAGCGATGTCGCAAAAAAAACCGGTTTAACCAGTAAGGCCATTCGTTTTTACGAAGAAAAGAAACTGGTGACACCGCCTATCCGCACGGATAATGGTTATCGAAGCTACAGCGCCAAACATATCGAAGAGTTAACACTGTTGCGTCAGGCACGGCAGGTCGGTTTTACCTTAGATGAATGCCGCGAGCTGCTGGCATTGTTTCATGACCCCGCACGCCACAGTGCGGATGTGAAAGCTGCAACGTTGCAAAAGGTAGCGGAAATCGAGAAACATATTAATGATCTTAATCAGATGCGGTTACGTTTATTGGCTTTGGCAGACGAGTGCCCAGGGGATGACGGTGCAGATTGCCCGATTATCAATAACTTGGCGGGGTGTTGTCACGGGAGTGAGAAACAAAAAGTTGGCTAATGTTATGTGAAAGGCGTATCAAAATAAATACGCCTTTTCAATGTGTTAGTGATGAACAGCCCTGACGTGCAAGGTATTGCCTTCCACTAAAATGACTTCAACTTCGGTGCCGACACTTAGCTCATTAGCGCTATAAATGCGCCAACTGCTATCACCCACTTTCATACGGCCGTAGCCATCAACTGTCGGTTCCGTCAGGGTAGCCCGCGTTCCCAGCAATTGATGATTACGTTGATTCAACATCGCGGGTTGCGGCTTGATACGCTTACTGAGCCAATACCACCACAAGATGGCTGATACGACTGTCAAAACAGCAAACAGTACGCCTTGCATCTCCCAGCTAAAGGGAAAAAGCCAGACCAGAATACCGACCACCACGGCTGCGACGCCGCTCCACAGCATATAACCACTGGCTCCTAGCATCTCGGCTGCCAGTAATAGGCCGCCGAGTGATAGCCAAAACCAGTTTGGATTTGCTGCAATTTCCTCCAGCATGGTTATTTACCCCGGCTGTTTTTACTCTCACCAATCAGCTCTGCAATACCACCGATAGCACCCATCAGGTTGCTGGCTTCCAGTGGCATCATAATGACTTTGCTATTATTGGCTGAACCAATGTGTTGCAGGGCGTCGGTATATTTCTGTGCCACAAAGTAGTTAATGGCTTGAATATCACCGGCAGCAATAGCTTCAGAAACCATTTTGGTTGCCTGAGCTTCCGCTTCTGCCGCACGTTCACGAGCTTCTGCTTGCAAGAATGCAGACTGACGTTCACCTTCGGCTTTCAGAATTTGTGATTGTTTCTCACCTTCAGCCCGCAGGATGGCCGCCTGACGAACCCCTTCGGCTTCCAGAATATCTGCACGTTTAGTACGTTCAGCCTTCATCTGGGCATTCATCGCAGAAATAAGTTCGGTCGGTGGGCGCACATCACGGATTTCAATACGGGTAATCTTAATGCCCCACGGGTTGGTGGCTTCATCGACGATATGCAGCAGGCGGCTGTTGATGTTGTCGCGTTGGGACAACATTTCATCCAGTTCCATCGAACCCAAAACAGTACGGAAGTTAGTCATGGTCAGGTTGACGATAGCCAGTTCCAAATTGCTGACTTCATATGCGGCTTTCACCGGGTCAATAACCTGAATAAAGCAGACCGCATCAATTGCCACATTGGCATTGTCGCGGGAAATGATTTCTTGGGATGGAATATCCAGAACCTGTTCCATCATATTGATTTTACGACCAATACGATCCATAAATGGCACAACGATATTCAGGCCAGGCATCAGTGTTTTGGTATAACGGCCAAAACGCTCGACTGTCCATTGAAAACCTTGTGGGACGATTTTGATTGAGGAAAAGACCACAATCAGAGCTACAACGATAAGAACAGGGATAACCGTAAACATATTTAACTTCCTGTCAGCAATGATTTTTGTTTCTTAATATTACGTGACGGGGCGTTAAATGCCTAACGAAAGGCAGGTAAAAGCATGTAAATGAGAGAAAGGTAGGTTGGGGGCAGAATAAAACAGCGCGGGTTGGCCCCGCGCAGCAGCAAATAATGGTAACAGGTAGGGCGAAAAATGATCGTTAAGAGCGCCTGTTAGTACAGCAATGCATAAAGCTGACGGCGGTATTTAGCCGCCAGTGCATCGCCAGTGCCTAATGCGGCCAAAATATCCATTAATGTCTTACGCGCAGTACCGTTAGCGGCGGCCAGATCTTGCTTCAAGTGGCCTAACAACAACTCCAGCGCCTCTTCGTTACGGCCGACCTGATGCAGTTGCAGCGCTAACTGAACTGCCAGTTCGACGTTATCCGGTTGTTCAGCGACTTGTTGTTGGAGTTGCTGGATTTCTGGTGTGTCAGCGGCTTGTTTGAGCAACTCGATTTGTGCAATTAGCCCCTGATAACGGCTATCACGGTCTTGCAGTGGTATGGTCGCCAATACGCTTTCGGCATCTTCGCTACGGTTGAGCTGAATTTGCGCTTCAGCCAGTTGCAGCGCAGTATCGCTGGTTTGCGGGTTATGGCTTTGTTGCATTAACTGCCAGGCATCTTTCAGCAGTGGTAGTGCTTCTTGTACCTTACCTTCGCTCATCAACTGTGCCGCTTCGGCCGCTTTCAACTCCTCAGGCTTCGGTAATACCCGTTGCAATAATTCGCGGATAACTTCTTCTGGCTGTGGCCCTTGGAAGCCATCAACCGGCTGCCCGTCTTTAAACAGATAAACGGCCGGAATTGAGCGCAAACCAAATTGGGAAGCCACCATCTGCTGTGCATCGCAATCGACCCGCGCCAGAATGAATTGGCCGGCATACTCAGCGGCCAGTTTATCCAGCACGGGAGTGAGTTGCAGACAGTGCTGGCTGCGTTCAGACCAAAAATAGAACAGCACCGGTACTGTCATGGACTGTTCTAAGGTCTGATGTAGGTTCGCTTCAGTAATATCAATCGTTGTCGGTGTTAGCATAAATTATTTCTCTCATCCGTTTAAGCAGTAGATGGGGGCTAATTATGTTGCTTCAACCCTCATCACTATTATCAAGAATTGCCACGCAGGACTTTATCTAACATTCTGCCCGGTAATATGCGGCGCAGTATCGTCAATGCATGGGCCACTAAGGTGACCGGATATCGCAATTGCGGGCGCGGGCTTTCCAGCGCGTGACGCAATTTCGGCAAAATCGCTTCTGGTGGCAGTGTAAAACGCTGCGCAATACCGGGGTTACTCACCGGCTTATCAACTTGGGCCTGATTCACATTTTGTGTGAAATGGGTGCTTATCGGGCCGGGTTCAATCAAACTGACATGAATTCCGCTGTCATGCAGTTCCATTCGTAACGCATCCGACCAGGCTTCTAACGCATATTTACTGGCGGCATAGGCACCACGGCCAGCAGTTGAAACCAATCCCATCACTGAACTGGTTTGAATAATGCGCCCTTCAGCATGAGGTAGCATGGCGGGCAGTAAAAGCTGCGTCAATTGATGGGTGCCAAACAGATTGGTGGAAAATTGTTTTTCCAACTGCTGGCGTGAAATTGTCTGTAATGGGCCGTACAGGCCAAAACCACCATTATTAAACAAACCATACAAGTGCCCACCAGTCAGCCCAATAACTTGTGCTGCCGCGCGTTCGACACTGGCGCTGTCATCCAAATCCAGTTCAATACCTTCCAGACCCAACAGTGTCATCTTTGCCACATCGTCGGGCTTACGGCAGGCGGCGAGGACGCGATAGCCTCGGTTTTTCAAGTCTTGTGCCGCAATCAGGCCAATGCCGCTGGAGCAACCGGTAATTAATACTGTTTTTTGCATAACTTTACCTGGTGAGTGGTTCTATTTATCTAAACAAGTGGTTAACTAAGACTTATTGGTTACTAACGGTTTAAGTTGTTGCGCCATCCAATCTGCAATGAAAGGTTGCGCCTGTGCGTTAGGATGTAACCCATCATCCTGCATCCACTCTGGCTTCACAGCAACTTGTTCCATAAAGAAGGGTACCAATGGGATGCCAAATTGCTGTGCCAGTTGTGGATACATCGCACTGAAGGCATCAGTATAACGGCGGCCGTAGTTAGGTGGAATGCGGATTTGCATCAACAAAGGTTGCGCTTTTGCTTCTTTTATCAGATTGATAACTTGCGTGAGATCCCGTTGAATATCCTGCGGTGGGAAACCGCGCAGGCCGTCATTGGCACCTAATTCAATCAGTACCCAGCGGGGCTGATGTTGTTTCAGCAAGGCAGGCAGACGGGCTAAGCCCTGGGCCGCCGTATCACCACTGATACTGGCGTTAACCACCTTGGGTAATGATGGGGTGGCCTGCCATGTTTTATCCAGCCGTGAAGGCCAGGCTTCGGCAATCGGCAGGCGGTAACCGGCGCTTAAACTGTCGCCGAGAATTAAAAGTGTATCGGTTGCGGCGGCACGCAAACTGAATAATCCCAATAGTAATAGGAAGGGAAGATGCCAGCGGAAAACGTTCTTGAAGTTCATCATCTTAATAAACACGTCGGTCAGGGTGAGCAACAGCTCTCCATCCTTACCGGAGTTGAGCTGGTTGTCAAACCCGCTCAGACAATTGCGCTGATTGGTGAGTCAGGTTCAGGTAAATCAACTTTGCTGGGAATTCTGGCGGGCCTCGATGATGGCAGTAGCGGCGAAGTGAGTTTACTCGGCCAGTCTTTGACCGCGATGGATGAAGAGGGGCGAGCGCAGTTGCGGGCAAAAAATGTCGGTTTTGTTTTCCAATCATTTATGTTGGTGCCGACACTTAATACATTGGAAAACGTACAGCTTCCGGCGCTGTTACGTGGTGAAAGTGAGCGCGAGAGCAAAGTGCATGCCATTGAGCTATTAAAGCTGGTGGGCCTTGAGAAGCGCCTTCACCACCTTCCTGCCCAACTCTCCGGCGGCGAGCAGCAGCGGGTGGCGCTGGCTCGGGCTTTTAGTGGGCGGCCAAAAGTGTTATTTGCCGATGAGCCAACCGGCAATCTTGACCGCCATACCGGTGACCGTATTGCCGACTTACTCTTTTCTCTTAATCGCGACTATGACACTACGCTGATACTGGTAACCCATGATGTGCAACTGGCTGGCCGTTGCCAGCGTCGGCTGCGGCTACAAGACGGTAAATTGTGGGAGGAAGCATGATTTGGCGTTGGTTTTGGCGTGAATGGCGCTCGCCCTCACTGCTGATTGTCTGGTTGGCATTAACTCTGGCTGTCGCTTGTGTACTGGCGCTAGGGACTATCAGCGATCGCATGGAAAAAGGGCTTAGTCAGCAAAGTCGTGATTTTCTGGCGGGCGATCGGGTGCTGAAAACATCTCATCCAGCCCCGGAAGAGTGGTTATTGGAGGCGAAACAGCAGGGATTGTCTGTCAGCCGCCAGCTTTCATTTATGACCATGACTTTTGCTGGTGATCGCCCACAACTGGCAGATGTAAAAGCCACAGATTTAGCTTATCCATTGTATGGCAAGCTGGAAACCTCACCGACACAAGTTAAACTTGAGCCGGGAACCGCGCTGGTGGCCCCGCGGTTGTTGGCGCTGCTCGGCGTTAAAGTCGGCGACACATTAGAAGTTGGTGATACTTCGCTGAAAATCATTGGCGAAGTGCTGCAGGAACCTGATTCGGGTTTTAATCCCTTCCAGACCGCGCCGCGAATTTTAATCAATCTGGCTGACGTGGAAAAAACCGGTGCAATACAACCGGGTAGCTGTTTGAGCTATCACTATATGTTTGCTGGTTCGCCGCAAGCTATCACGCAGTTCAGTGACTGGCTGACGCCGCAATTGAAACCGGATCAGCGCTGGTATGGTTTGCAAGAGTCGGGCGGTGCGCTGGGGAAATCCCTACAGCGCGCGCAGCAGTTCTTGCTGTTATCGGCGTTATTGACGTTATTGCTCTCCATTGCCGCTGTTGCCGTGGCGATGGGGCATTATTGCCGCAGTCGCTATGATCTGGTGGCGGTGCTAAAGACATTAGGTGCCGGGCGCAGTGCGTTGCGGCGGTTGATTATCGGCCAATGGCTCTCGGTTTTAGTATTGGCAGGGCTGTGCGGCAGTGTAATTGGTTTATTGTTCGAGAAAATATTAGTTCGTTTGTTATCCCCAGTATTACCTGCCGCATTACCGGCAGCTGGCGTATGGCCATGGGTATGGTCAATGGGATCGCTGATATTGATTTCTCTGCTGGTGGGTATTCGCCCATACCGACAACTGCTGGCGACTCAACCGCTACGAGTACTGCGCCGTGATGTCTCCGCTAATGTCTGGCCGCTGCGCTACTTTATTCCGGTGATGATCGTCATTGTGGTAGGGCTATTAGCCTTACTGATGGGGGGGAACTCCCTGCTGTGGGCGATCCTCGGCGGCATGGTGGTACTGGCGCTGTTGTTAGGGGTGATAGGCTGGGGCGGTTTATTATTATTGCGCCGCCTCACAGTGACTCGCTTATCATTACGGCTGGCTATCAATCGATTATTGCGCCAACCGTGGATGACCTTGACTCAACTGGCCGCATTTTCTCTTTCATTTATGCTGTTGGCACTGTTATTGGTGCTGCGTGGGGATCTTTTGGATCGCTGGCAACAACAGTTGCCACCAGATAGCCCGAATTATTTTTTGCTGAATATGACGCCGCAACAGGTGCCGCAAGTCACGGAGTTTCTCACTCAGCATCAGATAACGCCGTCGACTTTCTATCCGATTGTTCGAGTGCGTTTGAGTGAGATTAATCAGCAACTGGCGACTGAGCGGGTCGCAGAAGATGCACCCGGCGGTGAGGCGGTTAATCGGGAGCTGAATCTGACCTGGCAGCAGGATTTACCGGCGCACAATATTTTGACCGCAGGCCAATGGCCGCCCAAGGCAGATGAAGTATCAATAGAGCAGGGGATTGCTGACCGACTGGGCATTAAAATCGGCGATAAGCTGACATTCAGTGGCGATACGCAGTCATTTGGTGCCACGGTGAGCAGTGTTCGTCAGGTGGACTGGGAAAGTCTGCGCCCTAATTTTTACTTTATTTTCCCGCCGGGCGCGCTGGATGGGCAACCACAAACCTGGCTGACCAGCTTCCGCTATCACGGGGATGGCGAGGTTTTGACGCAATTGAATCGCCAGTTCCCGACGCTCAGCTTGCTGGATATCGGCGCGATGTTGAAACAGGTTGGGCAGGTGCTGCAACAGGTTAGTCGGGCACTGGAAGTGATGGTGGTATTGGTGATTATTTGTGGCACCTTGCTGTTATTGGCGCAGGTGCAGGTCGGTATGCGCCAGCGCCGTCAAGAACTGGTGGTTTATCGGACACTTGGTGCAAGTAAACGCTTACTGCGCGGCACATTGTGGTGGGAGTTTGCCTTATTGGGGCTGGTGGCGGGGCTGGCGGCTGCCATTGGTGCCGAAGCCGCACTTTGGGCATTGCAGCGCTTAGTGTTTGATTTCCCATGGCAACCTAACTGGGTCATGTGGTGGTTATTGCCACTAGCGGCAGCACTGTTGCTGTCACTGTGCGGTGGTTGGCTAGGGGCGCGGTTGTTGCAGGGGCGGGCGCTGTTCCGCAGTTACTAGATTTAGCATTGGTGAGTGAAGGGGTGACCGCACCTCGGGGCGCTCCGATGGCTTATGCCATTACGACCCCAACGGAACTTTTCCCCTTCATTTGGTTTTGTCAGTAGTCTCAAGTCACGGTTAGTACCGTGACTTATTTATGCTTTGATTGAGTTATAACTTAGCTTGCGCCCAGCGCAGGGCGTTTTGGTATTCCGCTGGTAACAGCGGGGTCAGTGCCGCCAAGGCTGTACTTAATGCCGCACCATCGGGATCATTTAAATTCAAATGACCCACTTTACGGCCTTCGCGCACTTCTTTTTCATACCAATGCAGATGCACCAAGGGCAGTGACAACCACTCGGTATTCACTGACGTACCAATCAGATTGACCATCGCAGATGGAGTATTGACCACCGGCGTGGGTAGCGGCAAATCCAAAATAGCGCGCAGATGCAGCTCAAACTGGCTGATAGAAGCACCATTTTGTGTCCAATGCCCACTATTATGTACCCGTGGTGCCAGCTCATTGATCAACAAACCGTCGCCGACGATAAAGCATTCCATCGCCATCACACCAACATAATTCAGCTTATCCATAATGGCAGACAGCATTTTTTCTGCTTGCTGCTGTAGTTTGCTATTGGGTTGTGGCAAAGCCACACTCATGCGCAGGATGCCATCTTCATGCAGATTATGGGTGAGTGGATAAAAGACCGATTTACCTTGATGGCTGCGCGCACCGACCAGTGAAACCTCGCCAGAAAAGTTAATGCCCTGCTCGACAATACATTCGCCGTAAGCATCGGCGGGTAAACTCTCTTGTTCACCGGGGCGTAGACGCCACTGACCTCGGCCGTCATAACCGCCAACCCGGCGTTTTACGATGGCTAATTCACCCAGCGTGGCAAAAATGTGCGGCCATTCACTGGCGCTTGCCAATAATTGCCAGGGAGCGGTCGCCAAATTCAGGCTATCGAGCAATTGCTTTTGCGTCAGACGATCAGCCAACTGAGGAAAAATATCGCGGTTAACGAAAGCCGTATGAGTGGCGAGTTCGCGGGTTAACGCAGTTTCTGGCCAGCGCTCAATCTCGGCGGTAATCACACTATTCTGATAGGGCACAGCTTCTGGCTCGGCATCTAAACCCACCGGATAAACGGCAATACCTAGCGGCTCACCGGCCTGACGTAGCATGCGCCCTAACTGACCATTGCCTAATACGCAAACAGGTTTCATGCTTCCACCCGCGGATCTGGATTATCTAACACTTCGTCGGTTTGGCTTGTACGCCAATTAGCTAAACGTGCAGCCAATTCAGTATCATGCAGTGCCAGTATTTGCGCCGCCAACAAGGCCGCATTCGCTGCACCCGCTTTACCAATCGCCAGGGTCCCCACAGGAATACCGCGCGGCATCTGCACGATGGAATACAGGCTATCGACCCCACTTAATGCCGCACTTTGTACCGGCACACCCAACACGGGCACCAGTGTTTTAGCTGCCAGCATACCCGGCAAGTGAGCTGCACCACCCGCACCTGCAATAATGACATGTAAGCCATTAGCATCGGCTTGTTCGGCAAAGCTGAACAGTTTGTCAGGGGTTCGGTGCGCGGAAACAACTTCGACATGAAACGGGACATTGAGCGTGGTGAGCACGTCGGCGGCGAACTGCATGGTGGCCCAGTCACTCTTGGACCCCATTACGATAGCGATTTTAACCCCGGCTGCATAAGCCGAATCGAGGTTAGCTCCCATGAGTGTAAAGCTCCTGTGATTGCGCAAGCGTCGGCCAGAGCGATTTTCTATAAATCGTGACTGGCGAAGAGGGCGTAGAGCATATCATGAGCCACAGGCAAGGAAAACGGTTGCGTAGCTGCTTTTAGCGGGTTTTATTCGTTTTTTTTCGTGGTTCATGAGGTAAAACGTGAAGGCTAAAACGGGAATTTAATCAATTCAACCTTATCGGCTGTGACTTTAACCATTGAGCCTTCAACATGCCAGGCGCCCAAAACCACCCGGTGTGCGGTTGTCGATGCTAATTCAACAGTATGAACAGCAGGGCGATGGGTATGCCCATGAATCATCCAACTGACACTATTCCGCTCGAAAGTCTCAACTACCGCGTGTGGATTAACATCCATAATCAGTTGCGATTTGCCGCTATTATTTTGTTGGCTTTGATTGCGCATATAAGCAGCAATGCGTAACCGAAAGCGCAGCGGCAGCCATAAGAATAATTTTTGGATAATTGGGTTGTGTACTCGACGGCGAAAATGCTGATAGTCAGCATCATCAGTACACAGGGTATCGCCATGTAAAATAACGATTTTACGGCCATATAAATCAACAACTTTCTCTTCCGGCAGCAAGGTCATACCGCTTTCAACAGCAAAGCGTTTGCCAAGCAGGAAATCGCGATTACCGTGGATAAAGTAGCAAGGCACGCCGTGTTGTTGGAGTGATTTTAACGCAGCAGCGATTTGCCGATATAGCGGTTCGGGATCATCATCGCCAATCCAGGACTCGAATAAATCGCCTAGGATATATAACGCGTCAGCATGAATTGCTTCACGCTGGATAAAATGCAGAAAACCGGCAGTGATTGCCGGTTCCTGAACGCTAAGATGCAAATCTGCAATAAAAAGCGTGCTCATTAAGCCGTTATTACTCGCTTACAGTAACGCTTTGAATGATCACATCTTCTTTTGGCACATCTTGATGCATACCGCTGCGACCGGTAGCAACGTTTTTGATTTTATCAACCACGTCCAAGCCTTCAGTCACTTCAGCAAATACACAGTAACCCCAACCATCCGGGCGTTCTGAACGGAAGTTCAGGAAGTCATTGTCTGCAACGTTAATAAAGAACTGAGCTGTGGCAGAGTGTGGATCGTTGGTCCGCGCCATTGCCAGAGTGCCACGGGTATTTTTCAAACCGTTGTTGGCTTCGTTCTTGATTGGAGCATCAGTCGTTTTCTGGTTCATGCCTGGCTCAAAACCACCGCCCTGAATCATGAAACCATCGATAACACGGTGGAAGATAGTGTTATCATAGAAACCTTTACGGCAGTAGTTCAGGAAGTTTTCAACGGTAACCGGCGCTTTATCCGCGAAGGTGTTGATGACGATATCGCCGTGATTAGTATGAAAAGTGACCATAATAATGTTCCTGCTAGTGTAATAAGTGTATTCATAAATGAGTCGTGACTCTTTAGACGGCTCTTATATCATATCTGCGAGATTGAGTCAGCACTCGAAACACCGTCTATATGGGCGAAAAAGTGCTGTATCGTTGGCTGATTTACCGCATAATCTGATGATATCTTTTTAAACCATGCGTTTCGCAAAAACAAAAACCACGGAATGTCCCGATGCTAAAGATTTTTAATACACTGAGTCGCCAAAAAGAGGAATTCAAGCCTATTCATGCCGGTAAAGTAGGTATGTACGTATGCGGGATCACCATTTATGACCTGTGTCACATTGGGCATGGGCGTACTTTTGTCGCGTTCGACGTTGTTGCGCGCTATTTGCGTTATTTAGGTTACTCTCTGACGTATGTCCGCAATGTCACTGACGTTGACGACAAGATAATTAAACGCGCGCTCGAAAATAATGAAACTTGCGAGCAACTCACCACGCGCATGTTGGTGGAAATGCACAAAGATTTTGATGCATTGAACCTCAAACGCCCAGATTTAGAGCCGCGCGCCACCCATCATATCCCTGAAATTATAGCATTGACTGAGCGCTTGATCGCCCGTAATCACGCCTACGTGGCTGCCAATGGGGATGTTATGTTCTCCGTTGAAAGTGATCCGGATTATGGTCTGTTATCTCGTCAAGACTTGGATCAGTTGCAGGCGGGAGCGCGTGTTGAAGTTGCTGATGTTAAACGCAATCCGATGGATTTTGTTCTGTGGAAAATGTCCAAACCAGGGGAACCTAGCTGGGAATCACCTTGGGGGCCGGGCCGCCCAGGCTGGCATATTGAATGTTCCGCAATGAACGGCAAGCAGCTCGGTGCGCATTTCGATATTCACGGTGGTGGCTCTGATTTGATGTTCCCGCACCATGAAAATGAGATTGCACAATCTACCTGTGCGCATGATGGCCCATATGTTAATTACTGGATGCATTCCGGTATGGTGATGATTGACAAAGAAAAAATGTCGAAATCATTGAATAACTTCTTCACTATCCGTGATGTGTTGGCGTATTACGATGCGGAAACTGTGCGCTATTTCCTGATGTCTGGCCACTATCGTAGTCAGCTGAATTACAGCGAAGAAAACCTCAAGCAAGCGCGTGCTTCATTAGAGCGTTTATATACTGCGCTGCGCGGTACTGACGCGAATGCAACGCCGGCAGGTGGCGCTGAGTTTGAAGCGCGTTTCCGTGCGGCAATGGATGATGATTTCAATACGCCAGAGGCCTACTCGGTGCTGTTTGATATCGCGCGCGAAGTGAATCGCCTTAAAACTGAAGATATAACTGCGGCAAATGCGTTAGCGGCAGAGTTGCGTAAACTGGCGCATGTGCTGGGATTATTGGAACAGGATCCAGAACTGTTTTTACAAAGTGGTGCGCAAACGGACGACGATGAAGTGGCAAAAATCGAAGCTCTTATCAAGCAGCGCAACGATGCCCGCAGCAGCAAAGATTGGGCGCTGGCAGATTCTGCTCGTGATCAATTGAATGAATTGGGTATTGTGCTGGAAGATGGCCCGCAAGGGACGACCTGGCGTCGTAAATAACACGTAGTTTAGGCGCTGTTAACCTAAATAATTCGAGTCGCAGGAAGGCACATGCAGCTTGAAGTCTGACAGGTAGAAGATTAAAAAAATTGCGGTTCTGGTGTTCGCCAGCAACCGCATTTTTTTGCCCATATCTTGTACTTTTCACTACTACAACGGCAGTTTTTTGCAATAACCAGCTAAAACTCGCCGTTGCTGAGGTTATTAGGCTTTAACCTGTACTTTCATACCTTGAAACTCAACAATTTGGTCAGCCAGGATTTTGCAGCGCTTACGCGTTTCAACATTTCCGTCGACTTTTACCTGCCCATCAGCGATGGCGGCTTTTGCTGATGCTCCGCTATCGTTCCAACCTTGCAACTTTAATAAGTCACACAGTTCGACGTGCGGGTGTTTTTCCAAATGAAAAATGTCCATTACTGTCCTTTCACTCTATTTTCGTTGATGTCGTGATATTCCTCGCAGGCTTGCAAGGTATTTTGTATCAGTGTTGCAACGGTCATCGGCCCGACGCCACCGGGAACCGGTGTAATCCAACCCGCACGCTCAACAGCGACATCAAATTCTACATCGCCGACTACTTTACCACTTTCAAGGCGGTTAATGCCGACATCAATCACGATTGTGCCGGGTTTAATCCACTCACCGGGAATAAAACCGGGTTTACCGACGGCGACCACCAATAAATCCGCATTTTCGACATGCTGGCGCAGATTTTTAGTGAAACGATGCGTGACGGTAGTGGTACAGCCAGCCAGCAATAACTCAAGGCTCATCGGGCGACCAACAATATTGGATGCCCCCACGACGACAGCGTTCAGACCGTAAGTCGGGATGTCGTAACGCTCCAGCAGTGTCACTATACCGCGTGGGGTGCAAGGGCGCAGTTTAGGTGCGCGCTGACACAAGCGACCCACGTTGTAAGGATGGAAACCATCGACGTCTTTATCTGGATGAATGTGTTCCAGGACTTTGACATTATCAATCCCCGCGGGCAGTGGCAGTTGCACCAGAATCCCATCGATTTCACTATCGTTATTCAGTGAATCAATTAAGGCTAACAGCTCGGCTTCCGTGGTGGTCATCGGCAGGTCATAAGAACGGGAAACAAAACCCACTTCTTCGCATGCCTTACGTTTACTGGCGACATAAATTTGTGAAGCTGGATTTTCACCTACCAACACAACAGCAAGGCCGGGAGCACGTTTACCCGCGGCTAAACGTTTCTGTACCAACGCAGCTACTTCGTTTCGTACCTGCTGCGCAATCGTTTTACCATCTATAATTTTCGCTGACATCAGTGGAAGGGTCCATCAATTAAAAAAGCGGGAATCTGCCTATTTTGTCAGAAGCGGGCCGTGCTGTCAGGCGTATAATAACGATTAATTAACGATTAAATAGCCAGTTGATAAACCATAAGGCGAAAACCCATTGACTCAAAAGCGACTGCCCGTATAATCCAACCCGCAACTGACTACCGGCAGCGTTCTATGCTGCGGTAAATATCAAATGCGCCCTTAGCTCAGTTGGATAGAGCAACGGCCTTCTAAGCCGTAGGTCACAGGTTCGAGCCCTGTAGGGCGTACCATTAAAATCAATCACTTATCAAAACCCATTACCTCCAAAGTTTCCAACTGGGACATATTTGGGACATCGTGACCCAAAATGGCGTCAATTTGTTGTGCGTGTTTGGTTAGGTGGTTTGGTGCCAAGTGCGCATAGCGGCGTACCATTTCTATACTTTCCCATCCCCCCATTTCCTGTAAAATTGAAAGTGGAACTCCGGCCTGAACTAGCCAACTTGCCCATGTATGTCGCAGGTCATGGAAGCGGAAATTTTCTATCCCTGCTCGTTTAAGAGCCAAACGCCATGATGAGTTAGAGTCGACTCGCATCTTTCTCACCGCTGGTGTTAGTGTTCCATCTTGGCGTGTTCTGGCCTCGGTATGAACAAAAACCCATTTATGGTGCTTTCCAAGTTGGGCACGAAGAACTTTGCAAGCCGTGTTATTCAAGGCTACGCCAATAGCTTTACCAGACTTGCTATCTTCAGGGTTTATCCATGCCACTTTGCGCTGCATATCGATCTGTTGCCACTCTAAATCAATGATGTTGGAGCGACGGAGACCTGTTGCTAAGGCAAAAATCACAGTAGATTTCAGTGGCTCTGGGCATTCATCGACGAGGCGCTGAGCTTCTTTGGGCGTTAGCCAACGCACTCGCTTATTCCTGACTTGAGGCACTTTGATCTCGGGGGCTTTTTCTATCCACTTCCAGTCTCGCTCGGCTGCTCTGAGTAATGTTTTCATTAATGCAAGATGCTTGGCCTTTGTTGCTATCGATACTTGTTTGTCGATAAACGCGGGAACCTCCTTTCCTTTCTTCTCTCGTGATGCTGATTGTGCTAGCCAGTTGGCAGCATAGCGACGATTCGTCATTTTACTTACCGCTGTATATATTTTCGCCTCAGTTATATCTTTAAGCCTCATTCCTTCGAAGTGCATTAGCCAGAATCCCATCCGGCTTTTATCATCATCCAGTGATTTTTTGCTTGCTTTTTCTTCTATCCAACGCAGGCAAGCTTCTTCAAATGTTACGTCTGGGAAATCCCCAAGGCGTTCTATTCGCCATAGCTCAGCTTTTCTGCGGTCGTACAGCTCCTGCGCTTGGCGCTTGTCCTTTGTACCAAGTGACTCCTTAATACGTTTGCCACCTGGCGTCGAGTAGCTGCCGTACCATATTTTACCTCTGCGGAAGAGTGACATTTAGATTTATCTCCTGTCGCATCAACCGCGCTCACAGGCACAGTTTGGATCGGATTATTGAGTGCTGCAATACACGCAGCGTGGGTAAACAAGTAGGGGGAATTTTTCTTGGAGGAATTTTTCTTTGTATAAGCGATACGTCCAGATTTACACCATTGGCTTAATCACCATGCAATATCCAACAGTATCAGTAAATGGTGTCTCCGTTCGTATTGACGAAGAGGGTACGATGAGAACATGGGGACGTATCACCGATCAGAACGGTAATAAAAGATGGGTAGTTGTTGAGTCAGACGTAAATGGAGATTTCTCCTACGGTTGGCTGACAACACTGATCCAAACGCTCAAATTGGGATTGGGGGAGTCGCGTTTTACGCCAATTACGGTATTCCTGCGCAACAGTGCATTGTCCAGCAGATTTACCCTGACTATTACGTGAACATGGTTCAACAGCAGTTTGCTGGGTACTTTGCTTCATTGGCTATTACGAAAGTTGATGGGGCAGATAACCCCACATATAACATAGATGTGGTTTTTTATAACGGCACCAGCTACCGCACACAGGTTCCTGTGTGAGAGATGCCTAGCATCAGTTGAGCTAGTGGAGGCTTGAATCTGTATTTAGGATGAATAAAATTTAATCGCCTGTTTTTGAAGGAGATTATGGATGATTAAGCTTAGAACTTTTTTATTTTCTTTCTTTTTGTTGCAAATGGGCATTTCGCATGCAGATTCATTAGAGGTGGAGGTTAAGCGAGAAGGGGGGGGGATATATCAATCTATCCGCGAGGGAAGACGAAAGTTCTAGATATTGTAATATTTATACTGGTGCATTAAGAATTACATCTTTGCAATATGGAAATAGTGATCGACCAAATAAGATCGAGTTTACCTCCGCTTCAGGGGATATATTGGTTTTTGATTTCAACACAGACAAAATGAATATATGGTCATTAAGCAATGCTGAGAGGAACGCTCTATATTATTTTCCAGAAAGAAATATAAATTATTTTATAAAATTCCAGCAATGCTCTGGCGGAAATGGCGGGGAGATGGAGCGACACCTTTTAGAAATGTATAAATTTAATTGAATATAATCTCAGATATTCATACCCGCTCCGGCGCTGAGGGATCCCCAGTAAATCAGCGCTAATAAACCAACACCATACTTCGGTAGGTTCTGGCGAGGTGGTTAAGAACGGTATCCAGTGCCGTTCGCATTAAAATTAGCGGAGAGTGTCGCAAGATATTCTCCGCTAATGTCAAATAAGATATAACCCGTCGTGACTTAAGGCTGTTGGCCTGATACCTCAGATGTAATCCTTTATTTTCAGCGTGATAGCCCAGAAGCCACAGCACAATTGTGCTCAGTGTCGCCAGCAGGCTCAGCACCAGCATTCTTCCTGTTGAACGGCTGTAGCTAGCACGCAGGCCGAACCCGAAGCGTTCGCTTTTTTCATCCCGAAAGTTTTGCTCGATCTGCATTCGGCGACTGTATAACTTCATGACTTCTCTTGGTTTAAAGTCATTTGTGCTGCTGAAGAGCAGCCACGGTTCTGTTGCAGCGGAGCGCGCGTCTTTTATTTGTGCTGGTCTGGTTATGTCACAACGAGAGCGCTTATTTTTTCTTCCTTTTGATGTTTTTTTATGAAGATAAAAATGGCCGTCACACTGGGCATACACTGCGCGGGCAAGTGTTCCGGGGCCCAGATATTCCGGTTTACTGCTGGCCTGTAATTCCTGACGTTTGAACCAGTATTCGCCTTTGCTGCCTAGCCGCATTTGGGTATTGCCCCTGATACGCCCTATAAAATCCCATCCGAGTGATTTTATATGCCGGAACCAGGCATTCTGGAACCCCGCGTCAGTGACAATGATGACTCTGGCCTGCGAATTCACTGCACTGGCAAGAGCATTGAGGAAGTCTTTTTGTATCTGCGTATTTTGCTGTTTTTTTGATGGAACAACCCAACTTAATAAAGGTATCGATCGCCCGTCGCAGATAAGGCTGGCGCGAAGCACGTGATTCTCCTGAGACGGATAGCCACTCCAGTCAACGGCAATAACACAGAGAGAGAGTTTCCGTGTCAGCATCGAGATAATATTTTTAAAAATCAGAGGAATATCACGATGTAGTGATTCATTGCCCAGCAGACGATCAATACGCTTGATTTTATTTTTGACCTGAGCCGCACCGGGTAAATAACGTCCGATACTGGTCAGTGTCAGCGATGCGCCATTGATTAACGCAATGGTGGCATCGAGCAAAGCATTTTGTCGGTATTTGTGAAAGGGAGCTAAAGCATCACGGAAGAAGTTCTGACATACTTGGCGAGCAGGCATAGAGGTGATCTCATTGAATTGGTAGCACAATCAGTAGATCACAAAACTCTATGCCTGTCTTTTTTACCCGCCCATTACTGGGGATTCCTCAGCGCTCCGGCGGGTTAATGAGATGGTCACCCCCACCCTGTGAGCGGTAAGCTGACAGGGTTTTCTTTTTGGAGGGATCATCATGCAAAACGTTACGCTCATCGGCATCGACCTTGGTAAGAATTCATTCCATATTCATTGCCAGGAAAAACACGGCAACACATTATTACGCAAGAGGTTTTCCCGCATTCAACTCACCCAGTTTCTCGCCACCTGCCCGCCTTGCATTGTCGCGATGGAGTCCTGTGCCGGGGCGCATTTTATGGCCCGTCATATCAGCCAGTTAGGGCATCAGGTCAAACTCATTTCTCCGCAGTTTGTCCGACCCTTTGTTAAAAGTAATAAAAATGATTTCATCGACGCTGAGGCCATATGCGAAGCCACTTCCCGTCCCTCCATGCACTTTGTGACACCCAGAACCGAAGACCAGCAGGCCATGTCGGCTCTGCATCGTGTCCGCGATGCACTGGTGAGGGAGCGGGTCAAAGCCACCAACCAAATGCATGCTTTTTTACTTGAGTTTGGCATAAGCATGCCACGCGGTATTGCGGTGATAAAACGACTGGCGACTGTGCCTGAGGAGCACGAGCTACCGCCTTATTTGGTGCGACTGCTCACCCGACTTCATCAGCATTATGGCTATCTCTGTGAACAGATCGAAGAAATCGAAAGAGAGTTAAAAAACCATCTGGCCGATGATGAAACAGCACAACGCCTGCTCACCATTCCCGGTATCGGGACAATCACTGCCAGTTTGCTCGCCACCAAACTGGGAGATGGGAAAAACTACCTCAGCAGCCGGGATTTTGCTACGTCAACGGGATTAGTACCCCGCCAATACAGTACCGGCGGGAAAAGTACCCTGATGGGCATCAGCAAGCGGGGGGATAAAAATCTGAGACGGCTACTGGTGCAGTGCGCGCGGGTCTATATGCAACGGCTGGAGTATCAGTCAGGACGACTGGCGGAGTGGGTTAATGGGCAACTGACACGACATCACTCGAATGTGGTGGCCTGCGCATTAGCGAACAAACTGGCGCGAATAGCCTGGGTAGTCACCACACAAGGAACCGTCTTCAGTAAATAAAAGAGCCAACAGTAAATCTACTGTCAGCTCAATGAGTTACCAAGTGACTTTCTGGTTTTGCGACGACTGATTATTGATGACATGAACGGCACAGCGGCCTGATGATGAACCTGACACAAAAAATGGCTCTTTGAAGCCGACGGGTTTTTTAAGGTTCATCAGGTGCGGAACTCATCATGGCGCGGACATTTTTGTCCACCAGACGCCGAATAGATTTAAGCAAGCCCATCATAAATCAAAATCGGTGTTGCAAAAACGGGGGTGACCATAGATTTTTATGGGGTAAATATGTCAGAAATACCAATTATTATGACCAACGCGGGAGCACAACCAACCCCTCCGCAAACCTTGCTTGCAAATCTTATCACCAGAGTTTCTGAGAAAGTACCCGGATATACGGCTAACCTGCCAGCTGGATTGATAACAGGTTTAGCCAGTACAGCGGTTGGGGCGCTGGCATTAATAGATCAAGCACGAGTTGATCTTATTAATTCGGTCAGTCCTTACGGTGCAAATATTCCGCTATTGATGCAGCTTGGTAATATATATGGCGCGCAGCGTGGAGAGAGTACAAATACATCTGTTTATGTCGTGTTCTCCGGGCTTCCGGGATTTGCGATCCCCAAAGGGTTCACCGTTTCTGACGGGAACTATCAGTATGTTGTTACTCGTGATACAGCTATTCCAGATAGCGGACAAACGGAGCCTGTTTATTGCTTAGCGACGATTTCAGGATCTTGGGCTGTTCCAGAAGGAACGGTGACACAAGTCATCACTTCCGTACCCAAAGGACAGCCAGTCACCTGTACAAATATTATGGCCGGATTACCGGGGAGGGAAGAACAGTCCTGGGCTTCGTATCGCGCTCAGGTTATGGCATCAGGGATGTTAGGGGTACAGGGCACACCAGATTGCCTGAGAGCATTGCTAAAATCTGTCAGCGGTGTTCAGGATAATCTCATTTCATATCGACAGTCATCACTGGGGAAATGGGTTGTTGTTGTCGGTGGTGGTGATCCCTACGAAGTGGCCTATGCCATCTATAAATCGGTGCCGGATATTTCAGTTTTGACTAATGATGTCAGTAACCCCTCTGGGACATCGGTAGAGAAAAAAACGGTTTCACTGACGGTTTCCCCTGATGTTTACCAAATTCCTTATGTTATTCCGACCTCACAGAACGTTATTGTCATTATTACGTGGAATACCGTATCTGAAAGTTATGTTGATCCGGCGGGAATTTCTCTGGCTGTACAACAGAATGTTGCGGATTATATCAATGCGATAGAAGTCGGTAATCCAATTAATCTACTTCAGATTCAGGATATTTTCAGGGATTCGGTTAAACAGCTTGTTGATGCATCCTTAATATCCATGATCGACGTACAGATAGGAATTAACGGCAATATTGTTTCGCCTACAACAGGTTCGAGTTTGGTCTTCACAACAATAACTTCGCAAATTCAAGTTCAGAAACATGCATTTACTGATTGATAAAATCATTCCTGCTTATCCTTTTATTCAGTACCGAGACGATCCGAATGTTGTCGCATTCTTTGAGGTTTATAACGAGATTGCGCAAGAATATCTGGATTCACTGAATAATCTTGCTTTGCCTTGTTGGACGTCCGAGTCAATAACAGGTTTGTTATTGGATTGGGTCGCTTTAGGAATTTATGGTGCTGAACGGCCATTACTTCAGGTATCGGAAGAGGCTATTGCACGCGGAGTGTATAACACTATTGAATATAATGTGATCCCTTATGCCGTTATGAGAAATTATGTTCCCGGTTCATCTTCGTATGTTCCGGATGATTACTTTAAACGCATCCTGACATGGGATTTTTATAAAGGTGATGGTTCTCATTTTTGTCTCGATTGGCTGAAGAGACGTATTGCGCGATTTATTCATGGTGCTAATGGAATTGACCCACCTTTGCAAAGCACATTTGATGTCAGTGTGACGGTGGCGAACGGAGTTTTTGCAATTGTGATTCCTGACTACAGAAATGGTGTGGGTTATTTCCTTAAGGATGCAATAGATCAGCAGCAGGTCAAACTTCCATTTATTTATAAATATTCGATAACGGTGATTGAAAAATGATTATCGGTTTTGGGAATAATGTCGTTTCCTCGTTAGCATCGGATATTACAGCATCACAAACCCGAATTGCTGTAATGCCAGGAACGGGAAAGATATTTCAAAAATTATTAACAACGGATATATCAAACGATAGTATTTCCCATAATATTTACGCAAAAATAACGCTGACAGACAGTCAGCAATCTGTATATGAAATTTGCCATCTTATCGCTGTATCGCAGGACATATTGACAGTTGTTCGGGGTCAGGAGGGAACCACGGCCAAAGGTTGGTCTTTAAATGATGTGGTAGCAAATTTTGCCACTCGCGGTTCAGAGCAACATTTTATCCAGGTTGAGCAATTACAGGCCGGTGATTACCTTTCGGCAGTGGCCGGTGGCACAGAGAATAATTTGACAATATCGCTTCCATCGACATCTCCTGCAAATGACTGGGTGCTTAGGTCGCCAATTATTGTCTTGCCGACAAAAACCAATACAGGGAAGGCAACTTTAATGGTGACGCTTGCAGGGAGAGTCATGGGAACTTATCCCTTATGTAAGGGGAATAATATTCTGTTGTGGGCTGGTGATATTATAAAAAATGTTCCAATAGTGGTTGTCTTTGCACCAGAACTGTCTTCATTCCTAGTTTTAAACCCCGGTAATGGGGTTGTAGATGAAGGATTATTTCTGAAGAAATCAGCTAATGGCGAGGATATTCTGGATAAACCTCAATTTGCTCATAACATAGGTGTTTACACTCAGACGGAGAGTGATGAACGCTATCATTTACCTGTAGGTATTCAATTACCATGGCCTTCAGATATCCCTCCTGAAGGGTGGACAATTAGTGCCGGTCAATTATTTGATACAACGCGCTATCCCAAGCTGGCGTTAGCCTACCCCTCAGGCCTTCTGCCCGATATGCGCGGACAAACCATCAAGGGTAAACCGGATGGGCGCGATGTTCTGTCAACCGAACAGGACGGGAATAAATCACACACCCATACCGGGAGCGTTTCAGAGACCGATTTGGGGCGGCGTCAGACCAGTACCTTTGATTACGGCACCAAGGGCACCACAACCGGTGGACGACATGTTCATGGTGTGCCACAAGGCCACCGCCACGGCGGCAGTGGTATTTACACATCGGGAGATGATGAGACATCTACTGCGTTTAACTGGCCCCCCTCTCAAGAGGCTGGAGACCATGCCCACTCAACGCATATCGGCCCACACAACCATTTTGTCGATATTGGCCCGCATGGTCATGACATCACCATCCATGCTGAAGGGAACAACGAAACCACCGTGAAAAATACTGCCTTTAACTATATCGTGAGGTGCGCCTGATGACCTTTAAATTTGCCAACCATACCCGAACCCTCAAGGTTTATAACTTCCGCAGCGATACGCAGGAATTTATCGGTGCCGGAGATGCTCATATCCCCCCCCATATGGGACTACCGGCCAACTGCACCACAATTGCGCCACCGGATGCGCCAGAAGGACAGATTGCCGTATTTGATCTCGAGCGTGAGTCATGGTCGCTGGTTGATGACCATCGCGGTCTGCGGGTATACCACACCGACAACGGGCAGGCCATGCTTATCACTGACCTTGGCCCACTGCCCGAAAACTGCACCCAACAGGCCCCCAATAGCTCATTTGACCGTTGGGAAGGTTCACGGTGGGTAAAAGATGAAGAAGCCGAGAAAAAGCACCATCTGACCGAAGCAGAGCAGAAGAAACGGGCTTTGCTCAACGAAGCAAGTGATAAAATTCAGATATTGCAGGACAGTATTGAGCTTGGGCTGGTCACAGAAACCACCAAGGCCGAATTACTGGCGTGGCGCAAATATCGAGTTTTGATTGATCAACTGGATATTTCAAATGTACCAGATATTAACTGGCCAGTTACACCAGTATAATAGGAGCTTAGAACATGAAGAGAGAAATTTCAATTTCATCTATTTCAAAGAAATTATGAGTGGTTTAAAATACCTTAGTGTTACTAATAATATTACAAGGTATTGTTGTTTATGGGTTACATTCAGGTTAGTGTTATTATTCCTGTCTTTAATTCTGAAAAGTATCTCCCTGCATTGTTTGGTTCTCTTCAACAACAAAAGGATGTTTTCTTTGAAGTGATAGCTATCAATGATGGTTCTACTGACTCTAGTTTAGAGTTGCTGAAACATTATGAGTTATTAATACCTAATATGATGGTTATTAACCAGAGGAATATGGGGCTTTCATGTGCAAGGAATGTGGGTATTAAGCAGGCCCAGGGCAAATGGATTATGTTTATGGATAGTGACGATATCCTGATGCCCAATACAATAGTAGCATGGCTTAATTACGCAGAGAATAATCAGTTGGATGTTCTTATTGGTAATGGTTTTAGATTTAATTCTTTTCCAGAAGATATGGGAAAAATACCAATAACATCTTTTCAACCTTATGGTGATATTATTACAGGTAAGCAATGGATTGAATATGCTGTCATTAATAATGAATGGCCTCATTATGTTTGGCTCCAGATGATTAAATTGGATATCTTGAAAACTAAAGGGCTTAGATTTATTGCTGGGCAATTACATGAAGATATATTATGGACTACTCGGCTTGCACTAGTTGCTAAAAGAGTTGGGTTTCATAAAGAACTGCTTTATGGCTACCGTAAAAATAATAATTCAATTATTAATACTTTGTCGCAGGAGGTGATTTTCCGACGCATTGAGTGTTACATTAATATTATTAATGAGTTTGTTATTATTTCCAATGAGTATGAAAGTGAACCAAAGCTATATAAAGCACTATTAAGGCAAGCAAATCGTGAGTCAGGGCATTTTAGAGGTTTGTTGAAAAATGTACTTTTCGATAAAGTCAAACAAAGACAATTCGCTATAAAATTCCTTCAATTAAATATATTTCATCGCTTGTTGGTTGGTGCTTACGGGGTTGGTGATGTATGGAGAGTGGTGAGGTTATATTTAACTTTGTTATATCTTTCATTCCGAAAGTTGTAATGGAAAAACTGTTTTAAAATTAACGATTTTTGAGATAATTTAATTTGGTTTGTAATACATTTTTATGATTCCGCTTAGGTGTTGATAGGCTCCTGCAAATCAGCGCTTCAGCGGTTTTTTCATTTGGAGCTGAACATGTCAGTGAAAATATCTGGTGCGCTAATTGATGGTGCAGGCATCCCTATGTCTGGATGTCAGATTATTTTAAAAGCGCGAGTGAATACCTCAGAAGTAGTGATGCGCACTATTGCAACAATTACCACGGATGGGAATGGGGAGTATTCATTTGATGCACAAGTGGGAAGGTACTGTGTTTATCTACGGCATGGATGGGGTAATGAATATTGTGTCGGTGATATTTCGGTTTATGACGATTCGAAACCTGGCACACTGAATGATTTTTTGATTGCTTTGGACGAAGGCGATTTAAAACCTGATGTTGTTAAACGATTTGAAGAGCTGGTTGCACAGGCACAACAAAGTGCGGATATGGCCGCCGAAAGTGCTCAACAGGTAAGGCAAGATACACTGGCGGCAACAGAAGCTAAAAATGATGCTGAGAGTTACGCTGCTGCTGCGCAAGAAAGCGCGAAAAATGCCGCTGCCGACCAGATGGCGGCAGAAGAAAGTGCCAGGCAATCATTTGCCAGCGGTGAGGGTTCAGCCATTAGTGCGGCTCAGGCTCTCGCATCGGCAAAAGTGGCAGCTGAGAGTGCAATTTCGGCCAGTCAGAACCGAGAGGCGGCGCAGCAACATGAAAGTCATGCCTCTCTATCTGCGGCCAAAGCTGCGGAGAGCGCAGAACAGGCTCTGGTGTGTGCACAATCTGCCGCATCTTCAGAAAATAATGCAGCCACGAGTGCAACAGCAGCAGTAGAAAGTCAGAACGCCGCTGCAGAGAGTGAAAAGCTGGCTACATCAAGCGCACATTCTGCAACACAGTCAGCGCAGAACGCGCAGGAGAGCAAAGAAGGAGCACAACAGGCAGCCGAAATGCACAGAATTACTGTAATAAAGCCGAAGATATAGCGAACAGCCTGACAGATGAAGTACAGACGAAAGCCCCTCTCGACAGCCCCGTATTGACAGGTACTCCCACCGCCCCCACACCCGATATATCCGCGACAGGGGGAGAAGTGGCAACGGCTGAATTTGTCAGACGAGCGGTATCGGCACTGGTTGGTTCTTCTCCCGAAGCACTGGATACACTGAATGAGCTGGCTGAAGCGTTGGGGAATGACCCGAATTTCGCCACCACGATGACAAATACGTTGGCAGGAAAGCAGCCCTTAAGCGCAATTTTGACATCACTGTCCGGCTTAGCGACAGCCGAGAACAAACTCCCCTATTTCAGCAGTAAAAATATGATGGCTCTCGCCAACCTTTCAGCGGTGGGGCGGGTGATTATTGGCCAGAATTCCAAAAATGAGGTGCTTGAATATCTGGGGCTGAAAAAATACGTCGCAGATGCTCTCCGTGCTACCACCGGTAACGCGTGGGGTTCACCAAATGTTGGTGTTCTCATCTTTGCGGCTTACTGCGGTGAGTCAGATGATGATAACAATAGAACGTTGATTAGGGGAAAAGTTATACCTGGTTCACGGTTGAGTATGATCACCCTTTCAGGCTTGTATAGTACAACAGGTACGTACCAATCCACACCGCAACTGTCGGTTGTCACACCGAATAATTATCCGCAAGCAGGTACTTTCGTTGCATTGTCGGGTAATACCATGAATTCAGGTGATAAGACAACTGCCCTGATTGGTTTGTTTATCCGAGTTGCTTGAGGTACGAATGAATATCAAAGAAATTAAAAACGCCCGTTATCTGGAAAGCGGTGCGATCGATTGCGAGGTGTTATTTGAAGAGATGGAGGAATATTTGCCCTATACCGCCACAGAAATAGACACGGCAGAAACCGGCCAAATCATTTGGCAGGCACTGATACAAGGGGAATATGGCGAGATTGCCCCTTTTGAAGTCAGCCCCGCGATGTTACAGGCAGCCAAAGAGCAAAAATGGCAGGAAATCAACATGTGGCGACTGGAACAGGAGGCACAAAGTATCACCTTTGAATATGCTGGTCGGACATGGAGTGCTGACCAACAGTCAATGGCGCGTTTATCTCCTGTGGCCGCTATTGCTAACACAAACTCGCGTGATGTGATGTCGTGGGGTGATGTGAATAATAAATCAGTACCACTGAGTATGGAACAACTCAAGGGACTTAGTGAGGCAATGGCATTGGCCTTGATGGAACATAGTGACAGGATTTATCAGCGACAACGGGAAATGAAGGATGAGGTAGCAGGGCTAACGGATTTGAAAGCTGTACGTGATTTTATTTGTATTCAGTGCACTTGATCCTACCCGTGTAATATGGACACAGCCCTAAGCGAGGTTCTGGTTTTCAAATTGTTCCGGACTGAGTCCGCCACAGGCACTGTGACGGCGCCACCGATTGTAATCACACTCGATATAATTAAACACCGTTGCTCGCATTATTTCCCTGCTGGCAAAGCGCTCTCCGTGGATACATTCCACTTTCAGCGAGTGGAAGAAGCTTTCCGCGCAGGCATTGTCGTAAATGACATTTTCCGGGCGTTTACGTTGCCACAGCGCCATTTGTAGCGCATCGCAGACAAGCCGGAACTGCTGTCGTGGGGTTATCTGATGACGGCGCAGACGCCAGGCATACCAGCCGCTGCGGGCAACCCGAAGTACACGACACATGGCTTTGACGCTAAACTCAGCCCGATGTTTTTCGATAAAGACATACTTCATTTCAGGCGCTTCGCGAAGTATGTCGCGGCCTTTTGGAGAATGGCCAGTTCCTCGTCCCGCTCCGCCAGTTGTCGTTTCAGGCGGGCGATTTCGACAGACATTTCCTGTTCGCGTTCGGAAGATGAATGCTGACTCTGCCGTTTGCTGCGCCAGGCATAGAGTTGTGACTCATACAAACTGAGTTCGCGGGCAGCGGCAGCAACACCAATGCGTTCAGCGAGCTTCAGAGCTTCGTGACGAAATTCAGGTGTGTACTGCTTGTGGGGCTGTTTTTTGATTGATGCTGCTTTTGTCATGTGAGCTACCTCTGGGTTAAGAGTTTACTCACTTAGTTCCATGTCCACTATTGCTGGGTAAGATCACACCATAAAATTCCCATTTATTAGGGCGTAGAGGAGATCAATTGAGATCATTCATTGGTACCCAATCTTAATTATTACATCTTGCGATTGATGTCACGTTTTTATAGCGTTGGTCTTATTATCTGCTGGAAAGACTATGCTGACATACCACGTATTAAAAATGCATAGTTTTACTCATAAATTCGATTCTTATTCTCGCCACTAATACAAGTTATCCTGTCGTTAGTGGCGATTTTATATTGGTTGGCTGTGATTTATTAAAGTAGCCAGAAGGTGAGTTAATGGTGATTAAAAAGTCTTGGCACTTGGCCTCATCTAATTAATTCACTCACTCTATAGTGTTTAGAAAACAAATGTTACAGCTCCTGTTATGTATGAATAATCTTTTCCGGTTTTAAATTCCGAGGATACTTTGTTGAGTGAAAGCGTTAAAGCAACAGGATAATAGCCCACTGTGGCACCGACCCGATATTCATCAACAGTTTTATTCATGGTGATAGTTTCGGTATTAGTTAGAAGTGTCTTGCCTTGTAAAGTATAGTTATGGTCGACTTCACGCCGTTCCATCCCAGCAAAAAATTTGTATATAAGTCCATCTTTTTGGGAGGTATGCATTAACCCACGCCGGTCAAGTAGGCCAAACCCGTTATCTGAGTTAAAGGTTTTATCATTTCCTAGTGCAAATGTTGCACCATAGCCAATGTACTGGAACAGATTACCACTTACCGCAGACAGTTCAGGGTATACACCGATATTTGTGCCCCAGAAATCCATATTTGGGGTGAGGGAAAGCATACCTTTAACAGTGTAGCCGTAGCGGTTCTCGATTTGGTCATCCCATGCTTGATACTTTTCGGCATTAATAAATTGATGGGCTTTGTTTTGGACTTTTTGACCTCCAGCATCAGGTCCTATCACTCCAAAGTCTGTTCCTAAGCGGTAGCGAAACCAATCATTTGCTAAAGAGTTCCATTCAATTCCTGTGTGCAGATATGCACTAAAAGCCCTGTCACCTATTACAGCAGTTGGTAGTCTTTTATTAATACCTGATGGGGAGTAAATATCTTGTGCTATATGAACAGATAGTTGACTTGTATCAGTAATATCTCGACTATAACCTAAGAATAGTCCCTGAGAATAATCATCACGATCTCCATCTGCATGACTATATAGTTTATCTAATGTTGGTTGAA
The DNA here is from genome assembly GCF_901472495.1 of Yersinia enterocolitica subsp. enterocolitica. Classification (NCBI taxonomy): domain Bacteria; kingdom Pseudomonadati; phylum Pseudomonadota; class Gammaproteobacteria; order Enterobacterales; family Yersiniaceae; genus Yersinia; species Yersinia enterocolitica. The sequence continues at coordinate 50,564 of NZ_LR590469.1, forward strand.
AAATACCTGCATCATCATTTGATAAGGATAACGAAATACTATCAGCTTTGGCTATAGATGATGCGATTATAGCTGAAAGGACTGCTCCATAGTATATATTCTTGTGCATGGTACTATCTCATTTTAACTTAATTGTTTATTTAGGATATGGTGCCATATAATGACGTTGCTCAATGTAAATAAAAAAACTGTAAGTGAGCAATTACTTTGTATTTATTAAGTACGACTTATATCCCAGCTCTGAAGGATGGGGGAATATCAAGGGTAATATGATAACCATTGGGACAAATTTGGGACAGGTAAGTACAGACCACCAACCATATGCCTCCGTAACTTTCCGTGAATTGGGACGTGTGAGCGCCGTATAATGCGATAACTTATTGGTTTAAAATAGAATTCTATGAACTTCTAAGCCGTAGGTCACAGGTTCGAGCCCTGTAGGGCGTACCATCTTTACGTCTCCTGAAGTCTATCTAAGTCCATAAATCCCTTATATAATCAGTATCTCTGGAACTTCCTAGTATCCCTACGCTTATCCGCATCTACTGATTTCTATAGATAGTTGGGGGGTATAAATGGGGGTAAGTCTAGGTTCAATGGAATGAGATACCCCCACAGAAACTAAACGCCCGGCAAGTGGATACCGCAAAGCGAAAAGAGAAAAGAGAAACCTTATAAGCTCTCCGACGGCGGCGGATTATTTTTATTAGTAAACACAAATGGTTCACGTTACTGGCGGTTGAAGTATCGGATTGCTGGAAAAGAAAGCTGCTATCAATAACGGCGGTGTAACTGGCCTGGCATCCGTCAATTCTATCAGCAGCCAGTTAGCTATCTGTGCCTGACTCATCGCGGGGTGGAGACGCGAAATGCGCTCAATCAACTCCCTGATACTGATAAATTCCTGCTGCTTTGCCTTGAGCTTTTCCGCTGGATTTATCATGAGATTACTCCTGTTATCTCTGGTTGGCCCTGCTTTGAATGATACCGAACATAATGGTTCAAAGTGAAAGTAGTAGGGGGATGGTGTTGATTTAGGATGTGAATTGGGATTTATAGGGTTAACAAAAATCTATACCCAGAGTTTTTATCAAGCAATAATAAACGAGCATTTGAGTAATAGAAACGCCCGAGTTAGCGTAATCAGGCGTATTAAATCGGGGGATTTAGATAATAGATTTGGTTGCGGCCAAAACGTGATTATTGTGATTACGCCATGATGGTGTAAAGCCCAACGTCTCCAGATTGCTCAGTTCGACATTATCTGGGTTTCCCCAAACAGAATCAGCAATTTCCAGTAAAGATTTTCTATCACCCTGAAAACTGATTCTTTCGCCGTGTTCGTTAATTTTATAATCCAATGTATGACCATCCACATTTAGAATGGTTAACTGGATGCTGTCATCTTTAGACAGACCAAACAGCCAAAGTACCATCCCGCCCTCAGTCTGATAAGTATCACTTATTACAGCACCGTAGTGGTCAATAATGGCTTTATAGGTGGCAGTAGACACGCCCCCGCCTTGATATTCTTGTGAGACATAAGCTGATTCAACTTGGGGTAAACGCTGGCCTAAATCCACTGGTGGGGTGAGGTCGAAAGTCAAAACATAGCTTGCTATATGCTCAGCTGAAAGTATCTCTTTGATATGAAGATGGGCCATATTGCTACCATCATCTTCAAGTAATGCTTGAAAGAGGTCACCATTCGGGGTTTTAAATTCAGGCAGCCATAAAAAATGGCCGGGAGCTAAATCATTAACTTCCGGCCATTTTAATATTTTATCGTGTTCAGCAATTAAATTGGGTGACATGCAGATAGAGTTCCTTTCTTACTGAAGAACAAATCAACCGCCTTTTGTGAGAAATCGATAGAGGTATCCTGCAAATCATTCCAGAAAAAAGCTTGGTTAACTGGACGAGACTTACCGTTTTTATCAATAACGATTTCAGATACTGGGCGTATTTGTTCATAGGCAGCGGCTTTTTCCCAGCCGGTACGAACGACCATCAATAGGGGACGTTCTTTACGATTCTTCATGCTTCTCACTTCAAAGCCACCCAAAACACCAGGTACGGTAAAACACCCAATACGCTCGGTTCTGTTAGCAATAGTATGTGGCGAATGTGTGATCATATTCAGGCCCCAAACAGTGAGAATTAAGTGGTTATAGTTTAAGCGTAAAGAGGCCGGACGTCCACCCACTTCTACTGATATCTCATGGTGTCAGCACGTTATCTATCTTTGATTCATGGGGAAAATAGTTGTCTGGAAATGATGATTTTGATGGTTGAGTACATGATAAGAATGGCCCGAGGTTCCCGTGATTTGCATGTTTCTTTAGCTGCGCTGAGAGACACAAAATAATTTGGGGGTATATGGAGAATTGAAAGAGGCAAATAAATGCGCCTCAGAAGAGAGGCTAAAAAATTAGCACCACAAACGGAATCCGATATTAGCCGTTACCGGTGAAACCATTATTTAAGCTAATTCTATTAATGGCGACTGTATTGATTTTGATAAACTCATGGGCAATAGCCAGTTTAATGTATGGTTTGATCGCCATTTATTCGGGGTATAAGAGGCCGCCAATATTGCCCCTAATTTACCTTGCATACTATCCGCCTTAGCTATATTCGTTGATTTACTTAACTTTATCACTCTAAAAGTAATGTAGAGTTTATGGAACAAGTATTCGGAACAAAACGCTATTCACATTGATACCTCATACCGTGAACATAGGTGAAATTTCTGAATACAGGTAGGTAAAAATGGAAAAGCTATTTACACCACTTAAAGTCGGTAATATTACTCTGAATAATCGCGTCGTTATGGCACCTATGACTCGTTCGAGAGCCAGAAAAGGTGATATTGCAGATGAGTTGACGGCAGAGTATTACGCACAACGGGCATCTGCCCTGAGGGATCCCCACAAAATCACCATTAATAAACTAGCACCATATTTCGGTAGGCTCTGGCAAGGTGATTAAGTGCACTATTCAGTGCTATTCGTCGCAATATTAGCGGAGAGTGTCTTAAGACATTCTCTGCTAACGTCAGATAAGATATGACCCGCCTCGACTTCACACTGTTAGCCTGATACCTCACATGTAATCCTTTATTTTCAAAATGATACCCCATTAACCACATCACAATTGTACTTAACGTTGCTAACAGGCTCAGGACCTGCATTCGCTCCGTTGTTCTGCTGCGGCTTGCACGCAAACCAAATCCAAAGCGCTCACTTTTTTCATCACGGAAATTTTGCTCTATTTGCATTCTTCTGCTGTATATTTTCATGACTTCACGGGGCCTGAAGTCGTCGCTACTGGTAAACAGTAGCCAGGGTGTTTTGGCTGATGAGCGGCCGTCACGCTCTTGTTTGTAGCGTTTTATCCTGCCACGGGAACGTCTGTTTTTTCTACCTTTAGGGGCTTTCTTATAAAGATAAAAATGGCCTTCGCAGCGGGCATATTGAGTACGTGACAACGTACCCGGCCCCAAATATTCGGGCTGGCTTCTGGCCTGAAGTTCCTGTGGTTTGTACCAGATATCACCCTCCCGATGCAGTCGAAGTCGTGTATATCCCCTTATTCTTCCGACAAAATCCCAGCCTAATGATTTTATATGTTTGAACCAGGCATTTTGGAAACCTGCATCGGTAACAATAATAACTCTGGCATCGGGATTAACGGCTCGGGCAAGTGCATTTAAAAATGTTTTATGAATTTGTTCGCTCTGCTGTTCAGCCGACGGAACAATCTGACTTAACAAAGGAATGGAGCGGCCATCACAAATTAAACTGGCCCGGAGAATGTGGTATTCATGCGAGTGATATCCACTCCAGTCAACAGCAACCACGCACAGAGATAATTTCCGGGTCAGCATAGCTATAATATTATTGAAAATCAGTGGAATATCACGATGAAGAGACTCATTTCCCAGCAAACGGTCCACGCGTTTAATTTTGTTTTTAACCTGAGCCTGACCCGGTAAGAAACGGCCGATACTGGTTAGAGTGAGTGAAGCTCCATTGATTAAAGCAACAGTGGCATCCATCAGGGCGCTTTGCCGGTATTTATGAAATGGTGCTAAGGCATTCTGGAAAAAATTTTGGCATACTTTACGAACAAGCATAGCGGTAATCTCATTGAATTGGTGGAGCAATCAGTAGATCACATCACGCTATGCCTGTCTTGTTTTCTGGGGATTCTTCAGGGCATCTGCCGGATTAATTGTTACTGAAGGCGCTCAAATTTCAGTGCAGGGGCAGGGCTACCTTTTTACTCCTGGCATTTACAGTCAGGAGCAAGTAAAGGGATGGTCGTTAACGACTCAGGCTGTGCATGAAAAAGGCGGAAAAATCTTCCTGCAATTGTGGCATGTCGGTCGCATTTCCCATACCAGTCTACAAAATAACGGTGTTGCTCCGGTCAGCAGCGTCGCAGTAAAAGCCGAGAGCAGTCACTGTTATGCACTGGATCAAAACGGTAACCCAGGTCAGGTACCCGTTTCAATACCACAAGCTCTGACGATTGATGGTATCAAAGCCATTATCAATGATTATGTTATGGCAGCGGAGAATGCGATTGAAGCGGGTTTTGATGGCGTCGAAATTCATGCTGCAAATGGTTATCTGTTGGAACAATTTATTAATGGTGGACTGAATACCCGCAATGATGAATATGGTGGTGAAAGCCATAGCAATCGTATTCGCTTCACTCTTGAAGTGACCGATGCTGTATCAAAAGCGATCGGAAGTGATAAAACGGGCATCCGGTTGGCTCCTTTTGGTCGTCTTTTCGATATGCACGCTTTTGAAGGTGAGGAGCAGACATGGCTACAACTTGCTGATGAACTAAACACTCGCTCGCTGGCGTATGTGCATCTCAGTGATCAGCAAACCCTGGGTCAGCAAGCTATTCCCGATGGATTCATTCAAAAATTCAGAGCCGTATATCAGGGTATTTTGATTATTGCCGGAGGGTTTGATAAACAGCGGGCAGAGAAGTACCTACAGGATGGATGCGCTGATCTGATTGGTTTCGGGCGGCCCTACATTTCCAATCCTGATTTGGTGGAAAGAATGAAAAATGACTGGCCGTTAACTGAACCTGATCGTGCTACGTTCTATGGTGGCACAGAAGTTGGTTATACAGATTATCCGTTCTACTCAGCACAATTGGATAATCAATAAAATCAGTCGAGTAATCCCGCATCAGCGGCTCTGACCAATTCATCCACCACATAACGGATTTTGGGCAGTAACTGACGATTTTTCGGCCATAACGCGCTAGCGGGCATTTCACCACCGGAATGTCCGATAAGAACTTCTTTTAATCCCCCACTTTGCAAGTATTTACCAACTAGCCAGAGCGGTAACTGACATAGACCACATCCCGCCAGCGTGGCGGCCAGCATCGCATCACCATCAGCAAATTCATGTGTTGGCGTTGGGGTATAGCGGTGGATTTGTCCGGTATTGTCTTTTAGTAACCAGGATATCGGCTGGTTGCGTCGAAAACCGACCACACACTTATGCTGGCTCAACTCTTCTGGTTGGACGGGTTCTGCATTATGCAATAGGTACTCCGGTGAGGCGCAAATTACCAGCTTTTGAGTTGTCAATCTGCGGGCAACCAGACCACTGCTATCAGCCAGTTCACCGATACGTATAACCAGATCAATACCTTCTTCAATAGGATCAACAAATCGCTCACTGAATGTCACTGTCAATGTCAACTCGGGATACTGGCGGGTAATATCAAGCAGGATAGGCAAGACACGCTGTCTGCCAAATGCAGCCGGCAAATCTACCCGTAAGCGCCCGGCGGGGTGGGTAATATGGGCGGTCAATTCTGCTTCAGCAAGCTCCAGAATATCTATTGCACTTTGACAACTGGCAAGAAACTTTTCACCATCAGGTGTGAGGCTAAGCCTGCGTGTTGACCGTTGAAAAAGCTTCAGCCCCAATCGGTCTTCCAGACGACTTACACTCTTTCCCACCGCTGATTTTGTTAGCCCGAGCCGTTCCGCAGCCGCAGTGAAACTGCCGTGTTGAGCCGTTGTGACAAAAGCAGTAATACCGCCGAGATGATCTGTTTTTCTCATATTTACACTGGTCTGTTCAGGTTGTTGAAAGTATTTTTCGAAATGAAATACTGACCCCATATCATCAGAAAATATAACGATAGCGTGCTTTGGGGTATCTGATTGTAGAATTTATGTCTATAAAGATGATAGTAAAACCATATTTATCGCCTCAATGGAATCAATCATAGTATGCACCAGAATTAATGTTTCGCCTTGGGGCGACAACACTCACTCTGGATACTGGAGATAACCATGACCGAAGTTAAAGGCTTTAAACACGTAGGTTTGCTGACAAAGAAAAAAGATCAGAGCTTTGACGATTTTGTCGAACACTGGAAGGAGATACACACGGCTATCACCCTTAAATTACCCGGTCTTCGTGCTTACGTGTTGAATCCAATCGACCGGCGTGTATATCCAGACTCACCTATTGATGGTTTTTCAGAATTATGGTTCGACTCGCTTGAAGATGCCGTTGCTGCGTTTGATTCCCCGATAGGAAAAGCTGCATTTATCGACGTACCTAATTTTGTCGATACAGTGGTAGTCACTTATGTCACTGAAATTAAAAAGCTGTGAAGTGATTATTCATAAATAAGATGTTGAATGGGATGGCGTGAAAAAACGGCCGCCTACATATTCTGAATAAAACATCAGTTTCTGAATAAAATATCAGCGACACCTTACTGGCGTCGCTGATTGTGATTTAAGACATTATACCGAGCGGGTTAACAGTATCAGACATCGAGTTTACGACCGGTTAGCCATTCCACCATAGCAGGGTCACGGTGAGAGAAGAAGGCGCTGGTTGCCGTATCCAGAGCAGTGATTTGTAGCATTTCCTCATGGCTAAGCTCGAAGTCCAGCACGTTGATATTTTCGGCCATCCGCTCTTTTCGCACCGATTTTGCCAGTGAGACAATGCCGCGCTGGAAGATCCAGCGCAAGACAACCTGTCCCACGCTTTTACCGTATTTTTCGCCGATTGCAGTTAATACCGGATGTTGGAACAGACCGTTTCTCCCTTCAGCAAAAGGTGCCCAGGCTTCCGGTTGAATACCGCGGCTTTGCATCCAGGGCACGGCATGCAGTTGCTGATTGAATGGGTTCACTTCAATTTGGTTTACTGCTGGAACTATCTTGTTAAATGCCATGAGGTCTGCCAGGCGATCTGGTTGAAAGTTGCTGACACCAATGGCACGGATTTTACCCGCCAGGTGCAATTCTTCCATCGCACGCCATGCTCCATGCACGTCGCCATAGGGCTGGTGAATCAGGTACAAATCAACATAATCCAGCTGCAGGCGATTCAGTGAACGTTCAAACTGCGCTTTCGCCCCTTCATAATGAGCACCTTGCAACCACAATTTTGTGGTGATAAACAGTTCATCGCGCGCGATGCCACTTTGCCTAATAGCATTCCCTACCTGCGTTTCGTTCTGGTAGGAAGCCGCTGTATCAATCAGGCGGTAACCTGTCTCAATAGCATCGACCACGGCGCGCTCACATTCTGTTGCGTCCGTCATCTGGAAGACCCCAAAGCCCAGCAGGGGCATATCAATCCCATTGTTCAGTTTTACTGTTTGCATGACGTTATCCTTGAGTATTGTGCTTGAACTAAGCATACCGCAGAGTTTTTCATCTGATTATAGGCCGCCATTCGATAGGCTTAATGAGCAGGATTCATTAATTAGCAAATGTATCCTGCTTTTTTGGACGTTACTGTAAATCTTTTTCTTTCAGAAACTGACTGACCTGATCGGCAATCTCGACATTATTCAGATCAGAAAAAGGAAAGTGCGTGTTGCCCTTAATACCCAGCTCTGGCAAATGGATGACCGTGACATCGCCACCGTGTTTATTCACCACGTCACGCCATTCGCGTGCCATTGCCAGACGTACTCGCCAGCTGTCCTGTGCGGGTAAAACTGTCGGTTTATCCGGAATATTATCGCCGTAAAAAATTACAATAGGAATTTTGGTGAGTGCCATAAATTGATCTAACGGCACCGGCTCGCCTTTCAGGGTATCGAACGCGCTTGGCATCGGTGCAGGTAATTCATTGTCCGGGAAGACAAAACTACTGCCCGGTTCAAAAGCAACGATGGCTTTCACCTTGCTGTTTTTCATCGCGGTGTACCAGCCTGGCCCACCGCCTTGAGAATGGGTGAATAAAATAGCCGGGCCGGTTTTGTCCACCACCGCTGACATGGCATCAGCAATAACGTTGATATCAAAAGGCCCGGTGTTGGGCGTCATCTGACGGAAATACTGATTCAGCGCCTGTTTATCGTGAGAGAACTGAACGCCGTTAAAATAGTCCGGCCAGATACCGACACGGAACTGATTGAACCACATCTGTTCATCCGGTTTTGGGGTGACCGTTCCTTCAACCATCGTGCGTCCTGCATTACCCCGACGTGGTTGATCAACCAGATAGGTCGAAAACCCCCGACGCAGGAATATATTCTGAAACCCTTCGCGGCCATCAGGAGTGCTTTCCCAGGTGCGGGAAGACTGCCCAGCGCCATGAAGCATGATTAAAGGATATTTATGTGGGTTCTCTGGGATTTGATAAAAAACAGAAGCGTGATCGCCGTGATAAGTTTGGCCAGCAGGATCCAACGGTTTTTTTGCATCAAATGTTCCGGGAGCTGTCGCTATTGCTCCACCAGCAGAAAAGCTTCCTTGTGCCTGAATAACCAAAGGCTCTGCATAAACAGATTGCACTGTCAGCCCTCCAGCCATCATGCAGAACACCAGTGTTTTTAACAGCATCTTCAAGGTGACTTCCTCTATGTTGGTTGTGATTCAATATGATCTGTGTTGTTCAGCTTGATGAGTTAGCCACGAACAGTCTCAAATCAATTAAGTCATTGTTTACTTTGCAGTAGCTAACGCTTGTTGCAGTGCCTTTTCAACCCGAGTTGCGGCATCGCCTTCACCCTGTTCACGCAATATCTGTGCAAGCTGGCGCAACTGTTCTGCTGTTAGCCCGACACGCAGACTGGCTCGCGTATGTGACAGTAGTTGTGCTTCCACACTCGGAGTGGCGGCTAGTGCCCCGACCGTCGCCAGCTCGCGGCTTTGCCAGTCCAGATTGTCACGGGCAAAAATGTCGCCAAATAAATGTGTTTGCAGGAATTGATTAATCACTGGGGCAAATTCAAAAACCGGGCCTTGTACCGGCGCGCCCGATATTTTGGTCTGATTAGCCGTCCCCACACGACGGAGTTCATCACCGACCGGAATCGGGCTAACCGGTTCTTTACCTTGAGCATCGTTAATGCCGCGTTGCTTGCGTTCATTAACAACCTTCATTAATTCATTCAATGCATTAAGACTGCGAGGAAAACCGGTATAAGCATAAAGCTGAACAAGGATCTCTTTGGCTTCATTCACCGTCAGCCCAGCATCCAGCCCCCGATTAAGTGCCGCATTGAGTTTTTCCATCTGGCTGCTGGCCATATAAGATGCAATCAAAGGTATAGCTTGTTGGCGCGCGGATAGCGTGTCGGAAATGGTTTGTTGCTGATTCATTTCTGATGCTCCTGTCGTTACGGATGCGGCATGTGCTGTCAGACTCACGCTGAAAACCAGTAAAGCCGCGGCGGTGAGAACTTTAATCTGCGTGGTATTGTTCATCGGTCACTTTCTCCATCCAATTAACACTCTTTCCATCAATGATCCCGGTCACTGCCAGATGTGTCATCGCGCTGTCAGGTGAGGCGCCATGCCAGTGTTTAACCCCTGCCGGGCACGATACCGCGTCCTGGTCGGATTATTTGCACTGGCTGACCTTCCGCCTGAGTCAAGCCAACGCCGGAAGTTACGATAAGCCGCTGTCCGGCGGGGTGGGTGTGCCAGGCAGAGCGGGCGCTTGGCTCGAATGTGACGTAAGCCGCGGAAACGGCCATGTCTTTATCCGCAGTAAAGAGGGGGGCGACACGTACACGGCCGGTAAAGTTTTCCTCTGCACCAAAAATGGCTTGCTGGCTTCCGGCGGGAGCAATATGTGCTGAGCTGCTTTGGGCCAACGTGACAGTAGAGAAGGTGATAAGAGGGACTAATAGCCCGAGATAGCCGATTTTTCCGATCATGCAATGCGTCCTTTTAGTTAAAAAAGCTCATGCTTTGTCGGTTTGATTCTAACCGGAGTCAAATGTCTTCAGGCTGACGGTTGCCTGACAATGTTGTCAGTTGACGCCGAAAATGTATTTTCAAGTTCTTTTGCCGAGAGCTGGTTTTGTTCCGCGCAGAGTTCGTCGTCGGTAGATAGCGCAAACGTCAGCCCAAAGGTATTGATACCGTTCTCGCTACGGGCAAACACATCACCGCGATGCATAATCGCGACTGCGCGTACAATCGACAGCCCAAGGCCGTGGTGAGTGTCACTTTGGGTTCGTGAAGAATCTACCCGATAAAATCGCTCAAACAGGCGATGTAAATGTGTCGGTGCAATAGGGTCACCTGGGTTTGATACTGCAACCCTGGCCTGATTGCCACTTTTGCTTAACTGCACGGTAATGGTACTTTCAGGTGGTGAATGCCTTGCGCTGTTTTCCAGTAGGTTGGCAAGTGATCGGTGAAACAAACGCCGGTCAATATGGGCAATCACGTCACCTTCGACTTTCAGGGAAAGCTGTTTCTCAGCGAAGGAGGGTTCAACATATTCCGCCGTTTTAAGTGTTTCTTCGCGCAGTGAGATACGTGTTAACTGGGCGGCATGATCACCTGCGTGAGCGTGTGACAAGAATAGCATATCGTTAACGATGGACGTCATCCGCTCCAGTTCTTCCAGATTTGAACCCAGCAGCTCCTCAAGTTCCTCCGGCGAACGCCGACGTGACAGGCCCAGTTGTGTTTGACCTAGCAGATTGGTGAGGGGGGTGCGTAATTCATGGGCCACATCGGCGTTAAAGCTCTCAAGCTGCCGCCAGGCGATTTCCTGCCGCTCAAGCACACCATTAAATGATATCGCCAACTGCTGAAGCTCTTGCGGTAATGTGCTGGCATCCAGTCGTTGGCCGTGATCTCCCGGTGCCAGATGTTGTGCCTGATGGCTAAGTGCGCCTACCGGACGCAGACCGATTCTGGATACGGCATAGCCTAGCAGTGCAACAATAAGTACACCCAACGCGGTAATGATCAGTAATGTGCGAGTGAATGCATCCAGCGTGCCCATGTAAGGTGTGGAATCGATAGCCACGACATAGCGCAGTGCCGGCCTTTCTCCATTGGCTGGAATGGTTTTTACTAGCAGAAACAACGAACAAACTCCCTCGGACGTGCCGGGTATCTTGTTAAATCCCTCTTGCAGCGATGACCAGTTAACGCCAGCTGGTGGAGGACCTCCCACGCTAAAACGGGGATTGTCACTGACAATCCAATAGCGCACCCGTTCCCCCTCTGAACTGGCCAAAACGGTGAATTTGTTCGCCAGTGTTGACCAGCCCTCAGCCGAGGTACGCGCAATGATCCACGGGCTCATCAATGATTCGCGAAAAAGCAGCTCGTTATGCATCTGCTTTTGCAATGAATCGTGCAGCGAACTTCGCAGCAAAATACCGATAGCCGAGACAATCAGTAAGGCGGATAAAGCAAACATCAACGCCATATGCACGGAGATGGAACGCCTGAACATATGTTTCTCCCTCACTTAATTTAGTGTGTCGGGTCTGACTTCAAGAACATAGCCCATACCGCGCACGGTATGCAGTAACTTGACCTCAAATGGCGCATCAATCTTGGCGCGCAGACGTTTAATCGCAACCTCAACCACGTTGGCATCGCTGTCGAAATTCATATCCCAGACTTGCTCGGCGATCATCATTTTTGACAGGATTTCCCCCTGGTGACGCGCCAGCAGACTGAGCAAGGAAAACTCTTTCGCGGTCAGTTCCAGCCGGGTTCCAGTTCGAAACACGCGGCGAGCCAGCAGATCCAGATGTAGGTCATGAATCTGTAGTTGCGTGATATCTGCGCCATCCGTCGAGCGGCGACGCACTAGCGCTTGAATGCGGGCTACCAACTCAATGAGTGAGAAGGGTTTAGGCAGATAATCATCGGCACCAAGACGCAGGCCTTTGACGCGCTCATCCACCGAGCCTCGAGCTGAAAGCACCAACACCGGCGTTTGTTTACTGGCGCGAATACCCTCCAGCACCCGATAGCCATCCATGCCGGGCAACATGACATCAAGGATTATGGCATCGTAATCATATTCCAGCGCATAATGCAGCCCCTCTGCACCATCAGCAGATATATCCACGCTAAAGCCCGATTCCCCTAACGCCCGACTTAAATAGGACGAGGTTTTTTCTTCATCTTCCACTAATAACAGTCGCATCCACCGTCTCCTCTGTTGCTTGTCTGCTATACGCGGCCACGCTGATGTTAACCCACTAATGCCAACATCTTGCTGACAACTTCCTGTCATTTCTGTCAGTTTCGCGAATCTGGTTAACTGACAAAATTGTTATTCGCCAGTCATGATGTTGTCAGCCCGTCTCTTTAAGCTAAACCAGCAATACCCACGATACGTGCCCTACGCGTTGGGCCATAACTTATTTCGGAAGATGACCATGAAACTCAACTTGTTAAATGCAATGCTGCTTACGGCAATGGCAGCTATTACTTCAGTTCATGCCGCTGATTACAAACAGAATCCGTTTACTTTGGTGTATGACGGTGCCATTACCGAGAACATCGATGGCAAGGTTAATATTCACCCGGTGAAATATGATCTTCATGGCATTCAAATTGCTGCGAATGTCTACACGCCCGCTAATTATGATCCGGCAAAAAAATATCCTGCGGTGGTAGTTGCCCACCCTAATGGTGGTGTTAAAGAGCAGGTTGCCGGATTGTATGCTCAGCGTTTGGCAGAGCACGGGTACATCACTATCACCGCCGATGCTGCCTATCAGGGAGCCAGTGGCGGCATGCCGCGCAATGTAGATAAACCCGCCAATCGCATTGAAGATATTCACGGCATGGCTGACTACATTAGCCAGTATCCAGGTGTTGATACCACACACATTGGCCTGCTGGGTATCTGTGGCGGCGGTGGGTATTCACTGAAAGCGGCCCAGACCGACAAACGGTTTAAAGCACTGGCGACGCTGAGTATGTTTGACTCCGGACTAGTACGCCGCAACGGGTATCAGGATTCCCAGCTTTCCACTATTCAGGAGCGGCTGAAGCAAGCCTCGGATGCGCGTACAAAAGAGGTCGCCACCGGTGAAATTACCTATACCGGCGATGCTCAATTAACCGATGAGCAAATTGCCAAACTGCCCTTTGATCTCTATCGCCAGGGCTTTGAGTATTACGGCAAAACCCACGCGCACCCAAATTCAACCTTCCGCTATACCCTGAGTAGTCTGCTTGATTTGATGAGCTTTGATGCACAAAGCAATATGGATCTCATCAATCAGCCGCTGTTAATGATAGCGGGTACGAAAGCAGATTCGCGCTATATGACCGAAAGTGCGTTCAAAAAAGCGACAGGTACGCAGAATAAAGAGCTGTTCCTGATTGATGGCGCGACGCATATCGAAACCTACTGGGTACCCCGTTATGTTGAGCAGGCAATGAGCAAGATAGATAATTTCTTTGATAAAAATATCTAATCGCCCGTTTTTGTTGCTCTGGTGGTCAGCGCCATCACAGTGCTGGCCACTGTAACAAAAGGGCTATCCCGACTCACTGTGTCTGAAAGGGCTATGTTCTACGGTGGCTATACAGATTATCCGAACCATTTAGTACAAATAGATAATCAATAAAATCAGTCCAGTAATCCCGTTTCAGCCGCCCTGACTAGCTCATCCACCACATAACGGATTTGGGGCAGTAATTGACGATTTTTCGGCTATAACGCGCTGATGGGCATTTCACCACCGGAATGTCCGGCAAGAACTTCCTTTAATTCCCCACTTAGGTCATTGACTAATGACAAGGCAGGACAGGTGTTAGCCACTTTATAATTACTGCCGTTTATCTTCTTACTGGTGTGAAAGCATGACTTATCAACTCAATCTTAATTGGCCTGAATTCTTAGAGAAATATTGGCAAAAACAACCTGTGGTATTAAAAAATGCTTTCCCGAACTTTGTCGATCCCATTACGCCAGATGAGTTGGCTGGGCTGGCAATGGAAGCTGAGGTAGATAGCCGTTTAGTTAGTCATGTTAATGGCCAATGGCAGGCAAGTAACGGGCCATTTGAGCATTTTGATAATCTGGGTGAAACCAACTGGTCATTACTGGCCCAAGCGGTTAACCACTGGCATGCTCCATCTGCTGAGTTAGTTCGTCCATTTCGCGTACTACCTGACTGGCGCTTAGACGATCTAATGATCTCTTTTTCTGTCCCTGGCGGTGGGGTTGGACCGCATATCGATCAGTACGATGTCTTTATTATCCAGGGTATGGGTAGCCGACGTTGGCGGGTGGGCGATAAACTGCCACTGAAACAGTTTTGCCCACATCCAGCCCTGCTGCATGTTGAGCCATTCACACCGATTATTGATGAAGATTTAGCTCCAGGCGATATTTTATATATCCCACCGGGCTTCCCGCATGATGGGTTTACCCATGAAACTGCATTCAACTATTCAGTAGGCTTTCGCGGGCCAAATGGCAGGGATTTAATCAGTAGTTTTGCTGATTATGCGCTAGAAAATGATCTTGGCGGTGAGCACTACAGTGATCCTGATTTAACCTGTCGGGAACATCCAGGCCGGGTTGAAGATTATGAACTCGACCGCCTGCGCGGGATGATGATCGATATGATTAATCAACCGGAAGATTTTAAACAATGGTTTGGACGCTTCGCCACGACACCGCGTCATGAACTGGATATTGCTCCAGCGGAGCCACCTTATGAGCCAACTGAGATTGTCGATGCTCTGATGGATGGTGAAGTCTTGGCACGCCTGAGTGGGCTACGGGTTTTACAAGTAGGAAACAGCTTCTTTATCAACAGTGAACGACTAGAAACGGTGGATCCTAAAGCCGCTGACGCACTGTGCCGTTACACGATGATTGGTAAAAAGGAGCTGGGCGAGGCATTACATAATCCAGCGTTTGTCGCTGAATTAACGGATTTGATTAATCAGGGTTATTGGTACTTCGACGAGTAATTATGCAGTTAACAGCGGCTTTTGAATTTATATAGATGATACAACTCGAAAGCCGCTGTTAGGTATTAAATATTCACATAAATGGGATGATAATTATCCAACACTATGTTTTATATTGTTTTTTACAGCTTCATGCTGTTCTGAAATGTACAGCTGTCAATAAAATATTACAGGTGACTTTTTATCGGATAATAATTTTACAAATAAAAAACAAAAGATATATATATTCAAATTATTAATAATATAGATATATCATAGGGATGCTTAGTAAACATTCCTTTTTTCTGACATTTTGTTATATGTTTTTTATTATAAACTAACCTTTTAAATCTATTTATTATTAAATAATAACCAATGGATATTTGTTTTAATTAAATATGAATAATATTGCAATTATTGACATCTATTACTCTTTACCTATATTAAAAGTGATTTCTATAAATCAGCAGAGGATGATATGTCATTTTTAAATGATGTCAGTGTCGTGTGGATAAAAAAAGACAAGCCGGTCTCTATCAATGAAATATATGATGTTGCTGTAAATAAAAAAGAGGTTGTTCTGGATAAAGAACTATTAAAGTGGCTTCAATATGGTCGCAGTTTATTAGAAAAAAAACTGGATAAAAATGAAATTATTTATGGGGTAAACACCGGTTTTGGTGGTAATGCGAATATGGTTGTCCCAGCGGAGACCATTGCAGAACATCAAAATAACTTGTTGCGATTCCTCTCTGCTGGCACTGGCCCGTCTCTTCCACCTGAACATGTAAGAGCGGCGCAATTTCTGGTATTAATCGCGGTATGTCGGGGTTGGTCTTCAATTTGTCCAGAAACAGTAGAAATGCTGGCAGAGCATCTTAACAAAGGGTTAATTCCTTTGGTTCCCCGATATGGTTCGGTCGGGGCGAGTGGTGACCTCATTCCTTTAACCTATATTGCTAAGGCACTGTGTGGGAAAGGAAAAGTTTGGTATGATAATAGCGAACTGACAGCCGCAGAAGCTATAGAAAAAGCTGGAT
The DNA here is from genome assembly GCF_901472495.1 of Yersinia enterocolitica subsp. enterocolitica. NCBI lineage: Bacteria > Pseudomonadati > Pseudomonadota > Gammaproteobacteria > Enterobacterales > Yersiniaceae > Yersinia > Yersinia enterocolitica. The sequence continues at coordinate 66,821 of NZ_LR590469.1, forward strand.
TACATCCCATTAGCCTTCAAGCAAAAGAGGGGCTGGCATTAATCAATGGCACTCGAATTATGACTGGGATTAGTGCTATTGCAGTTGTTAGGTTGGAGCAAACACTTAAAGCTGGGATTGCTGGAATAACTATGGCAATTGAAGCCTTACAGGCCTCCGATGAACATTTTGATCCCCGTATTCAAGAAATAAAAAATCATCCTGGGCAAAAAGCTATTGCAGCGACATTGCGTAAACTGTTGAAAGGAACTCGTCAGGAAAGTCTGCTTCATAAATTAAAGCAACAACCTAATCTCTGTTCTAATAAGGGTACTGCAACAAGATTAGATTCGACGGTTCAGGAAGTTTATTCTATACGCTGTGCGCCACAAATATTAGGAATTATTCCTGAGTCATTGGCTTACACCAAAACGATTATTGAACGTGAGGCTTATTCTGCCAATGATAATCCTTTAATCGATCCCAATACAGGTGACGTCTTAAATGGTGGTAATTTTATGGGCCACTATATTGCAAGGACAATGGATGCATTAAAGCTAGATATCGCCTTGCTCGCAAATCATCTGCATTCGATAGTTGCCCTAATGATGGATGAGCGTTTTTCCCATGGGTTGGCTAATTCGCTTAGCCCGGTACCGGGGATATATCAAGGAATGAAAGGAATACAGCTCTCACAAACTGCTTTGGTTGCCGCTATCCGTCGAGAATGTTCCCCTTCCGGAATACATACAATGCCAACTGAGCAATACAATCAAGATATTGTTAGCCTGGGAACGCATGCGGCACAAGATGTTGCTGAAATGGAAATAAAACTACGCGATGTCGTCTCAATGACATTGATTACCGCAGCTCAAGCGTTGGCGCTTAGAGATAATTTGCAGATTATTGCACCTGAAGTAGCGGCATTTTATCACGCCGTTCGTCGGTTCTCTCCTTCCCTCGATAAAGATCGCCCTTTAGATGAAGATATTGCTCGCCTGTCACAAGCAATTATCACCAATGGACTACCACTACCGGACATTATTTTGGATTAATACCTTCATCTCTGACGTGGGAGTCAATCATGTTTTTAAAAAGTGTACGCGAACAAATAAGCTTGCTGCAAGAACAGGGCGATTTGAGGGTAATTAACCGTCCCGTCGATAGTTATTTAGAAGCTGCGGCAATTATTCGCCGCTGTGCGGAAATTGAAGCCCCAGTGCCTTTGATGACCAATATAAAAGATTATCCTGGTTGTTCAATTGTTGGCGGACTGGCAGCCTTATCATCCCATGCTGAATACCCACTTTCCCGGGTAGCGATGTCTTTAGGATTACCCTTAACAGCAACGGCGCAGGATATTGTTCAGTATCTGGTCGATGGCTTGAAAAAAACGCCTTATTTACCGAGAGAAATAGAGCGCAACTCAGCAGCCTGTAAGCAAAATATTCTGCATGGGGATAAAGCAACATTGGCTCGCTTTCCTATACCGCAGGTACATCAATATGACGGCAACCGTTATGTTAATACCTGGGGCGTGTTTATTGTTGAATCACCTGACGGTAAATGGTGTAACTGGTCAATACAACGTGTGCAATATCATAATGATCGACAGATGATTGCATTGGTTTTCCCTAGCCAGCATATTGCTGATATATGGGAGGAGTGGGTAAAAATAGGTAAGCCGATGCCTTATGCGTTGGTTCAGGGAGGTGAGCCCATCGTCCCCTATGTTGCCGGATTGCCTCTGCTTGACCGTGATGTTAACGAAGCCGACTATATTGGTGCGCTATATGGTAAGGGAATCGAGGTTGTTAAATGTGAGACGCATCATTTGAGGGTACCTGCCAGTTCCGAAGTCGTTATTGAAGGCTATTTTGCTATTACTCGCGAAGGTATAGAAGGGCCATTTGGTGAATTTGCTGGATACACGCCAAATGAAAACTCACTACAACCGATCTTGTCAATTGAAGCAATTAGTTGGCAAGACAATCCCATTTGGCCTGTGGTTGCTGAGGGTAAGCCGGTTGATGAATATCACACATGTTCGGGGATAGGCGATGCAGCGGCTATTCAGAACGTGTTGCTGGAAGCGAATATACCGGTGTCCTTTGTTTGGGGGCCGCTATATTCTGCCTGTCATTTAATGATCGTATCTATTAAGCACAATTGGCGTCAACTCCATCCAGATTTGAGTAGTGAACAACTGACTAAAAAAATTGGGGATATTATTCATCAGACGCGTAATAGTATCAAATTACCCAAAATCGTGGTGCTGGATGACGATATAGATCCAACAGAGACTAATTCGCTGCTTTGGGCATTATCGACTCGTGTACATCCTGAGAAAAGGCGTTATTACTATGAAAGCGCAATTTTGCCACTATTGAGTTGTTATTCGCAGGCAGAGCGCCACAACCGTAAAGGAAAACGCGTAGTGATTGATGCGTTGTTACCTGAAAATCACGGTTCTATCAGCTCATTCGATTATGCCTATCCCGAGGCGATAAAACAGCGAGTGCTGAAGAATTGGGTATCTGATTTTGGTGATAATGAATAGTATTGATGATGATTAAAAGCCCCACTCAATATTCAGTGGGGCTGTTGGTTTTTTAGTTTTTCGCTGTTTGGCCCGCGTTATTAGTGCTTTGGCCTTGGCTAATGGAGTAGGTGCCTTGATAGCTGTCATGGTCACCAATATTTGCCATTGAAACAGTTGGAGCCAGAATTGCTGCAATTAAGGTCAGAGCTGCGATGGTCATTTTCATAATAAATTCTCTTCTGTTTATTGATGTGAAAGCCGGTTGCTTTCGATAGAAATAATGTTACTCCGATCACATAATTTGGATATCGAAGAGAATTGTTCATGTTGGTCAAAAAAAATGAAAGAAAACTAACTGTGCAGCACAATTTAATTAACGGACATATCGCATCTATCGATATATGGCGGAACAAACTGGGCTAGCTCAATGATTGTTGATATTGACTTGTTTGTTAGGCCATGACTCTGATACGTGGCAGAATATAAAAAATAATGACAGCTAACCCACCTGAAATGACAAATAAATAAATATGGATCGCTCCCGTATACTGAAATTCCTGCTGCCTTACCTGTGGCCTAAAAATAATCCTAAACTGCGTTACTACCTGATTGCCGCCGTCATATTTATGGTGGTTTCGAAGGTCAGCACCACTCTGGTCCCTCTTGCATATAGGGCAATGATCGACACATTGAGCAGTGAAAATGCCAAGATGATGGCTATTCCCATCACCTTGATAATTGCTTATGGGGTCGCGAGAATCAGTGCTTCTCTATTTGAAGAATTGCGTAACGTCATGTTTGTGCATGTCAGTCAGAATGCGACGCGGTTGCTTGGTTTACGGGTATTTAAACAATTACATGATCTCAGCTTACGTTTTCATCTGGACAGGCAAACGGGCGGGTTATATTTATCTATTGAGCGCGGTACACAAGCGGTTGCGACAGTACTTTCGCGCATCTTGTTCTCCATATTCCCCATTTTATTTGAGATAACATTGGTCTCTCTTATTATGTGGCATTTGCTCGATGGCTGGTTTGCTGTCGCCATTCTGGTGACCGTTGCCTGTTACATTCTATTTACCGTGATGGCTGTCAGTTGGCGAACTCGCTTTCGGCGCGAGCTGAATCAAGCGAATGCCGATGCCAACACCAAGTCTATCGACAGCCTGATAAATTATGAAACTGTAAAATATTTTGGTAATGAACAGTTTGAGGCCGAACGTTTTAATCACTCCAGACAGCTGTATGAATATGCAGCGATAAAAAATCAATTTAGTTTTACTGCATTAAGTCTGGGGCAAACAGCCATTATATCGGTAGGGCTGGTTGTGATGATGTCTATGGCGGCGCAAGGTATTACGCAAGGTCGTATGACCATCGGTGACTTTGTGTTAGTCAACGCTTATCTTCTTCAGTTGTATCAGCCACTCAACTTCTTTGGGTTTATTTACTCCGAGATCAGACAGGCGCTGATTGATATGGAGAATATGCTCGATTTATTGATGGTAAAAAGAGAAATTACAGATCGTCCTAATGCACCAACTTTGCAACTGACAAAAGGAGAAGTGCGTTTTGACTCTGTGAGTTTCGGTTATGACCCACGCCGGCCTATTCTGAATAAAGTGAGTTTTACTATTCCGGCGGGTAAAACGGTGGCAGTCGTTGGTGCATCGGGAGCCGGTAAATCGACACTATCTCGCTTGCTGTTTCGTTTTTATGATGTGACTGATGGTGCGATTTATATTGATGATCAAGATGTCCGCAATGTGACTCAAGCGAGTTTACGTGAGGCTATTGGTATCGTGCCTCAAGATACAGTGCTATTTAATGACACGCTGCGTTATAACATTGCATATGGCAGAACCTCTTCAAGTTTTGCAGAGATAGAACGTGCAGCGAAACTTGCGCATATCCATGATTTTATTATTAGCTTGCCTGATGGTTATGAGACGCGAGTAGGGGAGCGCGGGCTTAAGTTATCCGGTGGTGAGAAACAGCGGGTAGCGATTGCGCGCACGATTCTTAAAAATCCGGCTATTTTGGTTTTTGATGAAGCAACCAGTGCATTAGATACCCATACTGAGCGCGAGATTCAGGCCCATTTACGAGAAGTTAGCCGTGATCACACGACGTTGGTTATTGCTCACCGTTTATCCACCATCATTGATGCTGATGAAATTATTGTGATGGAAGCGGGCGCAATAGTTGAACGCGGGCGGCATGAGGAATTATTGCTGCAAAATGGCCGGTACTCAGCTATGTGGCAGAATCAATATCATGAAGAAGAGCAACAGGTATTGTAACCGGTTGCTTTGAAACGCTATTCAAAAGAGTGCATAAAGATGAATGTGCACTCTTTTCGCTGATATTGGTTGATCTGCGGTACCAACCGTCTGAAATGCTCTGTCGCGCAATGTGTATCTAATGCCGCTTGGTCTGGCCACTCTTCAATAAAAACGAAGCTACCAGGGTCTTTATTATCAATGTACAAATCATAGGAAATACAAAGGGGTTCAAGCTTTGTTTTTTCCACTAATTCTTTATAGAGCGGCATAACATCACTGATGTTTTCTGGTTTGATAAAGTCTTGTGCGATAACTTTTAGCATAGGTTTGATAGCGTTAGGCTCCGGTAAAATGCGTGTAAGCAAATACCGCGAGGGCAATTGCTATCATAATTATCGTTGTTTTTCTCATTTCAATTCTGTTCTCGTTATCAATTATGGGCTTTAGAAAGGTTAAAAGGTTATCTGAACCATAACGGAAAATCCGCTAAAAAACATCGACCCACGACAAAATACCTGGCTTCAGTTTAATGTCAGTAAAATCAATAACACTGCTGGTGTCGGGGGCCTGCGGTGGGCTATTTCCTTTTTGGTTGATCTGTGTCTCGGTTTTAATATAATTATTTGTGTTAAATTGTGCGGTGTGCTAGGTCAAATAAAGGGGGGTAACATGTCAGCACTTGAGAAACTTGTTTCGGCATATTGCCATACCAGCTTGGATTTTGTGGCATCCACGGTTGCTTTTATGGAAAACCAAAAAAAGAAAATTAAAGTTGATGAAATTGAAGCAAAACTTTCATCAGATGAACTCGATTTTTTCCGGGAAAGATTAGCCCATTACAGAGACATATATCGGCCTCAGTGATCCTAAGGCGGTTTGTTGTCCTTTCAACGTAGAATAAGCCGCTTGAGGGCGGCTTATTCTATTTTTGAAATAGCATTCATAAATATTTCCAGCAGTACGAGAGTGACGCGCATCTATCAACAAAAAATTGCGGTGTGTTGAAACTCACCACATTCCCCCTCTATTTTTAACTAAACCCCGCATTGATGCTCATAAATTGAGCAATTAAGCTAAAATTAAAGTAGGCAATACACTGACTGTGAGGCCTGCTATGTACCAAAAAATAAATGGCAGTGAATACCGGCGTATCTTTGTTGTTGGTGATATTCATGGCTGCTATAAAAAGTTGATGGATAGTTTGGGTCGAGTTGCCTTTGATCGCTCGTCTGATTTACTTGTTTCTGTGGGCGATCTGGCTGATCGCGGCCCTCAGAATACAGAATGTTATGAACTGCTTAATGCATATTGGTTTCGTGCTGTTCGTGGCAATCATGAGCAAATGGCCATTGATGTACTGGCCGGTGATGAGGCTGATACCTGGATAGCCAATGGCGGGCGCTGGTTCTTCTTATTGGCAGGAAATAATAGATATCAGGTTGAACAGTTGATTAAACAGGCCGAACAGCTGCCATTGATAATTGAGGTTACGACTGACAACGGGACATATGTTATCGCTCATGCTGATTATCCTTCAGATGAGTATGTTTACGGCAAATTTGTTGATGAGCATTTAGTCTTATGGAATCGTAAGCGCCTTAACGCGGCGATGAAGGGAGAAAGTGATGAGATCTCCGGGGCTGATAAATTTATTTTTGGTCACACGCCGCTGGTAAAACCATCACTATTTAAAAACCAGCTCTATATTGATACTGGCGCAGTATTCGGCAATACCCTGACCTTGATTCAGATTCAATAATGAAAAGTGTTGGACAGAAGCGCCTGCTACCACCCATCGCCTGTTGTCTCTGATATAGGTGATTCTGCTAGTATATTTTATCTTGCGCGAGTTTTGTTGTTGCTGCATATCTGACCCGCCACCACTTCGTATGGAGGCGGATTATATCTATCAAAACGAGATAAAACGTGATGTATATTTATTCAGTAATAGAATTCGCGATAACAGGACTGAGGCCGCAAATACTGACAACAGTAATGTGAACCTCAATGTGACATCAGATAAGTTATATGCGCTGGCAATAAAATAGAAAATCCCATCATGCAAGATATACACCCCGATCATGGATGGGCTGATATAGGCCAATGTTTTCTTTATCCATTCATGTTTAGTGTCAAAGTTATCAAATATTACAAATAAGCATAAGCTCAGAATTAAAACATGCAAATTATCGAGGAAATAGCCTGCATTCACTGTTTTATATACATGTATCGACATAAAGCTTTCATAGTAATACATTGAAATTGCCGTCGGGATAAGAAGTACTTTTGCGACAAGACGTATCCTTGGCAATTTGGTTATTTTTTGGCAAATTTTTGAGCAGAGGAACCTGCCAGTCATATAATAAAATACCCACGTCCATAGTCTAAAATATTGTGGAAAATCAATTAAATATGGCCGCTCACTGAACGCGCTAATTAAATCGATAGAAATAGAGAATATAACCAGACACGAGAGAGTGATGATAGCCGTTCTGTTACTTTGTAGTACTTTCGAGATTATCGGATTGATCAGATAAATAATAGCAATACTGAATAAAAGCCAGCTTTGTAGGAAATAGCCCCGCTTGAAGCCATCCTCATTGATAAAGTAGAAAAGTACGTTCCAGAAAATGATAATGGTTATGATAGATTTTAATTTTCTGAGTATATCTGCTTGATCTATCTCATCGCTCGAATCGATATAACCGATAATCATAAAAAACAGTGGGGTGGCGATGATCGACAAAAAGTACAAAACCCCCATTACTTCTCCACCTAAAAAGCACTGTTCGGTACAGGTTTTACTGGCAGAATAAAAGGTAACGGCAGAAAAGCAGCTTAATGTTTTTAGCGCATGTAAACCGACGTTTCTCATATAATCGTTCGGCTTGAAATAAGGTTAAATGAGATATCCAGCTGTAAATGGCGTAGGTATAGCATTAGAACCTTCCTGGTTAGGCCACTAATTTTTCACTATTTTTACATACAATCTAAATGCTGTCACGCCTGACAGATTTAACTATAAATAAAAGAACGAGAAATATTCTTTTGAAAAAAAGACGTTTCCTACACCCTCCGGTGTTGCCTTCCTATATATCTCATGACGCCTCTATGGTTTACTCAAAAGTAAGGTGTTTCTGGTCTATCTTCATAATATTTAATAATTTTTATTTCATCACAAACAGATGTGAGTTAACAATTCATAGAGTGCTGAAGCACTAGCGGGTGTGGCCAATATGATAAGTTGTATGATCGTTGACAACGATAAATATCAAACACTAGGTATGGTAGCTATCGTAAAAAAGATATTTACATCTCTAGGATTTAAAAAAGAGATCAAATTCTATCGAAAAGCATTTTATTCAGCAGATATCATTTTTATTGGGGTTGATGAGTTCAGTTTTTTTGATGCTCTAAAGCGTTTGGATAAAGCCCCTTCAGAAGCGGATGTTTTTTTGATTTGTGATGCTCGTTTGAATAGCTTTTTACAGGGTATCCCAAGATTCAGCAATGTGACGATGATCTTCAGAGAAGACGGCGTTGATACTGTCACTAATAAAATTACGACTGTTTTCAAACGTAAGCTTCGCGGGCTTAAAGATAACTTATCTGAGCGTAAATCTACGAGAGTTCTGAGTTTGCCGTCGTCGGAGCGGCAGTATTTGACACCCAATGAAAATATCGTGTTGAAATTATTTAATGAAGGTTTTTCCGGTGGTGATATTGCCAAGATTTTGAAAAAGAGTGAGAAAACAGTCAGTGGGCAAAAACGGTCTGCTATGAAAAAACTGGGAGCCCGTACTGACGTTGAATTGATTAAAATGTTTATGTTCAAATAGTTAATATAAATAACGGACTGGATTTTTAGTTACTTTTTCCGTCAACATCAGTGAATACCAAAGGGATTGTCTAGTGCTCGCGGGCAGGGATGCCAGCTTCAAACCCTGGAATGCCCGGACAGCCACAAAGCTATTTGGGGCTGTTTATGGGGATATCGCGGCGTTTTAGTAAAAGTAAATCGGGATTAAATACTCTTCAATTTGGCAATTGTACTGTCAATATCAACTTCATGCTCTGAGAATGTGTAAGTAACATTTTGGAATGTTGTTATCGATAACATTTTCAATGGCACAGTTTTCTCTGAAATATCTTCTTCCTGCGGCCGGATTTTACTCATCAGTAAATTGACTGAAAGGATGGTATTGGCTTTATCAACTTCAGCCTGTGCAGGCACTTCTTTAGTAAAAGTATGGAAGGATTTGATACTGGTGAGTTTGATTCTTTCATTGGCAATAAAGATGTATTTGCTCTCAATGGCCACTTTCACCGCAAATGCTGACAACCCTTTGGTATTGGTTGTTGGCTCGAAAGTCACTTCCGCACCTTTTTTAATCATCTCGGGATTAGCAACTTTAATAACGTGAAAATAACGGTTATCTCCGTTCTCATCGGTGATAAAACCAAAACCTTTATCTTCAAAAAAAGTTGTTATTCTACCGTTCATCATGCATCTCATATTAGCGTATCCAATGGGCAAGTATAATACAGGTGAAACGCTTTCAGATACAGTCTGGGACTTTTTTAGGGCCAGTGCGGGTGAGCTGTAAAAGAGCGAAACATGGATTTCTGTGCTAAAAATTGAGCATAAAATCTGATGTTTTCACTTTTTCTCTGTTTTTTGTGATCTCTGCCGTGGACAAAAAACAGTTCTATTGCTGTACTGTATTTGACACACATTTTGTGTCCAACATTCACGTAAAGGTAAGTTTGATGTCTAAGATTAAAGGTAGCGTTAAGTGGTTCAATGAAGCTAAAGGCTTTGGTTTTATTACCCCAGAAGATGGCAGCAAGGACGTTTTCGTTCATTTCTCAGCCATCGCTAGCAACGGTTTCAAAACTCTTGCTGAAGGCCAGCGTGTAGAATTTGAAATCACGAGCGGTGCCAAAGGGCCATCAGCTGCTAATGTTATCGCTATCTAAGTAGCCCATATCTCTTAAAACCCGCCTCATTGTTATCAGGCGGGTTTTTTATTTATAGCACCGACAAGCATTGACGGGATAGTGGGCTAAAAGAGATATGCCCTTAAAAAGGCAACCGTGATAACCAAGCAAAAAATAACTGCCAGCCATTCAGTTCCTGTTTTGGGTAAACTACACATAGGATCTATCCAGCACATCAGTCACCCCATTGGCTAACTGTTCTCTGCTAAATAATTATCCGGTTCGTAGATTAAGAAAACATTAAGATGCAGTAAACAGTGGTGCTCTTTGATCCACGATTATTGAGCAGCAAAGTAATTAACCAATATAAAAGCCAGCATTGTCATGGCAAGTGAACCGGCCAGATTAAGTGCAACTGTGCCCGCAGCCCAAGCTAATTTCCCATCCTGAAGTAAATAGACAACTTCAACGGAGAAGGTTGAAAATGTCGTCAGCCCACCACAAAAGCCAGTAGTAATGAGTAATTTCCAAACAGGATCAATGTGTGCAATTCGGGTGAATAGTGCTAATGTCAGGCCGATAATAAAAGCACCGACCAGGTTTACAATAAGTGTTCCTACTGGGATATTTGGGGAAAAATTGTTTAGCTTCAGACTGACCAGCCAACGGGCGACACTGCCCACACCACCACCAATAAATACTGCAAGCAATGTATTAAACATAAACACCTTTCTTTAGGGATACCACTATATTGGAATTTTACCGTTATTCAGCTTGCCAGCTCAATGCGGTTACGGCCATTATCTTTTGCCAAATATAGTGCAGAATCGGCGGCTTTTAACCATTGCTGATAGTTAATCATGTCATGACGGTAATCCGCGATACCAGCACTGACTCTGAGTTGCAGGGGCGGTGCTTGGGTAAAAACTAAATCGGCTAACCTTTCCTGAATTCGCATTAATACTTCCCGCGTTTGTTCGGCAGTTGTATTGGGTAAAATAGCACCAAACTCATCTCCACCATAGCGGCCAACAATATCAATGGCTCGCAACCCCAGCAGTAATTCTTCGGCAAGAACAGTAATAGCCTCATCACCAACGGCGTGACCAAAGGTATCATTAATAGATTTAAAATTATCAATATCCAGTAAAATTAGCGTGGCACCATGTTGGTAGCGTCGGCAACTATCAAATTGATTATGTAGCTGATGTTCCCAATGCCTGCGGTTATACAGCCCAGTTAATCCATCCCTGACACTAATACGCAATAACTCTTCTTTATTTTCAGCGAGGCGTTTTGCGGTTCGATAGGTGACTAATCCAAGCAGGGAAGGGTAAATAATTATCATCGGTAGGCAGGCATATACCTGAAGTGGCGAGGTCTCAGGTTTAAAGGGCAAATTAAATATCCATGCAGTCAGTAAACTACAGGCTATCTGTAAAGCCAGCCCTTTACAAAAAACATTTTTCCCACCAGAAGCAATATTGTTCATGCTCATCATGGAGAGAATAACGACTGATGGCAGAGCATTGAATGACATTATTGCAACCCAGACACCTCCCAGCGCCGAGTCTATTTTCATGTTTATGATTTCTTGCTCAAACGGTTGTTCAGAGCGTGAGGCCAGTAGGTAGGCAATATGTGGCCATACCAATCCATTAAGCACCAGCATGAGCCATAGCCATAATGGAGCATTCTGCGTGTAGAGCACGGAGCCTACGCAAAACATGCCAATACCTAAACCAAATGCGCGGGGTAAATAAGTCCTTTTAGCGAAACTTAACCCGGATCTGCGAGTATTGATTCTACTTGAATAAGGCAATTGGCGGCTCCCTCGTTCTTTCTGCTTTGGGGGGATGTTAACGGCAATGTCTCATCCGGAATGAGTCAAAATAAATGAGAATAGACTCTTGAATAAATCATAGTTCACTAACGAAATCTGTTACATATTACTCTTGTTTTAATCGGCAATTTATTCGTAAATAGCGCATGATTTAATGAACAGTACTAATCAAGAAGGTGTGTATGGAAGGTATCAGTATTACCAAATTGCTGGTAGTCGGCATATTGATTGTGTTGTTGTTTGGTACCAGCAAATTGCGCACGTTAGGTGCGGATTTAGGCGCGGCTCTGAAAGGCTTTAAAAAGGCGATGGGTAATGACGATGCTCCTCCAGCCAACACGGCTGCTGAGTCTAAAGTCGCCACAGAAGCCAAACCGCCTATCGAGCATAAAGACTGATTATACCGGCAGGTAATAGAAACCGACTGCGAAACTAAAAAACGGATCTCCAGTGGAAATCCGTTTTTGATTATCTGCTATTTAAGATGTAATAAAATATTTCAATCAAATTAGTCTGAACAACTATTCAGACTAATTTGGCTTATTTTACTTCCAATCCTTTTGCTTGCAGGTCAGCATGGTAAGAGGAGCGAACAAATGGGCCGCAAGCTGCATGGGTAAAGCCCATCGCCATTGCTTCCGCTTTCATTTCATCAAATTCCGCTGGGCTAACATATCGCTGTACAGGTAAATGGTGACGGCTAGGTTGCAAATATTGGCCCAGCGTCAGCATAGTGACTCCATGACGGCGCAAATCACGCATAACTTCCACGATTTCAGCATTAGTTTCACCCAAACCGACCATCAAACCAGATTTGGTAGGAATATCTGGATGAGCTTCTTTAAAACGTTCTAATAATTTAAGTGACCACTCATAGTTAGCCCCTGGGCGAACCTGACGATATACCCGTGGAACGTTTTCCAGATTGTGGTTAAAGACATCTGGTGGTGTGACAGTCAAAATATCTAACGCGCGATCCATACGGCCACGGAAATCCGGCACTAATGTTTCAATTTTAATCGTTGGATTCTTGGCACGAATCGCTGAGATGCAATCTGCAAAATGTTGGGCACCGCCATCACGTAAATCATCGCGGTCAACCGATGTGATAACCACATAGCGCAAACCCATATCTTTGATTGTTTGAGCTAATTTCTCTGGCTCATTGGCATCCGGTGTCACTGGGCGGCCGTGGGCAACGTCGCAGAATGGGCAACGGCGGGTGCAAATCGCGCCGAGGATCATAAAGGTCGCGGTACCGTGGTTAAAGCACTCCGACAGGTTGGGGCAGGAGGCCTCTTCGCAAACCGAGTGCAGACCATTTTTACGCATTGCTGCTTTAATACCCTGAATGCGGCTAGAGTCAGCAGGAAGCTTGATTTTCATCCACTCGGGTTTACGTAGCAGCTCTTGGCGTTCGGTAACCACGGTTTTAATCGGGATTAGCGCCATTTTATCTGCGTCGCGGTATTTGACGCCGCGTTCCATCTGAATCGGTTTACTCATAATCGTGCAGGTTCCAGTTCTGAATCTCTCAATTTGAGATTTTTAATTAAATTCAACGGGATGTGGCGTCGTTAAAAAAATTTTGAAAATTGTTTAAAAATTATATCATCTTTAGCCTGTCCCATTCAGCCCCCAATTTTGTAGGCGTTTGTAAATAGCGCCGTATTGAGTTGCTGTGGGAGAGTTATTCATACTTCACATTGCTTATTGCCGGGCTATTGAGCGTCTGGTGGTAAATAATCAGCCAATGACCACGGCTGCTGCTCGGCATCGGGATAACCTAGCTGACGGGTAAATTCGCGCACTAATATTGGTTGAACATCGGCCATAGTAGTACCCGCTTTCAGCGCGCTGATTTGCGTCATTTGCATGCCTGCGTAGCCACAGGGATTAATGCGCAAGAAGGGTTCCAGATCCATTGCAACATTTAATGCCAGGCCATGGAATGAACAGCCCCTGCGAATGCGTAGACCTAATGAACAAATTTTCTGTTGACCCACATAAACACCGGGAGCATCTGGGCGAGCTTGTGATTCAATTCCTAAATGGGCTAGCGTCCCAATCACGGTGTTCTCAATGGTGGTCACAAGCTGCCGTACACCCAATTTGGCCCGCTTGAGATCAATCATGATATACATGACTTGTTGGCCGGGGCCATGATAAGTGACCTGGCCCCCGCGGTCACTTTGGATAACCGGAATATCACCGGGCATCAGAACATGTTCGGCTTTTCCTGCCTGACCCTGAGTAAATACGTGTTGATGTTCAACCAACCAGATTTCATCTGCGCTGGTATCGGTGCGAAACTCAGTGAAATTATGCATGGCTTGAGATACGGGGGCATAGGGTTGTAGCCCTAGCTGACGTAAAATGATCTTATGTTGTTGCAAGCGAGGCATCATCTGGTTACAGAAATGGTGGCGTCAGTATACCAGCCCAGCTGTGTCGAGGCACTATTTTGACGGATGAAAGCGATAATTTGGCCGTAAAAAAATAAGGCCCGACAGCTGAGTAAGCAGTGTGGGCCATAGGTGGGTGGTCAGTATTTGAACGGTATTACAGCACCATTCTGACCAATTCAAGATTGCCTAATTCTTCATACAGCGTTTCCACTTGATCGATATGGGTCGCTGTAATGGTAATGGAAACAGAGTGATAGTTGCCTTTACTGCTCGGTTTGACTTCGGGGGTATAATCGCCCGGAGCATGGCGCTGTACCACTTCAACCACCTGGTTAACCAGTTGAGGTTCAGCAATGCCCATTACCTTGTAGGTGAAGGGGCAAGGGAACTCAAGCAGTTCATTCAGTTTAGTTTTCATGTGCGCTCCTGGGGTTTGACAGACAGATTGTTGTCGGACTGGTGTTAGGATAAAAAGTACCCGACTATAAAATTATAACTCCCGCCGGAGCGGGAGTTTCACATTATTTATAATATGGGGGTCGACTTCGGCTTTTCAAGGCCAGTGATTAGCCAAACCAGCGGTGGAACATCAGTTTGATGTAGTCCACCATGCGGCTGAAGATCCCGCCTTCTTTCACTTCATTCATGACAACCAGTGGTCGTTGATCGATGGTTTTACCATCCAACTGGAAGTTAATCATCCCGACAACCTGGTTTTTCGCCAGTGGCGCATGGATTTCTGGAGTATTCAGAACATAGCTGGCTTTCAAGTCTTTCATTCGGCCACGTGGAATAGTTAGGTAGACGTCTTTATCCACACCCAACTGCACCCGGTCATTGTCACCGAACCAAACTGGCTCTGAAGCAAACTCTTTACCGACTTTCAATGGTGCTACGGTTTCAAAGAAACGGAAGCCCCAAGTCAGCAGTTTTTTGCTCTCAGTTTCACGGCCTTTATAAGTGTGACCACCCAGAACGGCTGAAATCAAACGCATTTGACCATCGGTAGCAGATGCCACCAGATTATAGCCAGCAGCATCGGTATGGCCGGTTTTAATACCATCTACATTTAAGCTGGTATCCCACAGCAAACCATTACGGTTCATCTGGCGAATATTGTTGAAAGTGAATTCTTTCTCTTTGTAGATGGCATACTCATCTGGTACATCACGAATCAGCGCTTGACCAATCAACGCCATATCGCGCGCAGAGCTGTACTGCCCTTCAGCATCTAAGCCGTGAACGGTTTTGAACTGGGTATTTTGCAGGCCCAGTGCTTTAACGTAGTTGTTCATCAGGTTTACGAATGAGTCCTGGCTGCCAGCAACGTAATCTGCCATAGCAACGCAAGCATCGTTACCCGATTGCAGGTTGATACCGCGGGTCAGTTTAGACACAGGCACACGGTCACCTGGCTTCAGGAACATCAACGAAGAGCCCTTGAACTCAGGATTGCCGGTCGCCCACGCATCTTTGCCTACGGTAACCATATCTTCTGGCCCGATTTTACCTGCTTTGATGGCTTGCCCAATGACATAGCTGGTCATCATTTTGGTCAGGCTGGCAGGATTGCGGCGCGCATCGGCATTCATTTCTGCTAATACTTTGCCGGAGTTGTAATCAATCAGAACGTAGGCTTCCGCGTCGATCTGTGGTACGCCGGGGATCATGGTTTTTAAGTTGACGTCATCAGCGTTTGCAGCAGATGCTGCGCTCATAACAATAACAGTGCCGAGCGCCAGGCTCTTGATAATACGAGAAGTAGTTACATATTTCATGATCAGGACAACAACATCCGTGGGAGTAAGTTAAAAAACGTGCCACATCATACCATAGCCTTCTGACTTGACGCTGTTGCCTTGCTACAACGCCAATTAATTTGGCTATAAATTCATGTGGCGCTTATGCATTCAACCGTAACATTCTGTTAGCACAGGGAGTTACGGTTATTTTTGTTTGGTTAGACTTAAATTGCTACAAGCTATGTATATTTAAGGTGCCGCAACCACAAATGACTGCTGTTGAGCTTCGCTCGACAGGCGCTGTTGCAGTTCAACTGCCTGTTGGCGGCTACTAAATGGCCCAAGCTGAACACGGTGGACACTGCCATTGGTGGCGACTTTCCCTGGTACACCAAAACGTTGACTCAGACTTTGCTGCCAGGTTTGGGCGCGGCTTGCATCACTCAGTGCGCCCACTTGAACCACATAGCCCCCAGATGATGATGGGGCGGCGGCCGGTGCTGCTGCCACTGACGAGGTCACTGGGCCGGGGTTAGCGACTACCGGTGGCTGTACCGATTGTGAACTCAGCGCGGGTTCTGAACTTTCGAGCACTCCTGCGGGCACGGGGGTAGATGCGCGCAGGAAGCCACTGCTTTGTGGTGCAACCGGCTGGGTCGCATCGGCACCGGACAAATGACTATTATCGATAGGGCGCACAGGCGCACTTACTGCCGGAGCATCCTGTTGAATCGGGGTACCCATGCCGCTGGAAGTGAGGTCTGGTCGGCTGGGTAATGCATAGCTTTGCTTCGCGATAGTGGTACCAACCATTCCGGGGCCAGATAATGAGCCATCAGGTGCTACATTGATAAAATCAATCTTCACCTTGGTATTATTCGAAATATTTAGGCGGTCAGCGGCAGCTTTGGATAAATCAATCACCCGGCCAGGGGTATAAGGGCCGCGGTCATTGACGCGCACCACAATCTGGCGACCATTGCTAATGTTAGTGACTCGCACATAGCTTGGGATGGGCAGCGTAGGGTGGGCTGCCGTCAATGCATTGGGATCAAAGATTTCGCCCGTTGCTGTAGAGTTGCCATTAGCCTCTTCACCGTACCATGCCGCCAGACCCACTTGACTGAAGTTTTGTGGGTCTTTAACGATGCTGTAAGACTGGCCATTCACTTTATAATCCTGATTGAAATTAGGATTGAAAGGCTCATAGCGTGGCTCTGCACCACCTATTTCTACCACCGGGCCATTGTATGTCTGCTGCACTTGTTGCTGGGGGGCAGGAGGTTGACTGGTACATGCTGATAGCAATACACCTGCGATGCCGATCCAAAGCCATTCCTTACGCATTGCTCACCTCTATAAATTTTTAGATAACATTTTTCGATGAGTATGTATCGACATCACGATACCAAACCCGGCCATCAGCACTATCAGCGCCGAGCCTCCGTAGCTGACCAAAGGCAAAGGTACGCCAACCACAGGTAAAATTCCACTTACCATACCTATGTTAACAAACACATAGACAAAGAGTATCAGCATTAGTCCGCCAACCATAACTCGGCCGAAGGTGGTTTGTGCATGAGCTGCAATCACCAAACCCCGCATAATCAGGCACAGATAGAGAGCTAATAACACCAGCACACCGATTAAACCTAACTCTTCTGCCAGCACGGCAAAGATAAAATCTGTATGACGTTCTGGCAGGAATTCCAACTGTGATTGAGTTCCGTGCAGCCAGCCTTTACCTGATAACCCACCGGAACCAATAGCAATTTTTGACTGAATAATATGATAACCAGCACCGAGCGGATCACTTTCTGGGTCTAGCAGCATCATCACGCGATCTCGCTGATAGCCATGCATCAGGAAGAACCAGAGAATAGGAATAAATGCCGCAACCAAAATGGCTGCAATGGCAATTAAACGCCAGCTCATACCGGAAAGGAACAGAACAAATAATCCGGAAGCTGCTATCAGGATAGAGGTGCCCAGATCGGGTTGTGCGGCCACCAATAAGGTTGGCATAAAGATTAAAATCAGTGCGATACTGGTATTTTTCAATGATGGGGGGCAGACGTCGCGGTTCATAAAGCGTGCGACCATTAAGGGAACCGCAATTTTCGCAATTTCAGAGGGTTGGAAGCGAATAAAACCCAAATCCAGCCAGCGCTGCGCACCTTTACTGATTTGACCAAATGCATCAACTAAGACCAGTAAAATGACACAGACAAAATAGAGATAAGGTGCCCAGCTTTCATAGACGCGAGGCGGGATCTGCGCCATGACCAGCATCACAACCAGGCCCATCGCAATTTGACCGACCTTGCGTTCCATCATACCCATGTCTTGCCCGCTGGCGCTCCACATCACGAAGGCGCTATAAGCCAGTAGCGCCAGTACGCAAAGCAGAAACGGCAGGTCAATGTGCATTTTGTACCACAAAGAACCTTTTTGTTGATTATCAGTCATGAGTTACCTTAATCCGCTGCAACTAATCTGCTTTAGCTAGTCTGCTTCAACGCCCGGAGGCAGAGGAGCTGCATCCGGTAATTCAGTGTTGTTATCGCCCAATAAGATATGGTCGAGAATTTGACGGGTAATCGTCCCTACCGCAGGCCCGGCCCCGCCATTTTCTAAAATCATGGCGACAGATACCGTCGGATTCTCGTAGGGGGCAAACGCAACCATTAACTTGTGGTCGCGCAAGTGCTCGGCTACTTTGTGGGCATTATAGGTTTCATAGCTATAAACCTGCGCGGTACCGGATTTGGCTGCTGCCTTATACGGCGTACCTTCAAAGAACTTACGCCCCGTTCCGTTCGGGCGGTTTGCCACGCCATACATGCCATCTTTGGCAATTTCCCAGTAGCCAGAGTGAATATCGCCAATCTGAGTACTGTCTTCCTGCTTATAAGGCACTAAAACGCCATCAATACGGGTGCTTTGCAGCAAATGAGGTGTTTTAACGGCACCATCATTGATCAGGGTCATCAGGGCTTTTGCCATCTGAATAGGCGTGGCAGTCCAATAGCCCTGACCGATACCTACGGGGATGGTATCCCCTTGATACCAAGGTTTTTTATGGCGTTTTTGTTTCCATTCACGGGTCGGCATGAGGCCAGCCCGCTCTTCAGATAAGTCGATGCCAGTGTATTCACCGTAACCGAATTTGCTCATCCATGAGGATAAACGGTCAATCCCCATGTCATATGCTACCTGATAGAAGAAGGTGTCGGCCGATTCTTCCAACGCTTTGGTGACATTCAGCCGGCCATGACCCCATTTCTTCCAGTCGCGAAAACGTTTTTCCGAACCGGGCAACTGCCACCAACCGGGATCAAACAGGCTGGTGTTTTTGGTGATAACTCCGGCGCTGAGAGCCGAAACCGCAATATAGGGTTTTACCGTCGAGGCGGGCGGGTATACCCCTTGAGTGGCGCGGTTGATCAATGGGCGGTTCGGGTCGTTCAATAACCCTTGATAATCTTTATTAGAAATACCATCGACAAACAAGTTCGGGTCATAGCTTGGGTTTGACACTAAGGCCAATATGCCACCGGTGCGCGGATCTGTTACCACTACTGCCGCACGGCTACCACTTAACAACTGCTCAATATAGGTTTGCAGGTGCAAATCGAGAGTCAGATAAATGTCTTTACCGGCTTGCGGTGGTTGCTCATGTAATTGGCGGATCACCCGGCCACGGTTATTAACTTCAACTTCTTCATAACCGGTTTTGCCGTGTAATACGGATTCATAATAGCGCTCAATACCCAGCTTGCCGATATCGTGGGTGGCGGCATAGTTCGCGAGAATGCCTTCTTTATCCAGCCGCTCAACATCTTTGTCGTTAATCTTGGAAACGTAGCCGATAACATGAGTCAGTGCTGAGCCATAAGGGTAGAAGCGGCGTTGATAGCCTTTGACCTCAATGCCAGGGAAGCGGAACTGGTTAACCGCGAAACGAGCGACCTGCACTTCGGTCAGCGGCGTTTTAACCGCAATTGAAGTAAAGCGACGTGAGCGCTTACGCTCTTTTTCAAAGTTGGCGATATCCTCATCCGTCAGATCCACTATCGGGCGCAGTGCATTGAGGGTCGCGGGGAGGTCTTCAATTTTTTCCGGCATCAGTTCTAACTGATAAATCGTCCGGTTCATTGCCAGCGGAGTGCCGTTACGGTCAAATATCATACCGCGGCTAGGGGCGATAGGAACCAGCTTAATCCGGTTTTCATTGGAACGGGTGCGATAGTCTTCAAAACGGACTATCTGCAAATTGTACATGTTTGCGACCAATATCCCGCTTAGCAGCAGGATACCGAGGAAAGCCACAAGGGCACGGCGGACAAACAAGGCTGACTCAGCCGAATAGTCGCGAAAAGGATTAGGTTCTTTTTTCATCCCACTGCTATTTCATTTTGCCCAAAACCAGCGTCTTACTCAGAGCCATCACTTTACTCAGGTTCATCGCCCGCTTATTCCCGATGATAAGGGTGATTGGTCGTAATACTCCAGGCACGATAGAGGCTCTCCGCCACTAAAACGCGCACTAAAGGATGAGGTAGCGTCAACGGAGAGAGCGACCAGCTCTGCTCTGCGGCGGCTTTACAGGCCGGGGCTAACCCCTCAGGCCCGCCAATCAGCAGACTGACATCACGGCCATCCTGCTTCCAGCGTTCTAATTGCTGAGCTAACTGCGGGGTCTCCCAGGGAGTACCTGGGATATCCAGCGTGACAATACGGTTGTTTTTGCCAACCGCTGCCAGCATCAGCTCGCCTTCTTTTTCCAAAATGCGTTTGATATCCGCATTTTTGCCCCGTTTACCTGCGGGTATCTCTACCAGCTCGAAGGGCATATCCTTGGGAAAGCGGCGCAGGTAATCGATAAAACCGGTCTGCACCCAGTCTGGCATTTTGGTGCCGACGGCTACCAGTTGCAGTTTCACCGCTTAGCTCCAGAGCTTTTCCAGTTCATACATACGGCGGCTTTCTTCTTGCATCACATGCACAATCACTTCGCCTAAATCGACCACGACCCAGTCAGAGACACCCTGACCTTCGATACCAAAAGGTATCATGCCTGCCGCGCGGGATTCTTGAACCAGGTTATCAGCCAACGCCATCACATGGCGAGTGGAGGTACCGGTACAAATAATCATGTAATCAGTGATGCTGGACTTACCCTGAACATCCAGAGTAATAATGTCCTGGCCTTTCAAATCATCGAGCTTGTCGATAACAAATTCTTGGAGCGCTTTACCTTGCAAAGGTTCCCCCTCGGGTGATTTCTGTCTATACCCTTTGTCCTTGAAGTTGCCGGGGTGTTAGCTGCACTTTCTCACCCGAATCACTTACTCATGTAAGCTCATCGGGATTCGTGCGCTGGCTGCCTACCTGCAACGTCAAGTTCTTTGGGTATTAACGTTCTTCCGTATTGTTTGCAGGAGATCCCGCGAACAGTTACCGGTATGAACAGTTAGAATGTAACGGTTTTTCAGCGAATACCTGAAATTTAGCGGCGGAGTATAACATGGGTCAATGCATCGCGATATAAACCCTCAGTTCCTCAGCCGCGATATAAACCTTGTAACTCAATATATCGCTGTACAGCCCGTGGCAGCAGATCATCGCAACTTTCGCCGTTATGACGCCGATGGCGAATATCTGTGGCAGAAATGTCCAGTAAAGGCGTATCTGCCAGATAGATTGCACCATGCGGCCGCAGGCTCAGTGCCTGTGGATCAAAAACGCGATGAGCATCAAGCCATTGCTGTAACTCTGGTGTTTCCAGAGTTTGCGCATAACCTGGGCGAGCGCACACTAACAAATGACACACATCTAACAATGATTGCCAGCGATGCCACTTATGCAGCGATAATAATGAATCTTGCCCAATAATAAACGCTAAGGGGCGTTCAGCACCACGTTCTTTACGAAGTGATTCCAAGGTATCAATGGTGAATGATGGGGCATCACGCAATAACTCTCGTGAATCAACACTGAACAATGGGTTGCCGGCCACAGCCAGTTCGACCATTTTTAGCCGCTGCTGCGCATTGGCCTCAGGTTGAGGGCGATGAGGTGGGACATGGTTAGGTAACAAGATAATGTGTTGTAAACCCACTTGTTGAGCCAATGCTTCAACTGGCTTTAAATGGCCATAATGAATGGGATCAAAAGTACCGCCGAACAGGGCATAGAGGGTGCGAGTCGGGGATTTATTGGGCATCAAAAAAGCTCTCAGGTAAAATTTTTCCACACATCAGCATAGATAGTGTTTCTAACTCCGGCCAGATTGACTGACCGTAATCCTGCTTCAGGCGAACTTCCATCTGTGACAATAAACGCACGGCCTGTTGCAGTTGTGGCATCGAAAGACGTTGTAACGCTTGAGTCATCATCGGACGACGATTTTGCCACACTTTAAATTGATCAAATAATGTTCGCAGTGGCACCTGCTCCATCCGGCGCTTTAGTGTTAGCAGTTGTAATAGCTCGCGCTGGAGTGTGCGTAGCAAGATAACTGGCTCACTGTCTTCCTGCTGTAATTGTTGCAGGATATGCCAGGCGCGTTTGCTTTTCCCCGCCAGCAAAGCATCAAGCCAGTGGTAAGGGGTGAAATGTGCGGCATCGTTGACGGCTTGCTCTACTTTGGGCAGTGTTAATTTACCGTCCGGATAGAGTAATGATAGGCGTTCCAATGCCTGTGATAACGCCAGCAGGTTACCCTCATAGCAGTAACAAAGTAGCTGAACGGCGGCATCATCAATATCTAAATTTAGGCTTTTGGCGCGTGTGCTTACCCAACGAGGGAGTTGAGCCTGTTCTGGTGTCTGGCAGCTGACGAACACCGAATTTGGGCTGAGAGCTTTAAACCATGCGCTGTTTTCTTGTGCTTTTGTTAGCTTATTGGCACGTAATATCAACAAAATGTCTGGGTGCAAAAGGCCGGATAATTTGACCAATTGTTCATTCATCGGTGCGGTTAACCCACTGTCAGGGAAGCTCAATAGCAGTGTCTGGCGGCTGGCAAATAAACTCAGCGCCTGACAAAGGCTAAAGATATTCTCCCATTCAGTGTGAGCATCCAGCGCAAAACTGAAATGCTCGCTGAAATCATGCGTTGCTGCCACACGGCGAATATGGTCCTGACTTTCCTGTAATAACAAGGGTTCGTTACCACACAACAGATAACAAGCGCGCAGCCCCTCATGGAGCTGCGCGACAAGTTGTTCAGGATAAACTCGAATCATTGGGCAGGGGTACTGACGGCAGGTTTGCCAATATTAATTTCTTCGACATCAGCCATTTTAGCTGCACCGGTAGCACGCTTACTGCTGGTGAGTGTATCGCCATTTTCCTGCGCATTTTTTATTTCCGCAGCATGTACCACCAACAGCTTACGCACTAGCTGTTGCGCTGCCTGATCACGCATTTCCTGACGCAGCACTTCGGCTTCAGCTTCTTTCGCCAGTGCGGTTAACGGGTTATCGAAGAAGGTACGGAAGATATTCACCCGAATTGGGTAAATATCATGACCTGGAATCAATACTTGCGCCTGAACGTGTAATACCAACTGATACTCGGCTGTCACGCCGTTGCGGAAGATAGACACGGTATCCTGATTTTCGGATGAACCGATAATCCGCAGCGCTGGCAAGTCCTTACGCATCGGGTCATCAACAATAGTGACGTTACTTAAACGCAATTGTTGGCGTATCGCACGGGTTAACGGCCCATAAGGATCGCTACTTTCCAGCAACAGTTTTTGCAGCTCAGGTGGCACCTGAGTGGTGCCCCGCAGATTAAAGCCACAGCCAGCAGTGACCAGCACCGCCAACCCCAGCAACAGCATCAGAATACGATGTCGCACAACTCCTCCTTGCCTTAACCCACAACCAGGTTAAGCAGTTTGCCAGGGACATAGATGACTTTACGTACGGTAACTCCATCCAGGTATTTAGCCACCAAGTGTTCCTGACCAGCACGTTCACGCACTTGCTGTTCAGTGGCATCGGCTGGCACAGTAATGCGGCCACGCACTTTACCATTAACCTGTACGACCACTAATTTAGAGTCTTCGACCATCGCTTGTTCATCAGCAACTGGCCATGGTGCGGTATCAATATCACCTTCGCCACCCAGCGCTTGCCACAAGCTAAAGCAAACGTGAGGCGTGAATGGATAAAGCATCCGAACCACTGCCAATAATGCTTCTTGCAGCAGAGCACGGTCTTGCTCGGTTTCCTGAGGTGCGCGACCCAGCTTGTTCATCAACTCCATCACCGCAGCAATCGCGGTATTGAAAGTTTGACGGCGGCCCACGTCATCAGTGACTTTGGCAATAGTTTTATGCAGGTCGCGGCGTAAGGATTTCTGCTCTTCCGTCAGGTTGGCAACATCCAGTGGTGCGGTTGCCCCTTTGGCGGTGTGATCATAGGCCAGACGCCAGACGCGTTTCAGGAAGCGGTTAGCTCCTTCGACACCAGATTCCTGCCATTCCAGCGTCATTTCTGCTGGTGAGGCAAACATCATAAACAGGCGCACGGTATCGGCACCGTATTTTTCTACCATGACTTGTGGGTCGATACCGTTATTTTTCGATTTCGACATTTTGCTCATGCCAGCGTAAACCAGTTCATGGCCTTCGGCATCAGTCGCTTTAATGATGCGCCCTTTATCATCACGCTCAACAATGGCGTCCACCGGTGAAACCCAGATACGCTCACCGCTTGTGCCGGTGTAGTAGAAGGCATCGGCCAACACCATGCCCTGACACAGCAGGCGTTTGGCGGGCTCATCAGAATCCACTAAACCGGCGTCGCGCAGCAATTTATGGAAGAAGCGGAAGTACATCAAGTGCATGATGGCATGTTCAATACCACCGACATATTGATCAACCGGCAGCCAATAGTTGGCGGCGGCTGGATCCAGCATGCCTTTATCAAATTGTGGGCAGGTGTAGCGCGCGTAATACCATGATGATTCCATAAAGGTATCAAAGGTATCAGTTTCACGCAGGCCCGGCACGCCATTAACGGTGGTTTTAGCCCACTCAGGATCGGCCTTTATTGGGCTGGTAATACCATCCATCACCACATCTTCCGGCAGGATAACCGGCAGTTGATCTTCTGGAGTTGGTACCACGGTGCCGTCTTCCAGTGTCACCATCGGGATAGGCGCACCCCAATAACGCTGACGGGAAACACCCCAGTCACGCAGGCGATAGTTGACTTTGCGCTGACCGACACCGAGGGCGACCAGTTTGTCGGCAACCGCATTGAAGCCATCTTCATAATTCAGACCATCAAACTCACCGGAGTTGAACAGTATGCCTTTCTCGGTCATGGCTTCCTGGCTCAAGTCTGGCTCACTGCCATCAGCAGCCAAAATAACCGGTTTGATTGGCAAATTATATTTAGTCGCAAATTCCCAGTCGCGGACATCGTGGCCCGGAACCGCCATTACCGCACCGGTGCCGTAATCCATCAAGACAAAGTTAGCCGCCCAGATAGGTAATTTTTCACCTGTCAGTGGATGGATGGCATACAGGCCGGTAGCCATGCCTTTTTTCTCCATGGTGGCCATTTCAGCTTCGGCAACCTTGGTGTTCCGGCATTCCGCGACAAAATCAGCCAGTGCAGGGTTAGTCGCTGCGGCTTGTAATGACAGCGGGTGACCAGCAGCAACAGCTACGTAAGTCACACCCATAAAGGTGTCCGGGCGCGTGGTGTAAACGGAGAGCTTCTCTTCGCTATCTGCGACGTTGAAAACGATATCAACCCCTTCAGAGCGGCCAATCCAGTTACGTTGCATGGTCTTAACTTGTTCTGGCCAGCTTTCCAGCGTGTCCAGATCATTAAGCAATTGATCAGCGTAATCAGTAATTTTAATAAACCACTGTGGGATTTCTTTACGTTCAACTTTGGTATCACAACGCCAGCAGCAGCCGTCGATAACCTGCTCGTTAGCTAAAACGGTCAGGTCGTGTGGACACCAGTTAACGGCTGAGGTCTTTTTGTAGACCATGCCTTTTTCATACAATTTGGTGAAGAACCACTGTTCCCAACGGTAGTAATCGGGTGAGCAGGTGGCAATCTCGCGATCCCAGTCATAGCCGAAGCCCAGTAATTTTAACTGGTTCTTCATGTATTCAATGTTGTCGTAAGTCCAGGGGGCCGGTGCGGTGTTGTTTTTTACCGCAGCGCCTTCAGCTGGCAGACCAAATGCATCCCAGCCGATCGGCTGTAACACGTTTTTGCCCAGCATGCGCTGGTAACGGGAGATAACATCACCAATGGTGTAGTTACGAACGTGCCCCATATGTAGGCGTCCTGACGGATACGGCAGCATGGATAGGCAGTAATATTTTTCTTTGCTGGTATCTTCAGTGACTTTAAAAGTTTGCTTCTCTTGCCAGTGAAGCTGTACTTGCGTTTCGATATCTTCTGGGCGGTATTGCTCTTGCATGGCGGCCGGTGGTCCTATAGTGAAAAACAGCTACGCCTGTAGCATTATCTGTTTCATATCATAAAGAGAGATCCGCATAGCATAGCTGATAAGCGGCTGCGGCAACAACACTCAGCATCCTACTGGAGGCTTTTTCTGCGCAGTGAATGGCAGAAATCATCAAAGTGGCGCGAGAACAACCTGATGATGACGTGACTTCAGTCATTTACGACTAAAATAATTAACGTTAGCTTTAATATCAGAGTAAGTACGTGCAGATAACAGAGACGGGTAACTCAAGAAGATGAAAAACCCTATTTTCTTTGTCACAACTTTGGCTTTATCACAATTTGCTTTATCACAACCGTGGATCGAGGAGACAGTATGAACAAGGTAGCTCAATATTATCGTGAGTTGGTGGCATCACTGACTGAACGCTTGAAAAATGGTGAACGTGATATCGATAAGCTGGTGGACAGCGCTGAACAGCGGTTGGATGCCGTAGAAGAGTTATCCCGCAGTGAAGTTGAGCAAATCATTCAGGCGGTGCGGCGTGATTTGGAAGAGTTTGCTCGTAGCTATGAAGAAAGTAAGGATGAATTTACTGATAGTGTATTTATGCGCGTTATCAAAGAGAGTTTGTGGCAAGAGCTGGCTGATATCACCGATAAAACGCAATTAGAGTGGCGTGAGGTGTTTAAAGATGTCAGTCATCATGGGGTTTATCACAGCGGAGAGGTGGTCGGCTTAGGCAATCTTGTCTGTGAAAAATGCCACTATCATCTGGCTTTCTATACCCCCGAAGTGCTGCCGGTCTGCCCAAAATGCGGCCATGACCAGTTTACGCGTCGGCCATTCCAGCCTTGATAGCGGGTGGTACATATACCATCTCCCCCACCAATGTGGGGGAGATGTGATCATTAATGCAGGATTTTCGCCAGGAAGTCTTTGGCACGATCAGATTTAGGGTTGTTAAAGAAATCATCTTTGTTGCTGTCTTCGACGATTTTCCCTTCATCCATAAAAATAACCCGATTTGCCACTTTGCGAGCGAAGCCCATTTCGTGGGTGACCACCATCATGGTCATACCTTCCAGCGCCAGCTTGACCATCACATCCAGCACTTCGTTGATCATTTCTGGGTCAAGGGCCGAAGTCGGTTCGTCAAACAGCATGGCGATAGGGTCCATACACAGTGCGCGGGCAATCGCCACACGCTGTTGCTGGCCGCCAGATAACTGCGAGGGGAATTTATCCGCGTGGGTGGTAAGACCGACACGCTCTAACAGTTTTAGCCCTTTTTCTCTTGCTTCTGTTTTGTCGCGTTTGAGTACTTTAACTTGCGCCAGTGTCAGGTTTTCAATAATAGACAGGTGTGGGAATAGTTCAAAATGCTGGAATACCATGCCGACTTTAGAACGTAATTGCGCCAAATTGGTGCCTTTATCATTCACACCAATGCCATTGACCGTAATGCTGCCCTTCTGGATAGGTTCCAGCCCATTAACCGTTTTGATTAAGGTTGATTTGCCTGAGCCGGAAGGGCCGCAGACTACCACGACCTCACCTTTTTTAACTTCGGTAGTGCAGTCAGCCAGCACCTGAAAGTGGCCGTACCACTTAGAAACATTTTTCAGGGAAATCATCAAACAGTCCTTTTCTTCAAATAGTTAACCAGCATCGACGCGGAAAAACTGATAACGAAATACACCAAACCGGCAAACAGCACCATTTCGACCTGAGTACCGTCCCGCTCGCCAATCGTGGTCGCGGTGCGGAAGAAATCGGCCAGACTAAGGACATACACCAGCGATGTATCCTGAAATAACACGATCCCTTGGGTTAACAGTAATGGCACCATGGCGCGGAAAGCCTGCGGCAGGATAACCAATCTCATTGACTGGCCTTGGGTCATGCCCAGAGCCAAGGCCGCAGAGGATTGCCCACGAGAGATGCTTTGGATCCCGGCACGGATAATTTCTGAGTAATAAGCCGCTTCAAATAATGAAAAGGCTACCATGGCAGAGATTAAGCGAATATCAGTTTTTGGTGATAAGCCCAGCACATTTTGTAATAAGCTCGGCACGACCAGATAAAACCACAACAGCACCATGACCAACGGAATAGAGCGGAACACGTTGACATAGGCGGTAGCGAACCAGCTGATAGCTTTAACCGGCGATAGGCGCATCACCGCCAGAACTGTGCCCCACACTATGCCGAACACAATGGCGATGAGGGTTATTTTGGCGGTAACCGCCAAACCTTGCAGCAGGTATGGCAGGCTGGGTGCGATGGAACTCCAATCAAATTCGTACATTATTTACTCCCCAGATTGCCGGGTAACTGCACTTTCTTTTCAACTAACCGCATCAACAGCATGATCACGGCGTTGATCAGTACATATCCAAGGGTGATGGCAGTGAATGACTCATAGGCGTGAGCCGAGTAATCGAGCAATTTACCCGCCTGCGCAGCCATATCTACCAGCCCGATGGTTGATGCAATGGCTGAGTTTTTTACCAGGTTGAGCATTTCTGAAGTCATCGGGGGAATAATTACCCGATAAGCATTGGGCAATAAAACATAGCGATAAGTCTGTGGCAGGGTTAATCCCATCGCCAGACCGGCCGCTTTTTGGCCTCGAGGTAGTGATTGGATCCCAGCTCGAACCTGCTCACAAACACGGGCGGCGGTAAATAAGCCAAGGCACATCATTGATGAGAGGAAGAACTGTATATTCGGATCCAATTCGCTTTTGAACCACATGCCAAGATCGGCTGGCAATAATTCAGGGACCACCAAATACCAGGTAAAGAATTGCACAATCAGCGGCACATTACGGAATAGCTCTACGTAACAGGCCCCAATACTAGATAAAATGCGGTTGGGGACTGTTCTTAAAATCCCAAATAAAGAACCGACGAAAAAAGCGATAACCCAAGCGCATAATGATAATGCGACAGTGACCTGAAAGCCGGACCAGATCCAGCCAAGATAGGTGGTATTACCGAAAGGTGCCGGTTGCAGAAAAATGCCCCAGTTCCAGTCTATTGACATAAAAAACTCCCTTAAAAGGATGGGTAAGCCACCCTGATGACTGATGATTCAATGCGTTGCGGCCTCCCGAGGGTGAACAAAAAAATGCGGAGTGGGGAACGGCCACCCCGCATCCTGTCTACCAATCGGTCCATCATCAATCTGTAGGGCTAGCAGAGCTGGCCCTGATTATTATTGTTAGTTCAATGCTTTATCGTTAGGGGCTTTGAACAGCACCTTCATCTCATCAGACAGTGAGAAATTCAGGTTAAGATTTTTCGGTGGAATTGGGTTTTTGAACCAACGGTCAAAGGACTTCTCAGCCACACCAGAGGTTTGTGCGGTTGCGATGGTTTCATCCAACAGAGTTTTAAAGGCTGGATCGTTTTTACGTAGCATGCAGCCGTAGGCTTCCTGAGATTGTGGCGTACCGACGATATCCCACTGGTCTGGTTTCTTGGCTTTGGCACGTTCGCCAGCCAGCAAGGCATCATCCATCATAAAGGCGACAGCACGGCCACTTTCCAGGGTACGGAAAGAATCGCCGTGGTCTTTGGCGCTGATGATGCGCATGTTCATCTTATCTTTTTCATTCAATTTATTGAGCAACACTTCAGAGGTGGTACCGGAGGTAACGACCACTGGTTTCCCTGCCAAGTCTTTGAAATCTTTAACTTCAGAACCTTTTTTGGTCAGCAGACGCGTACCGACAACAAAAATAGTGTTAGAGAACGCGGCTTGTTGCTGGCGTTCCAGGTTGTTGGTGGTAGAGCCACACTCGAAATCAAAGGTCCCGTTTTGCAGTAATGGAATACGGTTCTGCGAAGTGATGGGGATCAGTTTTACCTGGAGGTCTGGGGCATTAAGTTTTTTCTTGATCGCATCGACGATCAGATTGGAATAATCTTGTGAATAACCCACGACTTTCTGCTGGTTATCGTAGTAAGAGAATGGAACGGAAGACTCACGGTGACCGACGACGATAACGCCGTTATCTTTGATCTTCTTCAGTGTGTCAACCGAAGCATCTGGTTTTGCTGCATCTTCTGCATGGGCAACACCACTTGCCATCCCAGCTAACAGTAGCGCTAACGCCAATTTACGCATATGCATGTCCAACTCCTTTGATGTTGTTTTTTACTTAATGTTTTCTGACTCGATGTTGTGATACTTAAAATGTAGTCATGTGACAAACGTGAAATGCCAAAAACTGTCTTATTTTGTTGCGCTTGTATAACCACAGATATTTGTTGGTTAACAGGCTATTTTCATTGTTACTTGTATCAGATTATCTTTAAAAAATAGCCAATTGTTATGCAAGTGATGAATAAATGTTTGTTTTTTGAGACGCAAATCGCACCAAAGAGAGGCAATAAAACACTAGCGCACTAATGCGGTGCGTGGTTCGCCCCATAAATGTGCACGCCAGCAATGGCAATTCCCTCATTTGAAACAGACCTCATCTATACAGCGGGGCTATGCCCTTTGAACACTTAATACAAAGCAGAAATTGGTGGATAGCTAACACTATTTGATTAGAAACGATGCAAGGTCTGTGCCAGTCGCGGAAAACAGGGAGGATAAATAGCCCTGTTTATCAGAGCTATGAAATATCATTCGGGGGCGGTGGGTTAATTAATCAGTCGCCGAAGATGGCATACTATCGATTAGATTAACTATTGGTCATTTTTATAGCAGGTTAACTTAACTGGTGATTATTGATTGCCAGATGAGCTTTAAAAACTTCCAGTGCCGTTGGAACACTTTCTTTAGCGGCATGTTTCTCTGGGTTCCACAGGTCGGCAAAGGTGATTGCGCGGCCACAGTGGATAAATACCTCATCGACTTCGATCACTAACACACTGCGGGCCGGTTGGTCATTTTGGCTAAAACGCTCGCACAGTTCAGGGTCGACGGAAATTTTTGCCCGGCCATTAACCCGAAAACCTTCTGTCCAGCCAGGGATCAGGAACAAGATGCCGACAAAAGGGTTATGCAATAGATTGCGGATACCATCCAGACGGTTATTGCCTGGTCGGTCTGGCAGCATCAGTGTCTTGCTGTCCTGCACATGAATAAAACCCGGTTCGCCACCTTTAGGTGAACAGTCGATTCCGTTGGCACCCAGCGTTCCCAATACTGCGAATGGCGCGGCGGCAATCAGTTTTTTGGCATAATCATCAATATGATCAATTTGTTTCTTCAACACATTCTTATTAGGCGCGGCGTAATGTTCGCTTAATTGCGCTTCAGTTGTGAGGATAAATTCAGGTTTCAGTGACATAACGATGCTCAAGTTACGGGGTTATTTTTATCAGCTCGACATTTCTTGTCAGAGCGACAACGGGCGGCGCGGTATAGCGTTAATGCCCCCAGTATCAGCGTGATAATCCACATTGGCCACGAACCAAACCGGGCATAAGGGGTAATACCGGTAGTCGGTGTGACCTTAACTTCCAGCACTTGCTGAGTAAATTGTGGAATTTGCGCCAGGACTTCACCGCTTGGGCCAACTGCCGCTGTTATACCATTATTGGTACTGCGCAACAGAGGACGACCCAATTCAAGCGCGCGCATACGTGCCATTTGGAAATGCTGCCACGGGCCGATAGAGTGACCAAACCATGCATCATTGGAGACCGTCAGCAAGAAGTTGGTATCGGGGTTGAAGTTGTCCCGAACCTGTTGACCCAAGACGATTTCATAGCAAATAGCGGCCGTTAGGTTAAATCCAGCCACATTAAGCTGTGGTTGCACATAGCCACCTCGGCTGAAAGATGACATCGGTAAATCAAAGAACGGCGCGAGTGGGCGCAGCAGTGTTTCCAGCGGCACAAACTCGCCAAAGGGCACCAGGTGGTGTTTGCTGTAGCGGTTGCGAGTTGGATACTGGTAAGGTTCTTTATCCCCCAATACGATAATACTGTTGAAGAAGTGGTATCCCTTGCCTTCAGGGCGGCGCTGGGCATCAACAATACCGGTAATCAGGCTGCTGTGGTTTGCCCGCATCAGACCATCAACCATCGTCAGGAAGGTCGTTTGATCGGTTTCAATATCAGGGATAGCAGATTCCGGCCAAATGATAATGGGGGCTTTCCCCATAAATGGGCGCGTTTCATCGAGATAAATTTGTAAGGTCTTAAGCAGGATTTTGGGATCCCACTTCATTGACTGAGCAATGTTACCTTGCACCATCGCGATATTAACTGCGCGTTCAGGTTGTGGAGTAAACCAATGCAACTGGCGCAGCGGCCAGGGTAACAATAACATTGCTATGGCAATTATTGCCGCAGTGATACGGCGTTGATAGCAGGCGTAAACCAGTAATCCACTGATCGACATCAGTATAAAGGTGATGCCATCGACACCGAGAATAGGCGCAATACCACGCAGTGGGCCGTTTATTTGGCTGTAGCCAAATTGCAGCCACGGGAAGCCAGTTAATACCCAGCCGCGCAAGAACTCAGTTAACTGCCATACCACAGGTGCCGCAATAGCCAGTCGCCACCAGGTTGTTTTAGGGCATACGCGGGCTAATAAACCGGCAAATAGCATGGTGTAGAGCGAGAGATAGGCCGCCAGTAATACCACCAGGAAGATATTGATGGCTGTCGGCATGCCGCCAAATTCGGCGATGCTGACATAGACCCAGTTAATACCTGTACCAAATAGCCCCATACCCCAACAAAAACCGATAAAAGCAGCTTGTTTGGTGCTACGGTTCAATGTCAGGCTGAGTAAGCCAAACAGCGAGACAATAGCTGCGGGCCAACTATCAAAGGGGGAATAGGCCAGCGTACCGCAGGCGCCAAAAAATAGCGCCAGTAGGGCGCGAACCCACTGGCGTTGAAGGTATGAAGCGATAGGCATCGAGGATTTATTCTTCCAGTTTGGGTTGCGGAGCATCATCCGGGATTTTCACATGAACCTGAATGATACGTCGGCTATCCGCCATGGCAACTTTAAATAAGTAACCTTCAATTTCAATGGTTTCACCGCGAGCAGGTAAATGACCAAACGCCTGCATCACTAAACCACCGATGGTGTCTACTTCATCGTCGCTGAAATGGGTGTTGAAGACTTCATTGAAATCTTCAATGGGTGTCAGCGCACGAATCGTGTATGTGTGCCGACTGAGTTGACGAACATCTCTGTCTTCTTCATCGTCATACTCATCTTCAATTTCGCCAACGATCAGCTCAAGAATATCTTCAATGGTCACCAGGCCAGAAACGCCACCAAACTCATCAATGACAATAGCCATGTGATAGCGTTGAGAGCGGAACTCTTTCAGCATCCGATCGACACGCTTACTTTCTGGCACAACAACCGCCGTCCGTAAAACTTTATCAATGCTGAATGGCTCAGAATCTGTGCGCATAAACGGCAGCAAATCCTTGGCCATCAGAATGCCTTCAATGTGATCTTTATCTTCACTGATCACCGGAAAGCGGGAGTGAGCAGATTCAATAATGACATCCAGACACTCATCCAGCGTTTGATTACGCTTTAATGTGACCATCTGAGAGCGGGGGATCATGATGTCCCGTACGCGCTGTTCGGCGATATCCATCACCCCTTCCAGCATGTCGCGGGTATCGGGATCGATCAGATCGTTTTGCTCAGAATCACGGATAAGCTCTACCAGATCGCCACGGTTTTTGGGTTCGCCGTGGAATAACTGGTTAAGGATGAGAGTAAAGAACCCTTTCTTGGGACTGGGGCTATCATTGTTTTGTGAGTGGTCGTCGCTCATGGCGTTTTAGTTAAGTTTACCCATGTAAGATTATATTTTATCGGCAGTGGTAAACACACACTGCCGACAGCTTTTTACTGATACCCAGTCAGATAATACCTACCTGTGGTGGGTTTACTCGGGGTCTTTCTCTGAAATATACGGGTCTGGGTAGCCCAAACTTTGCATTATTTCAGTCTCAATCGACTCCATTTCTTCTGCTTCATCGTCAACGATATGGTCATACCCTAGCAGATGCAGACTGCCGTGAACAACCATATGCGCCCAATGAGCCAATAGTGCTTTCTCTTGCTCAACCGCTTCTTGTTCAACTACCTGACGACAAATGATCAAATCACCCAGTAGTGGCAGCTCAATCTCAGGTGGGGCCTCAAATGGAAAAGACAAGACATTGGTTGGTTTATCTTTACCGCGATAGGTGAGATTCAGCTCATGGCTTTCTGCTTCATCAACCACACGGATGGTGACTTCAGAGACTTCCTGAAATTGAGGTAATACTGCTTCCAACCAATGCTGAAAATCTGCTTCGGTCGGTAAACCCTGGCTGTCAGCGCAGGCAATTTGTAAATCGAGAATAACCTGGCTCACGGAGCCTCCTGCTCAGACGGGGTGTGAGTTTCCCGCTTACGTTGTTCGGCGATGGCATCTTTACGTTTTTGTTCAGCAGCTTCCCAAGCTTCATAAGCAATGACCACGCGGGCGACGACGGGGTGGCGCACCACATCTTCGCTATGGAAGAAGTTAAAACTCAGCTCTTCTACCCCTGATAACACTTCAATGGCATGGCTTAAGCCGGACTTCTGATGGCGTGGCAAGTCAGTTTGTGTGACATCACCGGTAATTACCGCTTTAGAGTTGAAGCCCATGCGGGTCAGGAACATTTTCATCTGTTCGATGGTGGTGTTCTGGCTTTCATCTAAAATGATAAATGCATCATTCAGTGTGCGGCCGCGCATATACGCCAGCGGAGCCACTTCAATCACATTGCGCTCAATCAGTTTCTCCACTCGCTCAAAGCCCAGCATTTCAAACAGAGCATCATAGAGTGGGCGCAGATAAGGATCGACTTTTTGGCTAAGATCGCCGGGTAAAAAGCCCAGTTTCTCACCGGCTTCAACCGCCGGGCGAGTTAGCAAAATGCGTCGTACGTTTTGGCGCTCCAGAGCATCAACTGCTGCAGCAACGGCCAGATAGGTCTTACCGGTACCGGCTGGCCCAATCCCGAAAGTAATATCATGATCGAGAATATTAGCAATGTATTGTGCCTGATTTGGTGTGCGAGGCTTGACCATCCCGCGCTTGGTACGAATGTTAACAGCTTTGCCGTAATCCGGTACACTCTCGGCGGTTTGTTCTAACACGCGACTTTCTTTCACCGCGAGGTGAATAGCTTCGGGATCGATATCGGGGATAACACCACGGATAGGGGCCGTATCAACATACAGATGGCGCAGGATATCTGCCGCTGCAACCACGCAGATATTCTTACCGACTAACTTGAAACGGTTATCACGACGATTAATTTCAATACCTAACCGGCGTTCTAACTGCTTGATGTTGTCATCAAAAGGGCCGCATAAACTCAGCAGGCGCTGATTATCGGCGGGTTCCAGCAAGATTTCTTGTGTCACTACGTGCAAACTGTTTCTCTGAGTCACTGCGTTCCTCTGGGTCACTAAGGGCCGGTTTATTTGAAGCCTGACTGCCATTCCCACTATAGGGGGATATTATTCGCTGATATAACGTCAATCATACATGTCATCTGTGAATTATTCATGGTGCACCGTGTGGACGCAAGTGTGCGGCTTATGAATCTGTGCCTTCGGCCCCTATTGAAATAGCGGCCAGCAGATGGTGCAACTTAAAAAAACGAATTTGCATAACGCCCCGCTAAAATAAAACAGGCACTGACAATGCAGCGCCTGCTGGTGCGGACTGGTTCGCAGAATTGCAATCAGGGTTGATACAGGCCGACACCTAACTCATTTTCTTTGCGGGTGCGGGCAATCACTGATTGCGGCGATTCATGAATACGCAGATCCATCTGGTCTTCGGTGCGCAGCAAAATGCCGCGAAGTGAACTGGCATAAACATCAACGATTTCAACATCGACGAATTTACCGATCATCTCTGGTGTGCCTTCAAAGTTCACGACCCGATTATTCTCAGTGCGCCCCGCCAATTCCATCACATTCTTACGAGATGTGCCTTCCACTAGAATGCGTTGCACAGTACCCACCATTTCGCGGCTGATTTCCATCGCTTGCTGAGTAATCCGTTGTTGCAAAATATGCAGGCGCTGTTTTTTCTCCTCTTCTGAAACATCATCCGGCAGATCAGCCGCCGGCGTGCCAGGGCGTGGAGAGTAAATAAAGCTGTAACTGGTATCAAAACGGACATCTGCCACCAGTTTCATGGTTTGCTCAAAATCTTGCTGAGTTTCGCCAGGAAAACCGATAATAAAATCAGAGCTAATTTGGATATCAGGCCGAGCCTGACGCAGTTTACGGATGATAGCTTTGTATTCCAGCGCGGTATGCGCCCGTTTCATCATGGTCAAAATGCGGTCAGAGCCACTTTGTACCGGCAAATGCAGGAAACTCACCAGTTCGGGCGTATCTCGATAAACGTCAATAATATCATCAGTAAACTCAATAGGATGGCTGGTGGTAAAGCGCACTCTATCGATACCATCAATGGCGGCAACTAGCCGCAATAGTTCGGCAAAACTACAGATATCACCATCATAAGTGGCACCACGATATGCATTGACATTCTGCCCTAGCAGGTTCACTTCCCGCACGCCTTGGGCGGCTAACTGTGCGATTTCAAACAAGATATCGTCACTTGGACGGCTAACTTCCTCGCCACGGGTATAAGGTACGACACAGAATGTGCAGTATTTATTGCAACCTTCCATAATGGAGACAAATGCTGTCGGCCCTTCAGCACGAGGCTCCGGCAGGCGGTCAAATTTTTCAATTTCTGGGAAACTGATATCCACCACAGGGCTGTGGGTGCCTTGCACGTGATTAATCATTTCCGGCAAACGATGCAGGGTTTGTGGACCGAAAATAACGTCGACACAAGGAGCACGTTGGCGCAGATGCTCACCTTCCTGAGATGCCACACAACCACCCACACCAATAATGAGCTCTGGATTTTTTTCTTTCAGCAGTTTCCACTGCCCAAGCAGGCTGAATACTTTTTCCTGTGCTTTTTCGCGGATTGAGCAGGTATTGAGTAACAGTAAATCCGCCTCTTCGGGGATTTCTGTCAATTGGTAGCCGTGGGTGCTGGCCAGCAAATCAGCCATTTTAGATGAATCGTATTCATTCATCTGGCAGCCCCAGGTTTTGATGTGTAGTTTTTTAGTCATAGCCTATCTACCGCCAAAAAATTCATCATAAAAGTCACATCGCGTGGCGCAATGCTCTATGCAGTGTTCCGTCATCGAATAGTGGGAGCACAAAGGCTCCGTAGTTATAGGGCTATTGTAGTCATTTGCCGTTGCGATGACCACCGCATAACGGCTTACTTATCCTGTGGAGTCATGAAAAATCCGGTACACTGTCTGCTGACAAAATATAGGCGGTATTTTAACTTCTAAGAATGGCCAAAATGGATAAATCGCAACCAAATTATGATGTTGTGGTCGTGGGTGGAGGCATGGTAGGTGCTGCTGCCGCGCTGGGGCTGGCACAAACTGGCTGGTCAGTGGCGTTACTGGAACACGAGGCTCCGCAGCCGTTTGAGGCTGAAAGTGTGCCGGACTTACGGGTTTCCGCGATTGGATGCACCTCGGTATCCTTGCTGAAACAACTCGGAGCCTGGTCGCAAGTGCAACAGATGCGCTATGCACCTTATCGTCGATTGGAAACATGGGAACAGCCGGGTTCTCAAGTTGTTTTTGATGCGGCGTCGCTGTCATTGCCTGAACTGGGCTTTATGGTCGAGAACCGGGTTTTGCAGTTGGCGCTATGGCAACAGATGGCAACATGCCCTAATTTGACGTTACTGTGCCCGTCACGGCTGCAAACAATGGTTAGAGTAGATGACTATTGGAAAATCACGTTAGATGCACAGCGAGAGATACAGAGCCATTTAGTGGTGGGTGCGGATGGGGCTAATTCTCTGGTACGCCGTTTAGCTGGGATTGGCACCAGCGGTTGGCAATATCGCCAGTCTTGTATGTTAATTACTGTTGAGACCGACACTGCTCAGCAAGACACCACCTGGCAGCAGTTTTTCCCTTCTGGTCCAAGAGCGTTCCTACCATTATTTGATAACTGGGCATCATTGGTTTGGTACGACAGTCCTCAGCGTATCCGTCTGCTTCAGGCGTTGCCGCTGGCACAATTGAATCAAGAGATTGCTGCGGCTTTCCCATCTCGTTTGGGAACTGTCAACGCCATTGCCACAGGTTCTTTTCCTTTGGTTCGCCGCCATGCGCAGCAATATGTGCAGCCGGGGTTGGTATTACTGGGCGATGCGGCGCATACCATCAATCCATTGGCGGGGCAGGGGGTTAATCTGGGATATCGGGATGTCGATGTGTTACTGGAGG
The DNA here is from genome assembly GCF_901472495.1 of Yersinia enterocolitica subsp. enterocolitica. NCBI lineage: Bacteria > Pseudomonadati > Pseudomonadota > Gammaproteobacteria > Enterobacterales > Yersiniaceae > Yersinia > Yersinia enterocolitica. Next base: position 105,372 of record NZ_LR590469.1, read on the forward strand.
TGTTAAACCAGGCGCGTGAACAGGCTGAATCTTGGCATAGCGAGCAGGTATTGCAGCGTTATCAGCGCCGCCGCCGTACTGATAATTTGATTATGCAAAGTGGAATGGATGTGTTTTACACCGCATTCAGTAATGACTTACCTGCGGTAAAATTTGTGCGTAATTTGGCGCTGATGGCGGCTCAACGTGCGGGTAAGCTCAAGGAGCATGCATTGAAGTATGCACTAGGGCTGTAGGTATTTTAATAACTCGTCGCCAGAAATAGTTATTGCCTGGCGACTGTGGGCACGTTTCTTGTTCTTTTGTTGAAAAGCAAAATTCAAATTTTATCGCAGCGAAAAAATCTCATTACAGTGAAAAAACAAAATGCAGAAAAGCAAAAAGCCCGCCGAAGCGAGCTTTTCTAAATTTGGCTGGGGTACGAGGATTCGAACCTCGGAATGCTGGAATCAGAATCCAGTGCCTTACCGCTTGGCGATACCCCAAAAGATGGTGGCTACGACGGGAATCGAACCTGTGACCCCAGCATTATGAGTGCTGTGCTCTAACCAGCTGAGCTACGTAGCCATCTTAAAATCTTTAACCTTAAGAAATTGTATGGCTGGGATACCAGGATTCGAACCTGGGAATGCCAGGATCAAAACCTGGTGCCTTACCGCTTGGCGATATCCCAACTGAAATACAATTCTTTTTACTGATTTAGTACAACTGGCGTCTAACAGTATTTGTGTTTAACAATCTTCGTCTTTAACAATCTTCGTGTTTAACAACAAACTATTTCACCATTTCAGAGAAATGGCTGGGATACCAGGATTCGAACCTGGGAATGCCAGGATCAAAACCTGGTGCCTTACCGCTTGGCGATATCCCATCTACTGTGACAACCGATGAAAATGGTGCGGGAGGCGAGACTTGAACTCGCACACCTTGCGGCGCTAGAACCTAAATCTAGTGCGTCTACCAATTTCGCCACTCCCGCATACATGAAAAAAGATGGTGGCTACGACGGGAATCGAACCTGTGACCCCAGCATTATGAGTGCTGTGCTCTAACCAGCTGAGCTACGTAGCCGTCTTTTTTCTGCACAACCTTCATCGGCGTTGCGGGGCGCATTATGCGTATATGGCCGATTTGCGTCAACTAATTTTTTCCCAAAAAAGCATTGAAGGGGTTCGTTTGTTTGGCTTGTGAACAGTCTGGTGATTAAAGCAGCACTTATGATGATTAATTGTTGAATTTGCCAGCAAAAAAATAAGGCCACCCAAAGGCGGCCTTGAGAGCGGAATGGTTGATGCAGGCAGACTCCCCCTGCTATCACGTTCAGTTATTTGTAAGCATCCTGATGCACGCCTACCGCGCGACCAGAAGGGTCATCCATGCTTTTGAATGATTCATCCCATTCAATAGCTTTAGCTGATGAACATGCTACTGAAGGGCCGCCAGGCACGCATTCCGCTGCACTTGGCAGTGGGAATAGCTCTTCAAAAATTTCTCGATACAAGTAGCCCTCTTTGGAGGACGGCGTGTTGTATGGGAAACGGAAGTGCGCAGTTTCCATCTGTTGATCAGTGACTTGCTCGGCAGCTTTCTCTTTTAATGTATCAATCCAGCTGTAACCCACACCATCGGAGAATTGTTCTTTCTGACGCCATGCGACGCTATGTGGCAGGTAGGATTCAAAACATTCACGTAGTACATGTTTTTCCATTTTGCCATTACCGCACATTTTATCCTGCGGGTTAATTCGCATCGCCACATCAAGGAAGTTTTTATCCAGGAATGGTACACGCGCTTCAACACCCCAGGCAGACATCGCTTTGTTGGCACGAGCGCAGTCATACATATGCAGGGCTAACAGCTTGCGCACGGTTTCTTCATGTAACTCTTTGGCATTTGGCGCTTTGTGGAAATAGAGGTAACCGCCAAATACTTCGTCAGAACCTTCGCCAGATAGCACCATTTTGATACCCATCGCCTTGATTTTACGTGACATCAAGTACATTGGTGTTGAGGCGCGGATAGTGGTGACATCATAAGTTTCAATGTGATAAATCACATCACGGATGGCATCCAGACCTTCCTGCACGGTGAAGTGAATTTCATGATGCACGGTACCCAAATGGTTGGCGACCTCTTGCGCGGCGCGCAAATCCGGTGAACCTATCAAACCTACGGCGAAGGAGTGCAATTGTGGCCACCAGGCTTCACTGCGTTCATCATCTTCTACGCGACGAGCCGCAAATTTTTTGGTGATAGCCGAAATAACCGAGGAATCCAGACCGCCAGAGAGCAGCACGCCGTAAGGAACGTCGGACATCAAATGACTTTTAACCGCATCTTCTAACGCATTTGCCAGTTCAACTTTATCAGTGACATTGTTTTTGACATTATCGAAATCAAACCAGTCGCGATGATAATACTCGCGAATTTCGCCATCCTGACTCCACAGATAGCTTCCGGCCGGGAATTCTTTGATGGTACGGCAAACCGGAACCAAGGCTTTCATTTCTGAAGCCACAAACATATTACCGTGTTCGTCGTGGCCCATGTACAGCGGGATAATACCCAGATGGTCACGCCCAATCAGGTAAGCGTCTTTTTCCGTATCGTATAGGACGAAAGCGAACATACCTTGCAGGTCGTCAAGGAATTCAGGCCCTTTCTCCTGATACAGCGCCAGAATGACTTCACAGTCAGAACCGGTCTGGAATTTATAACGGTCGCCGTATTGCTGGCGTAATGCCTGATGATTATAAATTTCACCATTGACCGCCAGAATATGTGTGTGCGCCGCGTTAAACAGGGGCTGGGCACCAGTATTGACGTCAACAATAGATAAGCGTTCATGGGCGAGTATGGCTTTATCATTTGCCCATACACCTGACCAGTCCGGGCCGCGGTGGCGCATTAGACGTGACATTTCCAGCGCTTTTTTGCGTAACTCAATGGGGTCAGTTTTAAGGTCGAGGACCCCGAAAATAGAACACATAGTAATCTCCCTAACTTCTCTGCTTTGGCGGTGATGATGTTGAGTTTGAGTCGTTCATCGCTGGAACTGTTTTTCGTGCACTTGCTTTTGATTGATGCAAGCTGTGCCCCATGACGATGCATTCATCCGAATAATTTGTAGAAAGTAATGCAAAAAACACGCCAATTTAGAGCGAGATAGATTTGTCGCTATAGCTGGCATGGCGGTGAACACACATAACGAAAATGCGCCAAAATGGGGAGAATTAGCAAGAAACTTTGGTGCGCTGCACTAAAAAAGGGCGTCGCGCGATAAGGGGAGTATCACAAAAAAGGTGTATGGCGGCCGGAACCGCCAACGAGAAACTAGATGATGTCAATTTCTGCAACAGATGGGTAAACGTAGCTTGGGCGGAATGGCATCGCTTCAATATCTGTTAATGTCGATACGCCGGAAAGAACCAAAATAGTCTCAAGGCCCGCCTGGAAACCGGCCAAAATGTCGGTACGCAGGTTATCACCCACAATGACGGTACTTTCCGAATGTGCCTGCATTTTATTGAGTGCAGCGCGGATAATCCACGGGCTAGGTTTGCCGACATAAAATGGTTTACGGCCAGAGATTTTCTCGATAGGCGCGCACAACGCTCCACAAGCAGGTGCAAAGCCGTGGCCGTGGCTATCGGGGTTGGTGGCAATAAAGCGCGCACCATTGGCGACGAAATAGGCTGCTTTATGCATCATGTCCCAGTTGTATGAGCGGGTTTCACCCACAATCACAAAATCAGGATTTATATCGGTAATGGTAAAGCCAGCTTTATACAATTCGTGAACTAATGCGCCTTCACCTACTACATAAGCTTTCTTACCGTCCTGGCGGCGCAGAAAATCAGCTGTTGCCATCGCCGAGGTATAAAAAGCACTTTCTGGCACTTCCAGCCCGGCAGAACTAAAACGATTAGCCAGATCCTGAGCGGTTTGTGACGGATAGTTGGTCAAAATAACCAGCGGCATGCCGGCTTCTTGAATTCGGGCCAGAAAAACATCAGCGCCGGGGACGGGGTGATTATCATGCAACAAAACACCATCGATATCGCAAATAACGCTTTTAATTGTCATCGTTTAAATTACTCTTTTAGCCGCAGCAATGAGTCACTATAACATGGTCGATAATGAAACTGACCCTGCCACTATCTTATGCCCGTCATCTTTCAAGATACAGGGCTGTTGGCTGCCATCACTTACCCAACTCATTGAGTTATCTCAACTCCTTGGGTTCATTCCGTTGCCGCCTGCCTGTAACTCGAAATCTATTGGGTGCATAAATGATTAGTTTTCTAACAGGCGTTGCAATAATACACCGTTTAACATGGCGCGCTTGGCCAGCGCAAAAGCCCCAATAGCTGATTGATGATCAAGCTGCGAGGTGACCACCGGTAGATTTTGGCGGAAGTTTTTTAACACTTGCGTATTAATACAACCTTGAATAGCGGGGAGTAGGATTTTGTCAGCTTCAATGATTTCACCGGCAATGACCACTTTTTGCGGATTGAACAAGTTGATGGCGATAGAAATGGCTTTACCCAGGTAGCGGCCTACATGTTCAATCACCTCAGTTGCCAGCAAATCACCTTTGTTAGCCGCTTTGCAGATGGCACTAATATGGCAATCATCCAATGTTAACTTGCTTGGATATCCCTGCGCGAGCAGGTGGCGTACGCGGTTTTCAATGGCTGCATTCGATGCGACAGTTTCCAGGCAACCAAAATTACCGCAATAGCAGCGCTCGCCCAATGGATCAATCTGGATATGACCGATTTCGCCTACGTTACCATTGCTGCCAAGAAATATTTGGCTGTTAACAATGATTCCGGCACCGGTACCGCGATGCAGACGAACCAAAATAGAGTCTTCGCAGTCGCGAGTTGCACCAAAATAGTGCTCAGCCAGCGCTAAACTACGAATATCGTGGCCAACAAAGCTGGTGACATTGAAACGATTTTGCAGATTTTCGACTAACGGCCAATTGCTAACACTGATATGTGGCATATAGCGCACGATACCTTTGCTCGGTTCAACCAGACCAGGGAGGATGACGGCGATAGCGATCAGTTCACGTAATTTGCGCTGATAAGCTTCAATAAACTGACTGATGATATTAAATAATGCATGTTCGAGAGTTTCTTGCGTGCGCTCTGGCAGGGAATAGTGCTCTTCACCCAGCGACTTGCCGCTCATATCAAACAGCGTAATAGTGGCATCATGGCGGCCCAGGCGGACAGCGATGGTATGGAACTGACGGTTTTCTGTCACGATAGAAATTGCGCGGCGACCACCGGTGGAGGCTTGCTGATCGACTTCTTTGATCAGCCCGCGCTCCAACAGTTGACGAGTAATCTTGGTGACACTGGCGGGAGCTAGCTGGCTGAGATCGGCAATTTGAATGCGCGAAATCGGGCCTTGCTGGTCAATGAGCCGATATACCACGGCACCATTGAGTTGTTTCACAAGATCCACATTACCAATTTGTGACTGTCCGCCGGTGCTCATCAATAAAATTACTCGCTTATTTTAAAACCTCGTTACCATTAACGATGGTTTTAGTGATTTTATAATCGCGGGTAAAGGCAGTCAGGTTGGCCACTTTGCCGGCTTCAATACTCCCTAACTGCTTATCCACGCCAATCGCTCGGGCCGCATAAAGTGTGGCCATACGCAATGCTTCGTCTAGCGCGATGCCCACATGCTCAACACTATTTTGGACCGCTTCTATCATGGTCAGTGCTGAACCGCTTAATGTGCCATTTTCATCCACACATAAACCATCGCGATAGTATATTGTTTTACCAGCAAAAATAAATTGATCAATTTCAGCACCTGCTGGTGCAGTTGCATCAGTTACCAGTACTAATTTCTCACCTTTCAATCGCTTAGCATTACGAATATTGGCCCAATCCACATGCAAACCATCCGCAATGACACCTGTGTACACTTCTGGCGTATCAAAAATCGCCCCAATCAGGCCCGGCTCGCGCCCGGAAATGTAAGGCATTGCATTATATAGGTGCGTTGCAAAGCGGATACCGGCAGCAAAACCTTGACGAGCTTGCTGATACGTCGCGTTTGAATGGCCGGAGGAAACCAAAATACCGGCTTCTGTCAGTTGACGAATATATTTGGCATCAACCATTTCAGGAGCCAAGGTCACTTTAGTGATCACATCGGCATTGGCGCACAGATAATCAATCATTTCAGCGCTAGGTTTACGAATAAACGCTGGGTTATGAGTCCCTTTCTTTTGAGGGCTGATATAAGGCCCTTCCAGATGCAGACCCAAAGCCTGATGCTGGTTTTTTTGCAGATATGAACGCATGACATCAATGCCGTGCTTCATGTATTCATCACTGCAAGTAATGAGTGTCGGCAGGAAACTAGTACAGCCTGACTTTTCATTCGCGCGCTGCATAATTTCCAGCGTCTTTTCGGAGATGGCTTCAAGCGAATCATTGAATTGCACCCCCCCGCAGCCATTAAGCTGAACATCAATAAAACCGGGGGCCAGGATGGCGCCACCCAAGTCGCGTACCTCAATGCCAGCCGGAAGTTCATCGGCAGGACAGATACGTTCGATCAATCCGTTAGCCACGACAACAGCGTGATTATCCAGTACTTCATGGCTGGTATAAATACGGCCGTGAGTTAAAGCGTACATCTTAACCCCCTAATAACTGTTACAGATTCTTGATGTTTTCAGCTTCTAATTCGCTGAAATATTTTACAGTTTTAACCTTCAATTCCATAGTCGAAGGTTCATCGCACACCATGATGGCTTTCGCATGCAGTTGCAGGCAACTGATGGTCCACATGTGGTTGATACTGCCTTCAACTGCGGCTTGCAAGGCTTGTGCTTTGCCACGGCCAGTCACCAGAATCATCACTTCTTCTGCATCCAACAGAGTGCCCACACCTACAGTAAGTGCATATTTCGGCACGAGGTTTGCATCACCACCAAAGAAACGTGAGTTTGCTTCGCGAGTTTCTTCGGTCAGCGTTTTGATGCGAGTACGAGAAGCTAAAGAGGACGCCGGTTCATTAAAGGCAATGTGGCCGTCAACGCCTACGCCACCCATGAACAGGTGAATTTTGCCATAAGACTTAATCTTTTCTTCGTAACGGCGACATTCTTCATCGATATCAGGCGCATTACCATTAAGAAGATTGATGTTTTCAGCAGGGATATCCACATGATCAAAGAAGTTGCTGTGCATGAAGGTGTAGTAGCTTTCCGGGTGCTCTTGCGGCAGCCCAACATATTCATCCATGTTGAAAGTGACCACATTTTTGAAACTCACTTCACCGGCTTTATACAGCGCAACCAAGTGCTTATACGCTTCCATCGGTGTGCCGCCAGTTGGCAGCCCCAGAACAAATGGGCGATCAGCGGTCGGTTTAAATGCATTGATGCGGTTAACGATATAACGTGCGGCCCATTTACCAACTTCTGTGGTGTTTTTCAGTGGGATAAGTCTCATCTTGCACCTCTTTGATTGCTAATAGTGGCTATACTCTACGCGGATTGAATCATTCAGCTAAGCGTAACTCAGATTTTGACTCATGCGTTGGTACAATGCTTTGTTCATTTTTCGAATGATAAAATAAGTTTTGTGTCATGGCTAGTCTATTGGTGCTTTTTGACTGGTTTTTGGTGACATTTATCACAAAATAGGGGGTTTTAATTTGCGTTACGAAATAAATTTTTTACACTCCGGAATGAGTCATTTGTATCGTGAATAAATAGCGTGCCGTGAATAAATAAAGATGTGCCATGCGTTTTTCTAAAAGGTAGTGAATCAAATAAATAAACTACTTAAAGGGTCCGATATCGGACGAATAGGGGGAAAGGTGAATATTCTTAGTTACTTGCAAAAAGTGGGTCGGGCTTTGATGGTCCCAGTGGCCACACTGCCTGCAGCCGCGATATTGATGGGTGTGGGCTACTGGATAGACCCAGTCAGCTGGGGAGGTGATAATGCGCTAGCGGCATTGTTTATCAAGTCCGGTGCCGCCATCATCGATAATATGTCCGTGCTGTTCGCCATTGGTGTGGCTTATGGTATGTCAAAAGATAAAGACGGTGCTGCTGCACTGACCGGCTTTGTCGGCTTCCTGGTGTTGACGACGCTGTGTTCGCCAGCCGCGGTTTCGATGATTCAAAAGATTCCGGTTGATCAGGTTCCAGCTGCCTTCGGCAAAATCAACAACCAGTTCGTGGGTATTCTGGTAGGTATCATCTCAGCTGAGTTGTATAACCGCTTCAGCGGCGTTGAATTGCCAAAAGCACTTTCCTTCTTCAGTGGTCGCCGTCTGGTTCCGATTCTGACGTCTTTCCTGATGATCGTGGTTGCCTTCATTCTGATGTACGTTTGGCCACTGATTTATAACGCATTGGTGACTTTCGGTGAGTACATCAAAGATATGGGTTCTGTGGGTGCAGGTATTTATGCCTTCTTCAACCGCTTACTGATCCCAGTCGGCCTGCATCACGCCTTGAACTCTGTGTTCTGGTTTGACGTTGCCGGTATTAACGATATCCCTAACTTCCTGGGTGGCCAACAGTCCATCGATAGCGGTAAAGCTGTTGTCGGTATCACTGGTCGTTATCAGGCTGGTTTCTTCCCAATCATGATGTTTGGTTTACCTGGTGCTGCGCTGGCGATTTATCACTGTGCGCGTCCGGAAAACAGAGCAAAAGTGGCCGGTATCATGTTGGCGGGGGCATTTGCAGCCTTCTTCACCGGTATCACTGAACCACTTGAATTCTCCTTCATGTTCGTTGCCCCTGTGTTGTACTTTATCCATGCCGTGCTGACCGGGATTTCTGTGTTCATTGCAGCCAGTATGCATTGGATTGCAGGCTTTGGTTTCAGTGCCGGTCTGGTGGATATGGTGTTGTCTTCCCGCAACCCGCTGGCGACACACTGGTACATGTTGATCCCACAAGGTCTGGTGTTCTTCGCGATTTACTACGTGGTGTTCCGTTTCACCATCAAGAAATTCAACTTGCTGACTCCTGGTCGTGAACTGGCAGTTGAAGGTAGTGAAGAAGATGGTTATGACGTCAATGTTGATAAAACTCCAGAAGTTAACGAAAGCGAAATTAATGGTCTGGCGCGTCGTTACATTGGAGCCATCGGCGGCTCAGACAACCTGACAGGGATTGATGCATGTATCACCCGTCTGCGTTTGAACGTGAAAGATTCTGCATTGGTGAATGACGGTGTTGCCAAACGCTTAGGCGCTTCTGGTGTTATTCGTCTGAACAAACAAAGTGTGCAAGTGATTGTTGGTACCCGTGCGGAACTGATTGCTTCGGCAATGCGTAACGTGTTGGCCAGTGGCCCGGTTCCTGCGGCAAGTAGCGCCACTGCTCCTGCTGCGGCCAAGCCTCAGGCTGTCATTAACACCGCGAAAGCTGCCTCTTTGGTATTGGTTTCTCCGATTACCGGTGATGTGGTTGCTTTGGAAGAGGTTCCTGATGAAGCCTTTGCCAGCAAAGCTGTCGGTGAGGGTATTGCCATTCGTCCAACGGATAAAACTGTGGTTGCTCCGGCAAACGGCACCATCGTAAAAATCTTCAACACTGACCATGCTTTCTGTCTGGAAACTGAAACCGGCGCTGAAATTGTGGTACATATCGGGATTGATACGGTGAAACTGAACGGCCAGGGCTTTGCACGTCTGGTTGAAGAAGGTGCCACTGTAGTTGCTGGTCAACCGGTGCTTGAGCTGGACTTGGCTTACCTGAACGCTAATGCGCGCTCAATGATTAGCCCAGTTGTTGTCAGTAATATTGATGACTATGCCGGTATCTCGGTGTTGGCGGGTGGTTCGGTGGTCGCCGGTCAAAGCCAGCTGTTTGAGATTCAGAGCAAATAATTGGCTTTAGCCCGACGGTGAAAAGGGACTGCTGTCCTGAATAACCGATTTAACTTTTAGCTGAACCAACGGGAAGAGAGCAATCTCTTCCCGTTTTTTTGTTTTATTTCCTGTAACAAACGGTTGTTTCCAAGTCGGGCTTGTTGGATTATATGCGGTTATATTTGTTGCGTTTGCATTGAGGAATAGAACAATGAGTGAGGCAGAAGCCCGCCCAAGTAATTTTATCCGTCAGATCATTGACGAAGATTTAGCCAGCGGCAAACACACGTCGGTTCATACCCGCTTCCCGCCGGAGCCAAATGGCTACTTGCATATTGGCCATGCGAAGTCTATTTGCCTGAACTTTGGTATTGCGCAAGACTACCAGGGGCAATGCAATCTGCGTTTCGACGACACCAACCCAGTGAAAGAAGATGTGGAGTTTGTGGAGTCAATTAAACGCGACGTAGAGTGGCTAGGCTTCACCTGGAGCGGTGATGTGCGTTACTCCTCAGACTATTTTGACCAATTGTACCAGTACGCTGTAGAGCTGATTAACAAGGGCCTGGCGTATGTTGATGAATTAACGCCTGAGCAGATGCGCGAATATCGCGGCACACTGACTGCGCCGGGTAAAAATAGCCCGTATCGCGACCGCAGTGTGGAAGAGAACCTGGCGCTGTTTGAAAAAATGCGTGCCGGTGGCTTTGCTGAAGGCACCGCATGCTTGCGCGCAAAAATTGACATGGCGTCACCGTTCATTGTGATGCGTGATCCGGTGTTGTACCGCATTAAATTTGCCGAACATCACCAGTCTGGTAACAAGTGGTGCATCTACCCGATGTATGACTTCACCCATTGCATTTCTGATGCGATTGAAGGGATTACGCATTCACTTTGTACTTTGGAGTTCCAGGATAACCGTCGCTTGTATGATTGGGTGCTGGATAATATCTCTATTGAATGCCATCCACGTCAGTATGAGTTCTCTCGTCTGAATCTCGAATACTCCATTATGTCTAAGCGTAAGCTGAACCTATTGGTGACCGAGAAGGTAGTCGAGGGCTGGGATGACCCGCGTATGCCAACCATTTCTGGTTTGCGTCGCCGTGGTTACACCGCAGCATCAATTCGTGAATTCTGCCGCCGTATCGGTGTGACCAAGCAGGATAACAACGTTGAGATGATGGCGCTGGAATCCTGTATCCGTGATGATCTGAACGAAAATGCGCCACGGGCTATGGCTGTTCTGGATCCAATTAAAGTGGTTATCGAGAATCGTGCGGCAGGGGAAGAGTGGCTGACCATGCCAAATCATCCGAATAATCCGGATATGGGCACCCGTCAGGTACCTTTCGACAGTGAGATTTATATCGATCGCGCTGATTTTCGTGAAGAAGCCAATAAGCAATACAAGCGTCTGGTGCTGGGTAAAGAAGTGCGCCTGCGTAATGCTTATGTCATCAAAGCCGAGCGTGTTGAGAAAGACGCCGAAGGTCATGTCACGACACTTTATTGCAGCTATGACGCAGAAACTTTAAATAAAGACCCTGCCGACGGCCGTAAAGTGAAAGGGGTTATCCATTGGGTTTCTGTTAAGCATGCATTGCCTGCTGAAATCCGTTTATATGACCGTTTGTTTAGTGTACCAAACCCAGCGGCGGCGGAAGACTTCTTATCCACCATCAACCCTGAGTCTTTGATTATCCGTCAGGGCTTTGTTGAGCCAAGCTTGGCTGGTGCGGTACCAGAAAAAAATTATCAGTTTGAACGTGAAGGTTATTTCTGTGCTGATAGCCACTATTCACGGCCAGATGCGTTGGTATTTAACCGCACTGTCGGTCTGCGTGATACCTGGGCGGCTAAGGTGACTAACTGATTTTAGTCCTCCGATTTACCTCAATTGGCGTGGCTTAGTCCACGCTTTTTTTATGTCCATATCCAGTCATTGTTAGTTTTACTAAACATGACTCGGTTGTTTCAATTTCCTCTCCGTCCCGTCCTATTCTTTGGTCAATCTCAACAGATTACATTCTTTTCTCCCCCTTAAGCGGCGTTCTGTAAGTCTTTCTTAAATATTCGCTTTACGAATTAACTGGGAAAATAACACTGTTTTCCTCGTATAAATCTTATGTTTTATTGGTTCAGCTGAAACCATTCAAGATGTCAATATGGAACGATTCTGCTCTTTAAAAATCATGTTATGCATTGTTTTTTAAGCTTTTGTGAACTCTGTAATATTTTTTCACAGTTATGTGCTCATTGTCATACTTTGAATAATTAGCTTCATTTTTGATTGATAATTCGCGTCGCGAAAAATAGTCTGTATTCCAGCAGTAATCTTCACCAGTGTGTATTTCGACAGCGAAGTTGGTTTTTTTATGAACAACTGCTGGTGGGATTTCTTCCCAGCAAAACTTTACCCACTAGGGTTTTTTGAGGCTAAACCTGTGAGCTGTGGTGGACACAGGGGCGGCACTTTAAATGTGATGTCAAAGAGGAATTTTTTCATATGGTTACGCACGGTGCTAAACGTAAAACATTAGCGCTCGCAGTCGCGGGTGCATTGTTAGGAACGGGGTTTATGGCAGCCCCAGAGGCCAAGGCAGAAGGCTTTGTTGATGATTCATCACTGACGGGTGGTATTTACTATTGGCAGCGTCAGCGTGACCGTAAGGATTTAACGCCAGGTAGCGCAGAGTATGGCAAGTATGTCGCTAACCTGCACCACTCCACATTTAACGCCAATCTGGACTTCTCTTCCGGTTATGCCGCAGATATGTTCGGTATCGACTTAGCCGCTTTCGGCGCAGTTGAAATGACCAACAGTGGCCCAGCGGCACCAAACGAAATTGGTTTCAGTGATGCCAAAACCCGTTGGGACGAAAAATGGACCGGCGATAAGAGTGGTGTGAGTATTTACAAAGCCGCCGCCAAATTCAAATTAGGTGATTTCTGGGCGCGTGGTGGTTATATCCAACCCACTGGTCAGACCCTGCTAGCCCCACACTGGAGCTTTATGCCGGGCACCTACCGCGGTGCTGAAGGTGGTGCGAAATTTGATTTTGATACGGCGGGCGCATTGTCCATGTCATACATGTGGACTGATGAATATAAAGCGCCGTGGTATCAGAACATGTACAACTTCCGTCAAGCTGATGGCAAAACTGGTATCAGTTATCTGCACTCAATTGGCGCCAAATATGACTTTAAAAACAAGCTAGTACTGGAAGCAGCATTCGGTCAAGCCAAAGATTACATGGATCAATACTTTGCGAAAGCCTCTTATGCTTTCCCGGTTGCGGGTAATGATCTGCGGACGTCTTATCAGTTCTATGGTGCAAAAGACAAAGTTGATGGCGGCTTCAAAGATGTTAATGACGTCTATGACGGTCTTGCCTGGTTGCAAGCATTGACTCTGGGTTACACCACCGGGCCATTTGATTTGCGTCTGGAAGGTACCTGGGCCAAAGCTGACGGCAACCAAGGCTACTTCTTGCAACGTATGACTCCGGGCTACGCCACCTCCAATGGTCGCTTAGACGTGTGGTGGGATTCGCGCTCTGACTTTAACGCCAACGGTGAAAAAGCGTTGTTTGGTGGCGTGATGTATGACCTGAAAAACTGGAATTTGGCCGGTTGGTCAGTCGGGACTTCCTATGCTTATGGTTGGGATGCCAAACCGAGCACCAACCCAATTTATGACCAAAATACCCGTTTGAAAGAATCTGCATGGAACTTTGACATTCTTTACACCCTGCAAGAAGGCCGTGCTAAAGGCACATTATTCAAACTGCACTACACCATGTACGACAACCACACCAACATTCCAAGTTATGGTGGCGGTTTCGGCAACGTATTCCAGGATGAAAAAGACGTTAAATTCATCGTGATTGCACCATTTACGATCTTCTGATTTTTCCCCTTTTGATTGCCATCCCCGGCCGCTGTGCCGGGGACATAATGGAGTGCCACCATGAAAAAAATCCTTTTTATCATCGCCGCAGTCATGGGATTAAGTGCTTGTGCCCCACAAACTCCCATTCAGCCGGAAGACAGCAAACTTAAGCAAGCATACAGCGCTTGTATCAATGCTAGCGAAGGTCAACCAGAAAGGCTGATCCCTTGCAAAGCGGTACTGAACGTTTTGAAACAAGAGAAGGCGCATCAAGCCTTTACCGACAAAGAAACAGTACGGGTACTGGATTACCAGCGCTGTATTGATGCGGCCCACACTGGCAATGGTCAAGCCTATGACGCGCAGTGCGGCAAACTTTGGCAAGAAATTCGCAACAACAATTGATTTAACAACAATTGATTTAACAATAATTGTTTTAACAACGATTGATCTAACAATAATTCTGTCAGCGGCAATACTTCAGTAGCGACTTTGGCAGCGGTTATTCATTATGGATGAGGTTAGTGATGAACAAATTCAGATTAAATGCGTTAGCGGCAATCACCGCAACCTTTGGCTTGATGGGCGCTGCCCATGCAGATGCCGCCAATCAACAGATTGTTGATCAACTCAGCGCTTTGACAGTTAATTATAAAGTGTTGGATAACCGCGCAGCTGAAAATGGCGTAGATTGCGCCAAGTTGGGAGCTGACTGGGCATCATGTAATAAAGTAGTGATTACTCTGACCAATACTGGGGATGAGATCAAAGGCCAGGACTGGGCCATTTACTTCCATAGTATTCGTCAAATTCTCACCGTAGATAATGATCAGTTTAAAATTACTCACCTGACGGGTGATCTACATAAAATTGAACCTACCGCCAAATTTACTGGTTTCCCTGCCAATCAGGCGGTTGAAATCCCGATCACCGGCGAATACTGGCAGTTATTTGCCACCGACTTTATGCCGCGCTGGTATGCCACTTCGGGTGATGCAAAACCAAAAGTTCTGAAAAGTACTGATACTGAAGATATTAATGAATATCTGACTCAGTTTACGGGCGATCAGTGGAAGCGTACTAAAGACGACAATAACGTATTAATGACACCGGAATCTCGCTTCGTCAAAAATGAGGCCGTGAAAACATTAACGGCAGCTAACCTGCGCGGGCAGATTATCCCGACACCAATGGAAGTGAAGGTTCACCAACAAGATGCCGATTTGAGTCAAGGTGTGGCGCTTGACCTGAGCACTTTGCCCAAACCGGCTGCTGAGGCGGCGGCGCAGCGTTTTGCATTACTTGGCTTGAAGTTGGGTGCAACGGGGTTCCCGATTAAAACCTTGATTCAGCCGTCTGCCTTTAAAGGTGACTTAGCCGTTTCAGGCGCATATGAGCTGAAAATCGGTGAAAAGGGCGCGCAAGTGATTGGTTTTGACCCAACAGGTGTGTTTTACGGCCTGCAATCCATTCTTTCTTTAGTACCGACTGATGGTAGCAAGAAGATTGCGACATTGGATGCCAAAGATGCGCCACGCTTTGAATACCGTGGTGTTTTCCTGGATGTAGGGCGTAACTTCAAAACTAAAGATGCAGTATTGCGTTTGCTTGATCAGATGGCCGCTTACAAGCTGAACAAATTCCACTTCCATCTGAGTGATGATGAAGGCTGGCGTATTGAGATACCAGGCCTGCCAGAACTGACCGATGTGGGCAGCAAGCGTTGCCACGATTTAACGGAAAACACCTGCTTACTGCCGCAATTGGGCTCAGGCCCGGATAGCAATAATTTGGGCTCGGGTCACTTTACCCGTGATGATTACATCGACATTTTGAAATACGCGAAAGCCCGCCAAATTGAGGTCATTCCTGAGATTGATATGCCCGCCCACGCGCGTGCAGCCGTCGTCTCGATGGAAGCTCGTTACAACAATTTGATGAAGCAGGGTAAGGAAAAAGAAGCCAACGAGTTCCGCCTGGTTGACCCGACAGATGATTCCAACACGACTTCTGTTCAGTTCTATGAACGCAAAAGTTATCTCAACCCATGTCTGGATTCGTCTAAACGTTTTGTCGACAAAGTGATCGGCGAAATGGCGCAGATGCACAAAGAAGCCGGTATGCCATTGACCACCTGGCATTTTGGTGGTGATGAGGCGAAGAACATCCGTCTGGGGGCAGGGTTCCAGGATAAAAATGGCACCATTGAGCCGGGCAAGGGCATTATTGATAAAAGTGTGGAAGATAAGCCGTGGGCTAAATCGCAAGTTTGTCAGGATATGGTCAAGCAAGGCAAAATTCAGGATGTTGAGCATCTTTCCAGCCACTTTGCGATTGAAGTCAGCAAGTTGGTGAATGCCCATGGCATTGAGAAAATGCAAGCCTGGCAAGATGGCCTTAAAGATGCCAAGTCGTCGAAAGACTTTGCCACTAAACGTGTTGGCGTTAACTTCTGGGATACTCTCTATTGGGGCGGCGCTGACTCAATCAATGATTGGGCCAATAAAGGCTATGAAGTGGTCGCGTCGAATCCGGATTATGTCTATTTCGACATGCCATATGAAGTTAACCCAAATGAGCGCGGTTATTACTGGGCGACTCGCTTCAGCGACGAAGCCAAAGTCTTTAGTTTCGCGCCGGATAATATGCCACAAAACGCGGAAACATCGGTCGACCGTGACGGTAATCATTTCAGTGCTAAAAGTGATAAACCTTGGCCGGGTGTGCACGGTATTTCCGTTCAATCATGGAATGAAACAGTACGAACTGATGAACAAATGGAATACATGATTTTCCCTCGAGTATTACCACTGGCCGAACGTGCCTGGCATCGTGCGTCTTGGGAGCAGGATTATAAAGCCGGTCGTGAGTACCAAGGTGGCGTAACGCATAGGGTTGACACCAAGGCGTTGAGTTCCGATTGGCAGCGTTTTGCCAATATTATGGGCCAACGTGAATTGGCGAAACTGGATAAAGCCGGAGTGGCTTATCGCTTGCCAGTTCCAGGGGCGCGAGTTGTTGGCGGGGAATTGGAAGCTAATATCTCCTTACCGGGTCTGATTATCGAGTATTCCACTGATGGCGGAAAACAATGGCAGCAGTATGATGCCAAAGCACAACCGAAAGTCAGTGGCGACGTATTGATTCGTTCCACCAGCCCGGATGGTAAACGTAGTAGTCGTGCGGAGCCGGTTAAGGTTTGATTATTGCTGTCAAAGTGCTGTGTCTGATGTTAACTCCTGTTTGCTGAGGTTTAGGTAAACACTATTAAGTGAAGTTGAGTTGATGGTTTTCCCCCGGCAAGTCCGGGGTTTTTTTTGTTTTAAATTTATGGAGGTAGCAATAGGGTGTATACCCAAAGTCATTGGAATTGCAGATAAGTGGGGTGGCAAGCGAATAAATCACCTACGTCAGTGATTAGGGGGAATTAGAATAACTAACAACCCAGCGGCTTCAAGGGTGAAGGGTATAAATAAGAATGACCACCTGACTCCCAACCGAGTTGCACTTGGGTAACTGAGCGGGAAAGGCGGCCATCTTGCGGATTATTTATTTCAGCAGCGCTTAAAATCTTTATAAGTCAACGCGATAAAACGACATTATCTTTTATCGTGCGCAGATTCATTTTCACGGCAATCGCCGCTTTCACAGTGGCCGTACAGATACAGACTGTGATTGGTCAGCTTGATACCATGTTGTTTAGCAATTTCACGTTGAAGCGATTCAATGGATTCATTACTAAATTCGATCACTTTGCCGCAATCCAGGCAAATCAGATGATCGTGATGATGTTGCTGCGTCAGCTCAAAGACTGATTTGCCGCCTTCGAAATTATGGCGGGTAACAATACCGGCATCATCAAACTGGTTCAGTACACGGTAAACCGTTGCTAAACCAATTTCTTCACCGATATCGATCAGCTTTTTATAAAGATCTTCCGCGCTGACGTGATGGCACACCGGATCTTGCAACACTTCCAGAATTTTAAGCCGTGGCAGTGTTACTTTAAGGCCTGCGTTTTTTAAGGCTTTGTTGTTGTCAGTCATGCGGATTCAGTCCTGTTACTATCGATTCAAATTAAGGCTGTTCAGCCTATGACATCCGTGGCGCAATATTCTCAATTGCGTCTCATTATAGAACTGCTAGCCCCAAATGAAAACCGTGGTTGTTAACAAAGATATAATTGCACACTTTGCCCGATTAATCATGCAATGTATTGATGAATGGGATTGTTGCATAATTTAAGTATATGACTGCAAAGTATAAGGTTACAAATTTGTAGCAGTTTATTTTCATTTTGCACGGATGAAAGTGCGGATTTGTGGGTGGCTTAACAGAGTATAACCAGAGGGATAGAAGCAACGGAAACGCGTGGCAATATTAAATTTCATCCCCGCGTTTCCGACATGACAAATTAACCGGTAATTTCGGCCAGATTCAGTTCTTCGCTGATCTGTTTTACCCAAGCTTCAACGCGCTCATTTGTCAATTCTGGCTGACGATCTTCATCAATGGCTAAACCAATAAAGTGATCGTCATCCGCCAAGCCTTTAGACGCTTCAAAGTGGTAGCCAGCGGTTGGCCAGTGACCGACGATAGCAGCACCGCGTGGTTCGATGATATCGCGCACGGTTCCCATCGCATCACAGAAATATTCTGCATAATCTTCCTGATCGCCACAGCCAAATATAGCCACCAATTTGCCGTTGAAATCAATTTCTTCCAGTGTCGGGAAGAAATCATCCCAATCACATTGAGCTTCACCGTAATACCAGGTTGGGATGCCGATGAGCAGAATATCAAAGCCTTCTAAATCTTCTTTAGTGCTTTTGGCAATGTCGTGAACCTCAGCAACATCTTTACCCAGTTGCTTTTGGATCATCTTGGCAATGTTTTCGGTATTGCCAGTATCGCTGCCAAAGAAAATGCCTACAGTTGCCATATAACTTAATACCTTTTAAATTCAAATTGTTATGCAAATTACTGAGCGTTTGGCCCAATAATATAACACATGTATAGGGCCATATAGTGCCAGAAAACCTCGTCCGGCCGATATCAAGATTATGCGATATTAAATTTTTGTGAGTGGCTCAACCTTATAACCTCATTGCCGATAACAGCGGTGTAACCGAATGGTTGCAATTTGCAGTGAAGGAGAACAAACATGCAGTTTTTAAGAAATATTTCTATCAGAGCCGCGTTACTTTGGGTGCTTGGGGCATTTTGCCTGCTATGGGGCGGTGTATCTGGTTATACGTTGCTATCGCTGAATCAACTGACTCAATCCTCTAATGCTAATAGTGTGTTGGTTGAAAACATGAATTTGGTCAATCAGGGGACGGATCAATATTTTCGGATGGTGACACGTCTTGCCCGCTCAGTCGATTACCGTCAGAGCGGCAATATTGCGGATGCAGATAAGGAACTCAAATCATCCAATGCAGCACTTGAAAATCTGAAACAGAAGTTGGCGCAGTTTAAAGCCATTGACCATGCACAGATTGATCCTACATTGGTAAATGGGGTGATTGATGGGTGGAGCGGATTAATTGATCAAGGTGTCACTCCGCTGTATCAGGCGGCAATGGCGAACAATAGCGCGGCCTATCAGGATTTAGCTAAAAAGACAGTGCCAGCGCTGAGCCGGCAATATGGCTCTGTTGCGGAGAATTTTAATCAAGCTGCATCCAAGGCTATCGGGGTGGCTAAAGAGCAGTTTGCTCACCTGACAAAAGTGAGCAGCATGACATTAATTTCTGCTTTAGTGGCCGGATTAGTGATTTTACTGGCAACCGATCGCTACCTGTTGGCTAACCTGGTTCGCCCATTGGATGATATTCGTGCACATTTTCGCGTGATTGCTTCCGGCCAGCTGGGCCAGCCCATTACCGATTTTGGTCGTAATTGCGTTGGCAAATTGTTTCCGCTGCTACGTGATGTGCAAGCCAGTTTGGCCAATACGGTAAAAGCTATCCGCAGTAGCACTGATGGGATTTATCACGGGGCGGCAGAAATTTCAGCCGGTAATACAGATTTATCATCGCGAACTGAGCAGCAGGCCGCCGCATTGGAAGAGACGGCCGCCAGTATGGAGCAGTTGACGGCAACGGTGAAACATAACGCAGATAATGCGCATCATGCCAGCCAATTGGCAGCTAATGCTTCTATTACCGCCAAAAAAGGCGGGGCGCTGGTGGCTGATGTGGTTCATACCATGGATGAGATTTCAGCCAGTTCACGTAAGATAGCTGAAATTACAACAGTGATTAACAGTATCGCTTTCCAGACTAATATTCTGGCACTGAATGCTGCCGTTGAAGCGGCCAGAGCAGGTGAACAAGGTCGCGGTTTCGCGGTGGTTGCCAGTGAAGTCCGTAATTTGGCCCAGCGCAGTGCTCAAGCGGCAAAAGAGATTGATAGCTTGATAACCGAGTCCGTTAACCGGGTGAGTAGTGGTTCGGCTTTGGTAGAAAGTGCCGGGATAACTATGGATGAAATTGTTCGTTCCATCACCAATGTCACCGATTTAATGGGTGAGATAGCATCGGCGTCAGATGAGCAAAGCAAAGGTATCACTCAGGTCGGGCAGGCAGTGGCTGAAATGGACAGTGTGACTCAGCAAAATGCTGCGTTGGTACAGCAAGCCTCACGCGCGGCTGCCGCGCTAGAGGAACAAGCGACTCAGTTAAACCAAGCAGTGGCAGTGTTTAAATTGCAATCAGATGATGTGCGGACAAAATCGGTAGCTAAACCTCGGGCTACGGTATTAACGACAGCGCCTATTGCCAAGGTAGACAACAACGCAAACTGGGAAACTTTCTAAAATTTGGGATAGGGATATTGGCGTGGCGTAATCACTTACGCCACGCCGTCGTGATAACCGATAGGGTTAAAACCCTTCTTGTGAGTGCGCCAATTGAGCCAATAACATCTGTTCAATCAGTTCACTACGGCTGATGTTGCGTTGCTCTGCAAGACTATTGAGAGTGTCGACGGCATCGGCATTAATTTTCAGTTCCACGCGCCGTAAACCACGTACTTTATCGCGCCGTAGTTGATTTCGCTTATTAATTCTAAGCTGTTCATCACGCGATAATGGATTTGTTTTCGGGCGCCCCGGACGGCGTTCATCTGCGAACAGATCCAGCGTCGTGCGATCCGTTTGTTCTTTTGCCATAGGTAGCGGTACTACAAGGGATTTACATCAGAAATTTCTGACGATTCGGTTTACACGTTTCAGGCCGATACCTTTCTGAGTTGGTGCTGCTTATAACATCACAACAACCCTTCAATTGGGTATGAACCAACAGCCTGAATTTGCATTTGCTACCAAATATCGGAGCAAATTTATAGCGCGCCATAATACCCTAGCCAACCGAGCAACGACAATGCCTTACTGTGATTAGATTGGGCTAATTCACTCTTTTTTGCACAATTTTTCCACAGGAAATACATTTCTTTTCCCCAGGGTATGATTTTTAATCAACATCCATCGCGCGCGGTTCGTTTTTTACTCAGCGCTATTTTTCGCCAGTGCTATCTTCATCACTCTCTTCATCAATAAAGCGGTGAATGGCACGTAAGACAGAATCTGGTTTTTCTGCATGCACCCAGTGTCCGGTTCCGGCGACAACATGGGCGCGTGCTTGTGGGAATTGACGGGCAATCTCATCGCGATAGCTGTCTTGAATATAAGGTGACAGTTCACCGCGAATAAACAAAATGGGATGTGGCCAGGGGGGAATGGGTTGCCAGCCAACAATATTTTCGTATTGATCCCACAATGCGGGCACGTTAAACCGCCACTCACCGTTATGGAATGATTTCAATAAGAACTGAATAACACCTTCTTCTTTTATTGATTCGCGCATCAGTTGAGCGGCTTCCTGGCGTTGAGTCACACCCGCAGCACTGACTGCATTGATAGCGGTGAAAATTTGATCATGGCGGCGCACTTGATAATCGATGGGTGCGACATCTATGGCTATCAGTTTTTCGATACGGTCGGGCGCAATTGCTGTCATGGCCATCGCCACTTTTCCCCCCATGGAATGCCCAATAATAATCGCTTTTTTTATCTCAAGCCTGTCCATCAGTTCCAGCACATCCTGTGCCATATCGGGGTAATTCACTTCGGGTGATCGCGGGGATAAACCGTGATCGCGCAAATCGACCTGGATAACATCATGGTCTTTATGTAAGTCGCGAGCTAATACACCGAGGTTATCGAGGTTACCAAATAACCCATGAATCAAGATGATCGGCAGGGAAGAAGTGGGAGAAAGTGCGTTTTGTTGGCGGAAGTTTAATTTCATGGCGAAGTTCATACTGAGAGATATTGTGGTTAGGGTATCATGACTGCGCGAGGGTGTGCTGCTCACGATTAGGGTTCATGTGGATTATTCAGTCGTGGCTGATGTATTAGGGTTTTATCGCGGATAAAGCCATGATAAAGGTACTCGTTAGCGCGCTTTGACTTTATAATCCTAAGATATGCATAAGAAAGTAGAAAACCGTACTGGATAAAGATGAAAACTATTGAACTCGACGAAGAACTTTATCGCTATATTGCCAGCCATACGCAACACATTGGCGAGAGTGCGTCCGACATTTTACGGCGCATGTTGAAGTTTACGGCCGGTCAGCCGGTACCTGGCTTATCTACCCATAGTGTTGCCGGTCATGATGTCGCCAAAACAGCGACGGCTCCAGCACCAAAGGATAGGGTTCGCGCGGTACGTGAATTACTGTTATCTGATGAGTATGCTGAGCAAAATCGGGCGGTTAACCGCTTTATGTTGGTGCTTTCGACTTTATATACCTTAGATGCTCAGGCATTTGCCGAGGCAACGGAGTCTTTATATGGTCGTACCCGGGTCTATTTTGCCGGTGATCAACAAACTTTGTTGCAAAACGGGACACACACCAAACCTAAACACGTACCTGGTACGCCATACTGGGTTATTACCAATACTAATACCGAGCGTAAACGCAGTATGGTGCAACATATCATGCTGGCGATGCAGTTCCCGCCGGATTTGACTGACAAGGTGTGTGGAACTATCTAATTTCGTTGAAACGATACCCCAAGAAGTTGGAGTTGCAGGCCGTGAATACTCCTGCAATTTGCACAATGATGGATAGATAGGGAGTAGTAACTGTGGCTAATCACCCTCGTGCCGGGCAAGCTGCTCAGCAAAGCGATTTGATTAATGTTGCTCAGTTGACGTCGCAATATTATGTATTGCAACCTGATGCTGAAAATCAGGCCCATGCGGTCAAATTTGGGACGTCAGGCCATCGTGGCAGCTCATTGCGCCACAGTTTTAATGAAGCCCATATTTTGGCAATCGCTCAGGCGATAGCTGAAGTTCGTCACCAGCACGGCATTACCGGCCCGTGCTATGTGGGTAAAGATACCCATGCGTTGTCAGAACCCGCCTTTATTTCCGTATTGGAAGTGTTGACCGCTAATGGCGTGGATGTCGTGGTGCAGCAAGATAATGGTTTCACGCCAACCCCAGCTATTTCCCACGCGATTTTGTGCTATAACGCGCAAGGCAAAGATCTGGCTGATGGTATTGTTATCACGCCATCCCATAACCCGCCTGAAGATGGTGGAATTAAGTACAATCCACCCAATGGCGGCCCGGCCGATACCAATCTCACCTCAGTAATTGAAAAGCGTGCTAATCAGTTGCTCAGCCTGAAATTAGAGGGGGTCAAACGCCAAACTCTGGATAAAGCCTGGCGCGGTAACCATCTGCGTGAGCAGGATTTGATTCAGCCGTACGTAGAGGGTTTGGTCGATGTTGTTGATATTCCAGCGATTCAAAAGGCTGGTCTGAAATTAGGTGTTGATCCGCTCGGTGGCTCCGGTATTGCTTATTGGCAACGTATTGCTGAGCATTATAAGTTAGATCTGACACTGGTTAATGATTCCATTGATCAGACATTCCGCTTTATGCATCTGGATCATGATGGCGTGATCCGTATGGATTGTTCATCAGAATGCGCGATGGCGGGTTTGTTGGCTTTGCGTGATAAATTCGATTTAGCCTTTGCCAACGACCCGGATTATGACCGCCACGGCATTGTCACACCTGCCGGTTTGATGAATCCGAATCATTATCTGGCAGTCGCAATTAATTATCTGTTCCAGCATCGACCACAATGGGGCGCAGATGTGGCGGTGGGTAAAACACTGGTTTCCAGTGCGATGATTGATAGGGTGGTGGCTGATTTGGGCCGTAAACTGGTGGAAGTACCGGTGGGTTTCAAATGGTTTGTTGATGGTTTGCACGACGGCAGCTTTGGATTTGGTGGCGAAGAGAGTGCCGGGGCATCCTTCCTGCGCTTTAATGGTACACCGTGGTCGACCGATAAAGATGGCATTATCATGTGCTTGCTGGCGGCTGAAATTACCGCAGTCACCGGCAAAAATCCACAACAACACTATGATGGTTTAGCGCAACGCTTTGGTGCGCCAAGCTATAACCGCATTCAGGCTCCGGCAACGCAGGCGCAGAAAAACGCCTTGTCCAAGTTGTCGCCTGAAATGGTGAAAGCCAGTACGCTGGCGGGGGATGCTATCACTGCGCGTTTAACCACCGCACCGGGTAATGGCGCATCCATTGGTGGTCTGAAAGTGATGACGGAAAATGGCTGGTTTGCTGCGCGGCCATCGGGCACAGAGGATGCTTATAAAATTTACTGTGAAAGTTTCTTGGGTGCTGAGCATCGCGAAAAAATAGAGCAGGAAGCGGTCGATATTGTCAGTGCAGTATTAGCCGGTAAATAGTCATTACAGGTAAGGAATAGCGCCAACCGGCGCTATTTCGCCAATACCCATATAAGCAAAAAAACGGCGATACTCGCGGTTGCTAATGTTTTACCGTGACTAAACCGCCAGCAAAACTATCCATTGGTATCGGGGATGTTAAATATTTTATATCGTATTGAGAGGCTTCTTTGGGGGCAAAAGAAGATAGCGCTTGAATAATATAAGTTATATCAGGTAAGTTATCACCAAAATAAAAAGCCCTTTTTGCATACATTTCTCGTAATGTATTATTCTGCTCGATAAGCATATCAATTAGATTTTCCCCGGTTGTTTTTTCAATATCGGGCATCTTTTCACAAAAAATGTCAGAGAGATCAGTTGGATAATAATCACCAAAATCTTTTATATTGCTCAATTTGGCGACTATTTTTTCAGCGTCATCAGTGTGTTTTCTCACTAGATTATTAATCATTATAGTATGATTATTTTTATCATCGTCACTGCCATGACGAAGATACGATTTTGTCTGTAAATTTTTAACTTTATAACCATCTGGGGTATATTGATCTTTGATAACGATGACCAGATTATTAGGATGATCTTCAGTGCTCGATATTATCAGGTGATTGCCATAACGAGTGAATTTTAGCTGATGGAAAAAATAATCATCAATACTGATCGTATTTTCTTCATCAGTGTATTCTACTATCATGTTGATACCATCATAAGCGGAGAAAACATATAAATCATCACCTGTTCCACCGGCCAGATAATCATTATTCTTACCACCACGGATACGGTCATTACCTTTACCACCAAAAAGTATATCATTGCCGCGCCACTGGGCTTCACTGGCATAAAGGCCACCAGCATCACCTTCTAAATCATCGTCGCCATCACCACCATCAAGAAAATCATCACCCGCGCCACCCGTCAGCCCATCATTACCGTTGCCGCCGACCAAAACGTCATTTCCACCCTCACCAAACAGCGAATCAAAAGAGTCATAACCCATAATAAGATCGTTGCCATTTCCACCGGCTAAATTATCATTTTTATCGCCACCCGTAATCGTATTGTTCCCCTCACCACCGGTGACCTCATTTCTAATATATTTATGCCCTGAGAAAGTATCATCGCCATTTAGGGAAAATCTTTCTACGGGCCGAGTATTAGTGATTAGATGGTGTGCGGAGTTATATTTTAGATCTTCTCTAATGAGCAAGATATCTTTGCTGGGGCCATCGTAAAACCCCTCTTTTTTCTTAGTTTCCTTTAGTGTTAAAAATAACTCGGTTTTTACTCCATTTTTGTCACGTAGAATGACAGATTTAACAATATAATTTCCATTATCAATGACGTGGTAAGTTTTGCTGAAAAAATGATTGTTATCGGCAACTATAATGACTTTAAGTTTTGAATCTAAATATTGGAAAAATACTTTATCAGGAGATATATAGTCTAAAAAAATAGATTTCATTTTTCCATTAGTTATCAATATACCCGTGATCGGAGTTGTTTTACTTTTGTTTTTGCTTGTTTTTTTACTCAAAATGATTTCCTTTTTTGATATGTCAGTGATTATCATTCTGTTAGATTTTAAAAAATAAATGATTTAAAATGAAGCCAAATAACATTATTGTTTATTATTGGTCGTTTAATTAGACAGTATAATAAATTTTATTTTTTAATGTAAATTACCCCAATGCCACCAGCAAGGCGCCAGCAGTAATCAGAGCTACACCTAGCCCGGCAAGTAGAGAGATTTTTTCGCCAAACAGTATGAAGGCCAGAATGACTGCAAATACTACACTGAGTTTGTCTATTGGCGCGACTTGGGAGACATTGCCGTTTTTAATCGCCATAAAGTAGAACAGCCAGGATAATGCACCGGCGACACCACTTAGAATAATAAACAGCAGGGCTTTTTTATCTGCTAATACCGTACCAACCAGATTGAATTTACCCTGAACCACCACCACGCCGACTAAAAATAGTGCCATCACCACCGCACGGACTGCGGTTGCGGTATTGGCATCCAAATGCTGCAAGCCTATTTTACCGAAGATAGCGACCAGAGAAGCGGAGAGGGCAGACAGCAGGGCGTAAATCAACCAAGTGCTCATAATAAATAAGACCTATTATCATTAAAATCCTGATGCTACGCCGTTAGGTTTATTATTAATAGCCTTAAAGGAGTTTTATAGTGAATAAATCGTTATGGTATAAAGCGATAGCCGACGCCGGTCTCCGTAATTAAGTGCTGCGGTCGGGTAGGGTCGCTTTCTAATTTCTGGCGTAAATGGCCCATATAAATGCGCAGATAGTGGTTGTGCTCGACATAATTCGGCCCCCAGACTTGGTTGAGTAATTGGCGCTGGGTAATGACTTTACCCGCATTAGCCAATAATGCTGAAAGTAAGCGAAACTCGATGGGGGTCAAGTGGAGGTCAATACCGGCTCGGGTGACCTGGCGATTAATTAAATCCACACTGATATCGGCAAAATTCACCAACGGGCTTTCCTGGCTGCCACCACTATGACGACGCAAAGCCACCCGTACTCGCGCAAGTAATTCACTGATGCCAAAAGGTTTGCTGAGATAGTCATCGGCACCAGCATCCAGCGCTGCGACTTTGTCTTCTTCGCTGCTACGGGCCGATAACACAATAATTGGGATGGCGCTCCATTGGCGCAGATCCTGAATATAAGTCAGGCCGTCACCATCCGGCAAACCCAAATCCAAAATGATCAGATCCGGTTTGCGTGTGCCAGCCTCAATCAGACCCCGTTGTAGGGTATCGCTTTCAAATACACGCCAGCCTTCACTCTCCAGCGCAATACGGACAAAGCGGCGGATCTCTTTTTCATCTTCGACGATGAGGATGTTAGTCGGCGATATAGTCATTTTTCAGCATCAATATTTTCACCTTCAATTTCCGGCGCTTTCTCTAGTGGCAAGGTAAAGTGGAAACTCGCACCACCTTCTTGACTCTTTTCAACCCAGATACGGCCACCATGTACATCAATAATGGCACGGCAAATGGCTAAACCCAAGCCCACCCCTGGAATCGCTGACTCTTTGTTACCGCGAGAAAATTTGTCAAAAATCAGCTGTTCCTGCCCAGCCGTGACCCCAGGGCCATTATCCCAGACTTCGACATTGAGCCACTCACCTTGCACTGTGGCGCGAATTCCCAGCAATGCGTCGTAACCGGCGTATTTATGGGCATTTTCCAATAGGTTGATAAATACCCGCTCCAGCAAGCTACCATCGCAATTGATCAGCACCATTTCATCCGGTAACTCGACACGAATGTGGTGATGATTCAAGGTGGTTTCCAGCATATGTAACGCGCTGCCGACGATCTCTTCCAGTGACTGCCACTCTTTACGCAGATTAAATCCACCCGATTGGATGCGGGCCATATCGAGCAAATTGTTGACCAGCCGGGTGGTACTCAGCACTTGTTGACGGATTTGGTTGGCCTGCGGCGCGTGGCGTGAGCCTTCAGCGGCCAGATCCAGTGTCAGGATTTCCGCCTGACCAAATAGCACTGTCAAGGGAGTACGCAAATCATGAGACAGTGCGGCCAGTAAAGAATTGCGCAGTTGTTCGCGTTCTGCATCCAGTTTAGCCAATTCGGCGCTGCGGGCCAGATGCAACCTTTCTAATGCGTTGGCAATCAGGCTGGTAAAGGTTTGCAGCAAACGCTGTTGCTCCGGCACCATGAGTTGGCGCAGGTTGGCCGGTTCAATCGCCAATACACCGTAAGTTTGTTTAGCTGCGGTGAGTGGCAGTAATTGATAAGGCACGCCCGGCAAGGTATCTGTGCCAGCGCCAGCCGGTGCGCCGTTGTTAAAGCTCCAGCGGGCAATGGCCTCATCGACGGAAAGTGCAGCACCTTCGTCGGTAGTGATTTGTTGCAAACGCCCATCCTCTTGTGGCAGTAACAGGTCTGTTTTGGCCTGAAAACTGCTGGAAAGAAAATGACGGCTGGTTTTGGCAATATCCACCGGGGTCAGGGCGCGGCTTAACCCACGAGACATTTCATACAGATGTCGCGCGCGTTGCTCGCGGTAACGGGCAATTCTGGCTTGATAACGCACGCCAGCAGTCAAGTTCCCCACCACGATACCGACAATCAGCATGACAGCAAAAGTCAGCAAATATTGCACGTCAGTGACCGCCAGCGACCAGTGTGGCTGGACAAAGAACAGATCGAAACTGGCAACATTGATAACAGCCGCCAATACCGAAGGCCAGCGGCCATAGAACAGCGCAATAATGACCACACCCAGCAAGTAAACCATCACCAGATTGGCTTGGTCGAATCCCGGTATTAGCCATTGCGATAATACAGTGATCAGTGCGCACAAGCCGATGGCGGCGGCACAGCCGCGTAATTGCATGCGCCATTTTTCAGTGAAAGTACGCGAGTCCGTCTCTTTCACTACATTGGTCGGGTTATCGCCCTCCAGCGCAATAATCACCAAATCTAAATCTGGCCCGAGTTTCCCCAAGCGGTCAGCAAAGCTGCCACGTAATTTCCAGTGTTTTTCCGTGCGGCGGCCAATAATGATTTTGCCCAAATTATGTTCGCGGGCGTAACGTAATATCGCCTGTTCTTCACCGGCCTCAGATAAGGTTGCTGTTTCAGCTCCGAGTTCTTGTGCCAGTTTGAGGGTGCGCAGAATTGCACGGCGCTTAGCTTCGGGCAGGCGGTGCAAGCGAGGAGTTTCAACATAGACCGCATGCCAGATACACCCTAACCGCGCTGCCAATCTGGCAGCAGTGCGCACCAGTTTTTCATTACCGCTATTATGGCCGATACACAATAAGATGGCATCGCGGGTGTGCCAAACACGCTCGCGCCCTTGTG
The DNA here is from genome assembly GCF_901472495.1 of Yersinia enterocolitica subsp. enterocolitica. Lineage (NCBI taxonomy): Bacteria > Pseudomonadati > Pseudomonadota > Gammaproteobacteria > Enterobacterales > Yersiniaceae > Yersinia > Yersinia enterocolitica. The sequence continues at coordinate 134,821 of NZ_LR590469.1, forward strand.
TGTCGCGAAAGGCGCGCATCTGGTCGTCAACCCGATCAGCAGTACGGCGCAGGGCCAGTTCGCGTAATGCAATCAAGTTGCCTTTGCGAAAGAAATGCTCAATAGCCCGTTCCGCCTGCCCAGGGATGTACACTTTGCCTTCATTGAGGCGCTGGCGTAGGTCATCGGGGGGAAGATCGACTAAAACCACTTCCGTGGCTTCATCAAACATATGGTCAGGTACAGTTTCCCGTACCCGAATACCCGTAACCCCCCCGACCACATCATTCAGGCTTTCCAAATGCTGCACATTGACAGTGGTGAGCACATCAATACCGGCATCCAACAGCTCTTCCACATCTTGCCAGCGCTTTGGGTGGCGCGAGCCATGAGCATTACTGTGTGCCAGTTCATCCATTAAGATCAAGGCAGGGTGGCGGGCGAGGGCAGCATCCAAATCAAACTCGCGCACCTGGCGATTGCGGTGATGAATCCGCTTGGGGGGCAGGATATCCAGCCCCGCCAGTAATGCGGCCGTTTCGCTGCGTCCGTGAGTTTCTACCACGCCGACCAACACATCCAGCCCCTGAGCACGCAGGCGCTGGGCTTCTTGTAGCATGGCGTAGGTTTTGCCGACCCCCGCGCAAGCCCCAAAAAAGACTTTTAGCCGGCCACGGGATTTTTCATTCGCGGCTGCAAGCAGGCTGTCAGGGTTTGGGCGGGTTGGTTCTGCATCCACCATGTTATGTCCTTAAGATTTTGTCGAAGTCGCCGGGACTTTCACATGGCTTTGGGCATCCAGCGCCATATTCAGGTTCAGTACGTTGACCACGGATTCACCAAAGAAATTAGGTGTCGCTTTTTGTACATTGCTATCAATCAACTGTTTCACCTCAGACAGCGGCATCTGGCGAATGCTGGCAATGCGCGGCGCTTGATAATAGGCCGCTGCCAGTGAAATTTGCGGATCGAGGCCACTGGCGGAAGCGGTCACCAGATCAACCGGCACCGGCCCTGTTTGCGTCGGGTTTGCCTGACGCAGCGATTTCACGCGCTCAGTGATGGCTTTATCCAGCTCTGGGTTGCTGATAGCCAGATTGCTGCCACCAGATGCCATTGAATTATAAGGCATCTCTGCTGTCGCTGATGGGCGTCCAGAAAAATACCCCGGTTGGGTAAAGTTTTGGCCGATTAAACTGGAGCCGACCACTTCATCACCCAGCATAACCAGTGATCCGTTTGCTTGCTGTGAAAACATCAGTTTGGCCAGCCCGGTGGTCAGCAGAGGATAAGCTATTCCGGTGATAAGTGTCAGTAATATCAGTAAAACCACTGCTGGACGTAGGTATGACATGCGCCCGGTTGATGACATGCTTTTAGCGGATGACATATTGGTAGTCGATGACATCTTCTATTACCTCAATTTGAGTCTTATAACCGGCCACCGTCAAAGCGCGGTGGCCATTGCAAAATATTGTTAGTCGCGCAGTTAACTCATTATCAAGGCGGCCAGCACCAGGTCGATGAGTTTGATACCGACAAATGGCACTAATAAGCCACCCAAACCATAAATCCACAGATTACGGCGCAGTAGGGCGGCGGCGCTCATCGCCTTATAACTGACCCCTTTTAGGGCCAACGGAATCAAGAACACGATGATCAGCGCATTAAAGATAACCGCCGACAATATTGCGGAGGCTGGTGAGTGCAACTGCATCACATTCAGGGCGTTGAGCTGCGGGTACGTCGCCGCAAATGCAGCCGGAATAATGGCAAAATATTTGGCGACGTCGTTGGCAATACTAAAGGTGGTCAATGAGCCACGGGTCATCAACATCTGCTTGCCGATATGCACCACTTCAATCAACTTGGTCGGATTAGAGTCCAAATCCACCATGTTGCCCGCCTCTTTGGCGGCTTGAGTCCCCGAGTTCATCGCTACCGCTACGTCAGCTTGAGCCAGCGCGGGGGCGTCGTTGGTGCCATCGCCGGTCATTGCTACCAGTCGACCTTCTGCTTGATATTGACGAATCAATGCCAATTTGGCTTCTGGCGTAGCTTCGGCCAGAAAATCATCCACTCCCGCTTCAGCAGCAATGGCAGCTGCTGTTAGCCGGTTATCGCCGGTGATCATCACGGTTTTAATGCCCATTTTACGGAGTTCCGCAAAACGTTCTTTAATACCACCTTTAACAATATCTTTTAGTGCCACCACACCCAGCACGCGAGGGCCATCAGCAACAACCAATGGCGTCCCCCCGGTGCGCGCGACACTTTCTACGGCATCTTCTACTGCGCGTGGGAAGTGGCCTTGATTGGATTCCACATGACGGCGGATAGCATCGACAGCCCCTTTGCGAATCATCCGATCCTGAACATTGACACCACTCATCCGTGTTTGTGCGGAGAAGGGCACAAAGGTGGCATTTAGACTGTGTAAGTCGCGTTCGCGCAAGTTAAAGCGCTGTTTCGCCAGCACCACAATGCTGCGGCCTTCCGGTGTTTCGTCGGCCAGAGAGGAGAGTTGCGCGGCATCCGCGAGTTGTTGCTCGGTAACACCTGGTGCCGGTAAAAACTCGGATGCCTGGCGGTTACCCAAAGTGATGGTGCCGGTTTTATCCAGCAGCAGCACATCAACATCTCCTGCCGCTTCAACTGCACGCCCGCTGGTGGCGATGACATTAGCCCCCAGCATGCGGCTCATCCCGGCGACACCAATGGCAGAGAGCAAACCGCCGATGGTGGTTGGGATCAGGCAAACCAACAGTGCCACCAACACGGTGATAGTGACCGGTGAGCCAGCTTGATTAGCCTCAACACTGAAGACTGAGAATGGATACAACGTCGCGGTAGCCAGTAAGAAGACGATGGTCAATGCCACCAGCAAAATGGTCAATGCTACTTCGTTTGGTGTTTTGCGCCGTTTCGCACCTTCAACCATGGCAATCATTCTGTCGAGGAAAGTCTCGCCGGGGTTAACGCTGCACTCGACCACCAGCCAGTCTGACAGCACGCGAGTGCCGCCGGTGACGGAGGAGAAGTCGCCGCCGGATTCACGGATAACCGGCGCAGATTCACCGGTAATGGCGCTTTCATCGACTGAGGCACCGCCTTCCAGCACTTCACCATCGCAGGGCACGGTGTCGCCCGCTTCAATCAGTACCACATCACCTTTGCGCAGACTGTCGGCATAGACTTTCTCTTGCGGCGCATCAAAGCGAGCTTCGGACAGTTTTTTCGCCCAACTGGTTTTTTTCACACCACGCAGGCTTTCGGCTTGCGCTTTACTGCGCCCCTCGGCCAGTGCTTCAGCAAAGTTGGCAAACAGTACGGTAAACCACAGCCACAAGGCAACACTGCCGGTAAACAGGGCGCTGCCGGTGGTTTGTCCGCTTAAAATAGCCAACCAAATCAGGGTGGTCAACCCACTGCCCAGATACACCACGAACATCACCGGGTTACGCCACTGAACCCGAGGATCCAGTTTCTTCACGGCATCAAGCAGTGCAGTGCGAACCAGTGCCGGCTCAAAAATTGCACGTTGTTTGCGGGTCATAGTTATTCTCTCTTAGTGACGATACCCTTGGACTTGAAGTTGCAGGGGCATTCGTTTGCCACCTACCTGCAACTCCAAGCTCTTTGGCTGTATAATCAATGTGTTAACCAAACTTGAAGATGTTCGGCGACTGGGCCTAAGGCCAGTGCTGGGATAAAGGTCAATGCGCCCACCAATAACACGGTGCCCACCAGTAAGCCGATAAACAGTGGCCCCGAAGTCGGTAGGGTGCCGTTGCCCGCCGGTTGGCGTTTCTTCGCCACCAAGGAGCTGGCAATTGCCAACACGGGCAAAATCACACCAAATCGCCCCAAAAACATCGCCGCAGCCAGCAACAGGTTATAAAACGGTGTGTTGACACTCAGGCCCGCGAAGGCACTGCCGTTGTTGTTGGCTGCTGAGGAGAGGGCGTAGAGCACTTCACTAAAGCCATGTGCGCCGGGGTTCAGAATGCCTGCGCGGCCAGCATCGGTACAAAGTGCCAGTGCGGTGCCAAGTAGCACGACTGCGGGTGTGACCAGAATCGCCAGCGCGGTCATTTTCATATCAAAAACGTCAATTTTTTTACCAAGGTATTCTGGGGTGCGACCAATCATCAGTCCGGCAATAAACACCGTCAGTAGCACGAATAACAGCATGCCGTATAAACCAGAACCGACGCCGCCAAACACCACTTCGCCAATCTGCATCAGCCACATCGGCACCATGCCACCTAGCGCGGTAAAGGAGTCGTGCATGGCGTTAACCGCACCACAAGATGCTGCGGTGGTGACTACGGCATACATGCTGGTGGCGAGAATACCGAAGCGTGATTCCTTACCTTCCATATTGATATTGCTGTCCGCGCCCAGCTTGATGAGATGGGGGTTACCGGCCAGCTCGGCGTACATCACCACCACCACTGCCACCACAAAAATCAGTGACATAGCCCAGATAAGCGCATGGCCTTGGCGGGTATCCCCAACCACCTGGCCGAACGCGAAGCACAGGGCACAGGGGATGAGGAAGATAGCCAGCATCTGGACAAAGTTGCTAAATGCCGTCGGGTTCTCAAACGGATGGGCAGAGTTGGCACCAAAGAAGCCACCGCCATTGGTTCCCAGCATTTTTATTGCTTCTTGTGAGGCCACTGGCCCCATCGGTAAGGTCTGTTTTACGCCTTCCAATGTGGTGATATGCAGGTAGCCATCCAGATTTTGTAATACTCCCTGACTGACAAAAATAAGAGCGATGATCAGTGCAATAGGCAATAAGACATATAACGTGATGCGCACCAAATCGACCCAGGCATTACCTAATGTGGCTGCCGAATGGCGGGAAAATGCACGAATCAGTGCAAAAGCAACCGCAATACCGGTGGCGGCAGAGAGGAAGTTCTGTACGGTCAGGCCAGCCATTTGGCTGAGGTAGCTAAGGGTATTTTCGCCGCTATAGGCTTGCCAGTTGGTGTTAGTCACAAAACTGACCGCTGTATTCAGCGCCAGATGCCACGACATCCCCGGCATATTTTCCGGATTCAGGGGTAATGCACCTTGCATCATTAACAGTGCGAACAGCAGCGCAATGCCCAGAATGTTAAACAGGAGAATAGCCAGCGCATATTGCCAGCCGTTCATCTCGACATTTTTTACTCCACTACAACGCCATAAACCGGCCTCAATTTTTTGCAATGGCATAAAGGGGTCGCCTTCAATAAGGCGCGCCAGAAAACTTCCCAATGGACGGGCTAGCACCAACAACACCAGCATAAAGCTGGCGATAAGCAGAAATCCTGATGCCGCCATTTAAAAGTCCTCCGCATTAAATAAGGCATAAACCAGATAGCCCAATAGCAGCAGAACCAGCAATCCACCACAAATGATGCTGATACTCACGATATACCTCCATAGATCTTGTTTTTTGATATCTCAGTTTTTGATATCTCAGTTTTTGATAACAACAGCTTAGGAAGTTGTAAGAAAAGTTCTTGATAAAAAAATAGGAAGGCGTGTAAAAAAAGTATAAAAACGGTTAAAAAGCAATCGAAAAAAGAGTGTAAATTACTCAGTGGCGCTGTGCAGTATTCAATTGAGTTAGCGGAGTAGATATTTCTGGGGTAAATACACCCAGTTTTCTAATTGATAAATTGCCAGTAACGCCAATGCAACAAATTATAAAGTGAGTTTAACTTTGCTGTAACAAAATTACAGAATGGGTATTTTTTTTCTTTTTTTATGCGATTGAGTGGTCGGATGAGTGGTAAAGTTTCAACCAATGCGGTAAAATTTTGCTCAGTTTCCAATTTGTTTATTTTACTTTCAACGCCAAGCGGTAATAGGCCTGCGGTTAATAGGGTTAGCTGTTACACAACGGCGTTTTAAAGGAGGGTTATTATGTCCATTTACAACGCATACCCATTACACCAAGTGATGTTGCGTCGTTTCGCTGTGATTCTGGTGGGGTTATTGGCGCTGCCTGTCATGCTATTTCGCAAGGACCGCGCCCGTTTTTATAGCTATTTGCACCGTGTCTGGGTCAAAACCAGTGATAAACCGGTGTGGTTGGCACAGTCAGAAACGGCACCACAATATTTTTACTGAGATAAACTATCAGGTTTACAGCGGTAAATTGCAGTAAAGTGAAAGGCCCATGAGTGAATGCTCATGGGCTTTTTTATTGGTCGATGGAGAATGAGATGGCGCAAAACAATCAGATGAAACAGAGTGTTGAATATTGCCATGCGCGCGATGAACTTGATGCGCTATGCACAGCAGGTATCACTCGAGGCCAATTGATGGCATTTCATAGTCGCTATAAATTAGTGTTATTGGCACATTCACAGCCGGAATACCGTGCAATTGGGCCTTTTATTGCGTCAATGGATAAATGGTCATCACTGATTGAATTTACCGCTGAGTATCGCCAGCGTTTACTACAGCTACTCTCTCATTCTCCAACAGTGGCGAACCATACCAATGTATTGATGCATATGCAGGGTTATTTCCGCCCTTATCTCACCTCTACTCAGCGTCAGGCGCTAGCGCAACTGATTGACCAATATCGCTTAGGTGAATTGCCCCTGAGTGCGCCTATCGCCCAGATAACAGCTTATATGATTGAGTTTCCCAATGACTATCTGGCCAGTCAGCACTATTTTACTTTTTACTCAGATCAAGGATAAGCCATGGCAACGCATCTGGTCTGGTTTCGTAATGACTTACGCGTCACTGACAACTTGGCATTGCATACGGCGTGTCAGGACCCACAAGCGACAGTGATTGCGGTGTTTATTGCGACCCCCGCACAATGGGCTGCGCATGATATGGCACCGCGGCAGGCCGCATTTTTGCTGCAAAACCTGCAATTGCTACAGGATGCACTCGCCGCGCGGGCGATCCCACTGCACTATCATCAGTGTGATGATTTTAAGGATTCGATTACCTGGTTGGCTGATTTTTGTCAGCAACAGCAAGTGGATGCACTGTTTTATAACCATCAGTATGAGCTGAATGAGCGGATGCGCGATGAGGCATTGATGACAAAGCTGAGTCATCGTGCGATTGCTTGTCATGGTTTTCATGACAGTGTGTTATTGCCGCCGGGCAGTGTCCTGACGGGTAATAATGAAATGTATAAAGTGTTCACTCCGTTTCGCCGTGCTTTTATCCAGCGTTTAATGATGAGTGATTGCCGCAGTGTCCCAGCCCCGAAAGCTCGTACCACCGCAGCGGTGATCCCCTCACAGCCCCTAGCTCCGTTTGATTACCCGCAACAACCGGTAGACAGCCAGCTATTTCCGGCGGGTGAAGAAGCGGCGTTACAGCGCTTACGCAGTTTTTGTCGCGAAGATGTTCAGGACTATCAACAGCAACGTGATTTTCCTGCTGTGGCGGGCACCAGTTGCCTGTCACCTTATCTTGCGCTGGGAATACTTTCACCCCGTCAATGTGTTAATCGCCTGCGTGCTGAATGTCCACAGGTGTTGGAAAATGCCGATGGCGGGGCTTTTATTTGGCTTAATGAATTGATCTGGCGTGAATTTTATCGCCATTTATTGGTAGCTTATCCACGATTATGCCAGCATCATCCCTTTATTGGTTGGACTGATGCAGTACTATGGAATCACTCCAAACAGCAATTAATCGCCTGGCAGCAAGGGCGAACAGGTTATCCTATTGTCGATGCTGCCATGCGGCAACTCAATGAAACCGGTTGGATGCATAACCGCCTGCGAATGATCAGTGCCAGTTTTCTGGTTAAAGATTTGCTCATCGACTGGCGACAAGGAGAACGCTATTTTATGTCGCAACTGCTGGACGGTGATTTGGCTGCGAATAATGGTGGCTGGCAATGGGCTGCTTCTACCGGGACAGATGCCGCACCTTACTTTCGTATCTTTAACCCCACCACCCAGGGTGAGCGTTTTGACCAAGACGGCGTGTTTATTCGCCGCTGGTTGCCTGAATTGGCGGCAGTACCAGACAGTGATATCCATCAGCCGTGGCGTTGGGCCGAGCGGCAACAGCAATCATTGGATTACCCACCACCGCTGGTGGAGCATAAGCAGGCCAGATTGGCGACACTCGCGGCGTTTGAAGCCGCTAAGCGGGATGGTAGCAAGGATCCCTAACAACAAGGAGCCTTCATGTTTTTGACCTATATTTCGACTCAACCAGTATCGGCAGCCAGTAAAACCAGCACTAATAAGTGCCGTAACCGGCTGTTTAACGCCGGGTTGGTTCTCTCGATTAGCCTTTATAGCACTCTGGCAGCGGCAGGGTTTGAAGTGGTGGCACTTGGTGTGGATGGTGGAGTCAGTGATGGCAACCTGACGTCTTACCTGATACGCGATGATAGCCAGCCAGTGTATTTGGCGCTGGATGCCGGTTCGGTGCTGCCGGGGGTAGCCAAGGCGTTAGATAAAGGCAATTTCTCTGATATTACGGATGAAATCGCTGCGCCGTTGACACGGCAGGGCTATATTTTTCGTCAGCGTATTAACAGCTATTTTATCAGCCATGCCCATCTTGATCATGTATCTGGCCTGATTATCGGCTCACCGGAAGACAGCAAAAAAACCATTTATGCATCAGCTGATACCATCGATGTGCTGAGAAACTACTATTTTAACTGGCGCGTCTGGCCCAATTTTACCGACAGTGGCAGTGGCACGCGTTTAGGCACTTACCGGATGCAACTGCTGCGTCCGGCTCAATCATTAAGCTTGGGGCTGACCCGTTTAACCGGCGAGATTTATCCTTTAAGTCATGATAAATCGCCGTCTTCGATGTTGCTGATCAGTAATAATAATCAGTCCTTTGCCTATTTTGGCGATACCGGCCCGGATGAGGTAGAAAAGTCGAAGAATCTGGATACGGTGTGGCGTAAATTGGCGGAAAAGGTCAAGCAGCAGCAGTTGAAAGGGATGATTATTGAAGTTTCTTATCCGAACGAAGTGGATGATGGCAAGTTGTACGGCCACATGACCCCTAAGTGGTTGCTGAAAGAATTGAAAAATCTTGAGAAATACAGCGGTGAAGGGCAACCGTTAAAAGGCTTGCCAGTGATTATCAGCCATATCAAACCCTCATTCCAACAGGGGCAGGATGTGCGAAAAGTGATTGCGTCCGAGCTAGAGCAAGGTAATGATACGGGGGTTGATTTTATCTTGATGGATCAAGGTGATAGTCGCCGTTTTTAACTACCCATTTATATTTTTTTGAGACTGATAAAATGCGCAATATAGAACTGGAAGCTCTACTCAACAACCAGCTGAATACCTCGGCATTTCAGGATTATGCACCCAATGGATTGCAGGTTGAGGGGCGTGAGGAGGTTCGGCGCATAGTGACTGGTGTGACGGCCAGCCAGGCATTGCTGGATGCGGCGGTTGGGCAACAGGCCGATGCTATCTTGGTACATCATGGTTATTTCTGGAAAAACGAACCGGCAGTTGTGCGGGGAATGAAACGTAACCGACTGAAAACGTTACTGACCAACGATATCAATCTGTATGGTTACCATTTGCCGTTAGATGCACATCCGGAATTGGGCAATAACGCGCAGTTGGCGAAGTTACTGGGGATTCGCGTGCAGGGAGAAATTGAGTCCCTATTACCCTATGGTGAATTTGATACGCCATTAAATGCAGTCATTTTGCGTGAGCGGTTGGAAAAGTTGCTGGAGCGCCCGGTGTTACATTGTGGTGATCGCGCACCAACTGATGTGCGCCGTATTGCTTGGTGCACCGGAGGTGGGCAAGGATATATTCAGCAAGCTGCTGAATTTGGTGTTGATGCATTTATCACTGGCGAGGTTTCTGAGCAGACAATTCATATTGCCCGTGAGATGGGGGTGAATTTTTATGCGGCAGGGCACCATGCGACGGAACGTTACGGCATTAAAGCATTAGGTGAATGGCTCGCGAACCATCATCAACTTGACGTTATCTTTATCGATATCCCTAATCCAGCCTGACCCAATGTGACATTATGCACCGGTAATCAGTATCGGTGCGTAACCTGCTCCTGATATCTCCCTCTCAAAGCATCATTAAACCATACTTAAAACAAGGTCTTATTCTCTGATTGGCCTTTTAAAATCATCATCTGGTGGTGGATGAATGATAAGACGACGGTTTTTAAGAATATCTTCTCGCTGTACTCTGATTTTAAATAAGAAAAAAATCGCACCAACCCTCCTGTTATGGTGAAAAAACTATAAAAATAAGTATTTTCAGCCGTTAATATTGACCTTTCCATCAGGTTTAGTGATTGCTCATAGCTATTAGATAATTCAGTTCTATTGACAGCGACCAGACGCTAACGCATAAATATAAACTTATAACGAGTATTTATATAAAAAATGAAAGCTAGAAATTAATCAGGGGGACGGGAGTGCAACGAGCTCGATGCTATTTACTGGGAGAAAGTGCGGTAGTTCTGGAGCTGGAACCGCCGGTTACATTAGCAAGTCAGCAACGGATTTGGGGGTTAGCTGATCGCCTGATTCATCATCCCGATATACTTGAAGCCATCCCCGGAATGAATAACCTAACGCTATTGCTGGCAGATCCAGACAATACTGCGTTGGATGCTATTGAACGGCTGCAACGTTGGTGGGAAGAGAGCGAGTCATTAGTGCCTGAATCGCGTGATGTCACTATCCCGGTGATTTATGGCGGTGATGCCGGGCCAGATTTGGCAGAGGTGGCGCGTCATACCGGTATGACGGAACGTCAGGTGGTTGAGTGCCACGCAGGAGCGAGTTATATCGTCTATTTCCTTGGCTTCCAACCGGGTTTTTCCTATCTGGGTGGCATGCCGGAACAACTGGCAACACCACGGCGCGCGGAGCCACGACTGGTTGTTCCCGCCGGTTCTGTCGGGATTGGGGGCAGCCAAACCGGTATCTATCCGCTGGCAACGCCGGGTGGCTGGCAACTGATTGGCCGCACATCGCTGGCATTGTTTAATCCATTAGAGATGCCGCCAACCTTGTTGCGGCCTGGTGATAATGTGCGCTTCTTGCCTTCAAAGGAGGGCGTATGCTGAAGATTATTCGTTCAGGGATTTATACCACGGTGCAAGACAGTGGCCGTGGTGGTTTTCGTCGCTTAGGCATTAGTCAGGGCGGGGCTCTCGATTTACCGGCGCTGAGTATGGCGAATATGCTGGTGGGCAATGAGGCGGGGGCTGCTGGGCTGGAAATTACATTGGGCCAATTTACTGCCGAGTTTACCCAACCGGGCTGGATTGCGGTAACGGGTGCAGGCTGTGAAGCTATGTTGGGCGATCAACTGCTCTGGACTGGGTGGCGTTATCCGGTCAAACCGGGCCAGCAGTTAAAACTCAGTGTGCCGCACCGTGGTATGCGCAGTTATCTGGCTATTTCTGGCGGTATTGATGTACCGGAAATGCTGGGATCACGCAGCACGGATCTGAAAGCGGGCTTTGGTGGTTATCAGGGGCGACTTATTAAAGAAGGCGACTGTCTGCCATTGGGCAAACCGACACGTTTACCGCGTGAATCTGTCGGTGTCAAACAATCTGTTGGTGTCAAACAATCTGTTGGTGTCAAACAACTGCTATTTGGTAACCGTGTGCGTGCCGTGCCGGGGCCGGAATATCATGAATTTGACCCTGTTTCACAGGGCGCTTTTTGGCGTGAAGCCTGGCAACTCAGCCCGCAAAGTAACCGGATGGGGTATCGCCTAACCGGGCGCGAGTTAACGCGTACTACTTCTCGCGAGATGTTATCCCACGGCTTATTGCCCGGAGTAGTGCAAGTGCCGCATAACGGCCAGCCCATTGTGCTGATGGCTGACGCGCAAACTACTGGCGGCTACCCGCGAATTGCCTGTGTGATTGAAGCTGATCTCTACCATTTGGCACAACTTCGCCTCGGAGAGTCGGTGCATTTTGTGCCCTGTACTGTAGAAGAAGCACTTCGTGCCAAGTCAGAACAACAACATTTTCTGCAACAGATTGAATGGGGCTTACAGTCAGGGTTCGATACTGTGGAGGCTAAATGAAGGTGGATTTAAACGCAGATTTAGGTGAAGGCTGTGCCAATGATCAGGCGCTGCTGCAATTGGTCAGTTCAGCCAATATTGCTTGTGGTTTTCATGCAGGCGACGCGCAAACCATGCGCCAGTCGGTGCGCTGGGCCATTGAGTATGGAGTAGCGATTGGTGCACACCCAAGCTTTCCGGATCGCGAGAACTTTGGCCGCACAGCCATGCAGTTACCTCCTGAGACAGTCTACGCCCAAGTGGTTTACCAACTCGGTGCGCTGGCCGCCATCGTGAAAGCAGAAGGGGGAATTATGCAGCATGTGAAACCTCACGGCATGCTGTACAACCAGGCGGCACTAGACCCGCTACTGGCAGATGCTATTGCCCAAGCGGTCAAGGCTGTCGACCCGATATTACGGTTGGTGGGGTTAGCTGGCAGCGAATTGATTCGTGCGGGTGAGCGGGCGGGTTTGGTGACGCGTCAGGAAGTGTTTGCCGATCGCCGCTATCAATCCGATGGCACGCTGGTACCCCGTAGTCAGCCTGATGCGTTAATTGAAAGTGACGACTTGGCTTTGTCACAAACCTTAGCAATGGTGCAACGTCATCAGGTGCAGGCGCGTGATGGCAGTTGGGTGTCAGTGCAGGCGGACACGGTTTGTGTGCATGGTGATGGCGCGCATGCTTTGAATTTTGCCCGCCGTTTGCGTGACAGTTTTCAGCAGGAAAATATCACCGTTACGGCGCAATAACTGGGCAGTAAAAACCATAACCACCTGGCCCGGGTGGAATGCATCATAAGTTAGCTACCTATAACTCTATTTTAGGACAGGAGAGTCACCTTGGAACAAACGGTAAACCTTTGGCCGCTGATTGGGATCGCGGCGATTGTAATCGGATTTTTACTGCGCATAAACGCAGTCTTAGTGGTCATTAGCGCGGGTGTTATCACCGGCCTGGCGGCACTGATGCCAATGGCCACTATTTTAGAAAAACTGGGTGAAGGATTTCTGAATACCCGTAATCTGCCCTTGATTTTGTTACTGCCACTGGCGGTTATTGGCTTACTTGAACGTCATGGCTTGAAAGAGCGGGCGCAGGCGTGGATTTCACAAATTAAAAGTGCCACTTCTGGTCGTTTATTGATTGTGTATCTGTTTGTTCGTGAAGCCACGGCAGCGCTGGGTTTAACCAGTCTTGGCGGTCATGCACAGATGGTCCGGCCGCTATTGGCTCCGATGGCAGAAGGTGCTGCAAAGACGCGTTATGGTGAGTTGCCGGAGAAAGTGCGTTATCGCCTGCGCGCCATGTCAGCGGCAACCGATAACGTTGGCCTGTTCTTTGGTGAAGATATTTTTGTCGCCTTTGGTGCCATCATTTTTATGCATAACTTTATGCTGGAATCTGGTGGCATTCAGACTGAGCCGTTACACATTGCGTTGTGGGGGATTCCGACAGCCATCTGTGCCTTCCTTATCCATGCATATCGATTACAACGTTTAGATAAACACCTCGCCGCTGAGTTAACCGCGCTGAGTCAGTCTGCTTTGGCTACCAAGGGAGACGCCAAATGATTTTCCAACAACAATATCTTTATTGGTTGGCTGGTGTGGTGCTGCTGATTGTCGCGCTAATGTCATTTCGTGATAAGGCCAACCCGCGCCGTATCACCACCGGTTTATTTTGGGGGTTGTACGGGCTGATTTTCCTGGTCGGAGATTGGACATACCGCCTGGCGAATACCTTGGCGGGCGAAGGGCCAGATGAGAAACGGGTCCTGAATATCACTGTCGGCGTAGTGGTCATTATCATGGCGTTAATTGCTGGTTTCGGTGGGGTCAAACTGGGTAGTTATCACCAGCGCACCGAGCAAGAGCGCGAAGTGAGCGCCAAGCGCCTCGGTAACCGATTATTCCTGCCGGCACTGACTATTCCGGTTGTTACTGTTATCGGTGTGCTGCTGTTTAATAATATTCCAGCTCTGGATCTGTGGTTATTTGGTGCCGGTAACCATGCCACTCTGGTGACTTTATTCTCGATGACGGTCGGCTGTGTGCTCGGCTTGCTGATTGCGGTGTTCCTGACCCGCGAAACTGCCGCTCAGCCGGTGCAGGAAGCGCGTCGGTTACTGGATTCTATCGGTTGGGCATTTATCTTGCCGCAGATCCTGGCGACACTTGGCCTGTTATTTACCACTGCGGGTGTCGGGACGGCGATTGCCCATCTGACACAGGAATATCTGGCGGTAGATCATCGCTTTATTGCCGTGGCAGTCTATGCTATTGGCATGGCGGTACTCACCATGATTATGGGGAATGCGTTTGCGGCTTTCCCTATTGTCACCGCCGGTATTGGTATCCCTATTTTAGTGTTGCAGCATGGTGGTAACCCCGCAGTTATGGCCGCTATCGGCATGTTCTCTGGTTATTGCGGTACTCTAATGACCCCAATGGCTGCCAACTTTAACATTGTTCCTGCTGCATTATTGGAACTGCCAGATAAAAATGCGGTGATCAAAGCCCAGATCCCAACCGGGATCACTCTTTTGATTGTTAACGTATTTTTACTGTATTTCCTGATGTTCCTCTAGGAGAGGCGATGAAAAGTGTATTAATTACCGGGTTTGAGCCATTTGGTGGGGAGCGGGTCAATCCTTCCTGGGAAGTGGTTAAACAATTAAATGATCTCATGCTAGGTGGGGTCAAAGTGGTGGCTCGTCAATTACCTTGTGCTTTTGGCGAAGCGCTGACCGCGCTGAATGCCGCGGTAGATGAAATTCAGCCAGTGCTGGTGTTAGCCATTGGTCAGGCTGGGGGACGTGCTGATATCAGCATCGAGCGGGTTGCTATTAATGTCGATGATGCACGTATTGCGGATAATCTGGGGAATCAGCCAATCGATCAGCCGATTGTCGAAAATGGCCCAGCGGCTTATTTCACCCGTTTACCCATCAAAGCAATGGTGCAGGGCATTCGTGAAGCGGGTATCCCGGCCTCCGTATCCCAGACTGCCGGAACCTATGTTTGTAATCATGTTATGTACGGGTTATTACATCGGTTACATCAGACAAATGACGAAATTAAGGGCGGTTTCATTCATATCCCTTATTTACCTGAGCAGGCAGTCAATCATCCTGGCGCGCCCAGTATGTCAGCGCATTCGGTAGTGATAGCGTTGGAACTGGCTATTTCCATCGCCTTACAAATTGATCATGATTCGCACATTGCCGGTGGCGCAATCCACTGATTCCACTATAAAAAACGCCACCGGTTAAGGTGGCGTGAGGTTAATGACAAAGTGCCCGTAACGGTGAAAACAGGCAGATCGTAAAGACGCCGTAAACCCCTCCCTGGCGCGGACGCTTTACTCTTCTACCTGTCTTCACCTTGCAAGATTGAGTCGTCGAGGTTTGTCAGCAGTCTGACGCCACCGGTTAAGGTGGCGTTTTTCGATTAAACAGAAAAGAAAATCTGCTTATTTCTTCAACTGACTGCTGAAATCACGTTCGGCGTAACCGGTGTAAAGCTGACGCGGACGCGCGATTTTGATGCCTTCATCGTGCATTTCATTCCAGTGAGCAATCCAGCCGATAGTACGGGCAATAGCAAAGATTACGGTGAACATGGAAGACGGAATACCCAACGCTTTCAAGATGATACCTGAGTAGAAATCAACGTTTGGATACAGTTTTCTCTCGATGAAGTACGGGTCGTTCAGCGCAATATGCTCTAACTCCATCGCCACTTTCAGCAGATCATCTTCTAGTTTCAGTTCTTTCAATACTTCATGGCAGGTTTCACGCATGACAGTCGCGCGCGGGTCATGATTTTTATACACGCGGTGACCAAAGCCCATCAGGCGGAACGAGTCATTTTTATCTTTGGCGCGGCGGATAAATTCTGGAATGTGTTCAACGGTTTTAATCTCTTCCAGCATCTTCAGGCAGGCTTCGTTCGCACCGCCGTGAGCTGGCCCCCATAGAGAAGCGATCCCTGCGGCAATACACGCAAACGGGTTAGCGCCCGATGAGCCGGCAGTACGCACGGTAGAGGTTGATGCATTCTGTTCGTGGTCGGCATGCAAGATGAAAATACGATCCATCGCGCGTTCCAGTACTGGGTTAACTTCATATTCTTCGCACGGTGTAGAGAACATCATGCGCAGGAAGTTACCGGCATAGGACAGGTCGTTGCGCGGATAAACAAACGGCTGACCGATGGAGTATTTGTAGCACATTGCGGCGACTGTCGGCATTTTCGACAGCAGACGGAAGGCGGTGATTTCACGATGCCGCTCATTATTAACATCTAGCGCATCATGGTAGAAAGCAGCCAGTGCGCCTGTCACACCGCAGAGAACGGCCATAGGATGTGAGTCGCGGCGGAACCCGCGGAACAGGCTGGTTATCTGCTCGTGGATCATGGTGTGGCGTGTGACTGTTGCTTTGAAAGTTTCATACTCTTCTGCGGTTGGCGTTTCGCCGTATAGCAGGATGTAGCAAACTTCCAGATAAGTAGAATTTTTTGCTAGTTGATCAATAGGATAGCCACGATGTAGCAGTATCCCTTTATCACCATCGATAAAGGTAATTTTTGATTCGCAGGACGCGGTAGAGGTAAACCCAGGGTCAAAGGTAAAATACCCTTTGGAACCTAAGGTACTGACGTCAATCACATCAGTGCCGATGGTTGGGGATTTAACCCCCAGTTCGATCGTAGCTTCGCCTATGTTCAGCGTCGCTTTTTTGTCAGCCATTTACAGTCTCCTTAGCGCTTATTATAAAACCCTTAACAACTGAAATGTCTTAGATGCCCCTGGGGCCATCTCCTCACCAGCACTGCTCTGTTTTATTCACTATAAAAACATGATTTAGGGTACAGAGTGTCTCGCCAATGCGGTCAACAATCCGTGGGGTCGGATTGATGTCAACGTTACATAGTTGTTAACGATTTGTCGGATACTTATCGTTTATAGTTCATTGCCTACGATATCTATGGGGATATTCATTCACTACACTGTTGCATAACTTAAGCTTATGGGGAAGTGTATCCGCAGACCTTTAGTGCATCATAGGGCTTATTTCTACCCTAGTTGTAATGGAAATGTTTATTCTTTGTCAAATCAGATAATTAATTTTATATAAATTGTGTAAATCGTGATCCTAATCACTGTTCAGGGGAAATGTTACCAATCAGTTTGTGTGGGAATTGTAATAAGAATGTGAACCACCTATACTGCCGCCAGGTCTCCGGATTACCCTGAAGTAGGAGCACCCAGCGTTATACAGAACACGTCATTTAAGCATTCAGGATGTTATGTCTAAATGTGCGATGTGAAGGGTTTCGGCTCTTAACGCTGTCTGATCCACGCCCAGGCCCGGAGGAAGGAAAATAATAAGAGCTGTGTGGGCAAAACCGTGAAAAAACAAAGACCTGTCAATTTGGATCTGCAAACGATTCGATTTCCTGTTACTGCGATAGCGTCCATTTTACACCGAGTCTCTGGCGTAATGACTTTCGTTGCTGTTGGTATCCTCCTCTGGCTGTTAGGTTTGTCTGTATCCTCGCAAGAAGGGTTCATGCAAGCAGCGGCTGTCATGAATAGCTTTTTTGTTAAATTCATCTTCTGGGGAATACTCACCGCACTGGCCTATCACGTTTGCGGTGGCATCCGCCACTTGCTTATGGATTTTGGCTATGTCGAAGAGAGCTTGGCTGCGGGGACCCGCTCCGCCCAAGTCGTCATGGTGTTAACCCTGGTGCTGTCAGTTTTAGCTGGAGTCCTTGTATGGTAAGCAATGCTTCTGCGTTAGGGCGTAATGGAGTACACGACTGGCTGTTACTGCGTGCTTCTGCAATCGTCATCACTCTATATATTCTTTATATTCTGGGCTTCGTTGTTATTGTCCCAGACATCACCTACGAAATCTGGCGTGGCTTCTTTGCTTCGCACATCACAAAAGTATTTACCCTGCTGACATTGCTGTCGATTCTGGCTCATGCCTGGATTGGTCTATGGCAGGTATTAACGGACTATATCAAGCCGCTAGCGGTACGACTGGTGTTACAACTGGCCGTGGTGATTACGCTGCTGGTCTACCTCTTGTATGGAACAATTGTGGTGTGGGGTGCTTAAATGAAACTGCCGGTCAGAGAGTTTGATGCTGTTGTTGTTGGTGCGGGTGGCGCAGGTATGCGCGCGGCACTGCAAATTTCACAAATGGGGCTGTCTTGCGCCCTGATATCAAAAGTATTCCCAACCCGTTCCCATACCGTATCTGCGCAGGGTGGTATTACTGTCGCACTGGGTAATACCCATGAAGATAACTGGGAATGGCATATGTATGACACGGTAAAGGGTTCCGATTATATCGGTGACCAGGATGCCATCGAATATATGTGTAAAACTGGCCCTGAGGCTGTTCTTGAATTGGAACACATGGGGCTACCTTTCTCCCGTTTAGAAGATGGCAGCATTTATCAGCGGCCATTTGGTGGGCAGTCGCTCAACTTTGGCGGTGAGCAAGCGGCGCGTACTGCGGCTGCGGCTGACCGTACCGGGCATGCGCTGTTACACACCCTTTATCAGCAAAACCTGAAAAACCACACCACTATATTCTCTGAGTGGTATGCACTGGATTTAGTGAAGAATCAGGACGGCGCTTTTGTGGGCTGTACGGCTATCTGCATTGAAACCGGTGAAGTGGTCTATTTCAAAGCGCGGGCCACCGTGCTGGCCACCGGCGGTGCCGGTCGTATTTACCAATCAACAACCAATGCGCACATTAATACCGGTGACGGTGTTGGCATGGCCTTGCGTGCCGGTGTACCGGTGCAGGACATGGAAATGTGGCAGTTCCACCCGACGGGTATTGCCGGGGCGGGCGTGTTGGTCACCGAGGGCTGCCGTGGTGAAGGCGGTTATCTGCTGAATAAACACGGCGAGCGCTTTATGGAGCGTTATGCGCCGAACGCCAAAGATTTGGCCGGTCGTGATGTGGTTGCGCGTTCTATTATGATTGAAATCCGTGAAGGTCGTGGTTGCGATGGCCCTTGGGGTCCGCATGCCAAACTGAAATTGGATCACTTGGGTAAAGATGTGCTGGAATCCCGTCTGCCGGGTATTCTTGAGTTATCTCGCACCTTTGCACATGTTGACCCCATTAAAGAACCTATCCCGGTGATTCCAACTTGCCATTACATGATGGGCGGGATCCCAACCAAGGTGACCGGTCAGGCCATCACAGTAAATGAAAAGGGTGAAGATGTTGTCATCCCAGGTCTGTTTGCTGTGGGTGAAATTGCTTGTGTTTCCGTCCACGGTGCCAACCGTTTGGGGGGGAACTCATTGCTGGACTTGGTGGTCTTTGGTCGCGCAGCCGGTATGCATCTGCAAGAATCTTTAATGGAGCAGGGCGCTAGTCGCGATGCCAGTGATTCTGATATTGAAGCATCACTGGATCGAATGAACCGCTGGAATAACACCCGCTCAGGTGAAGATCCGGTTGAGATCCGCAAAGCATTACAATCCTGCATGCAGCATAACTTCTCGGTATTCCGCGAAGGTGATGCAATGGCTAAAGGGTTAGAAGAACTGAGAACTATCCGCGAACGTCTGCAAAATGCCCGTCTGGATGACACTTCTAGCGAGTTCAATACCCAGCGTATTGAATGTCTGGAATTGGATAACCTGATGGAAACAGCGTTTTCCACTGCCGTGTCTGCAAACTTCCGTACCGAAAGCCGTGGCGCACATAGCCGCTTCGATTTCCCGGAACGTGATGATGCCAACTGGTTGTGCCATTCGCTCTATTTGCCTGGCACTGAAAGCATGACCCGCCGTGAGGTAAACATGCAACCTAAGCTACGCGCGGCATTCCCGCCGAAAGTGCGTTCTTATTAATGCATGTGTCGTGTTGATAGGGTTAACCCTAACCCGCTGCGGAGGAAAAAGTCATGAAACTTGAGTTCTCAATTTATCGCTATAACCCGGACGTCGATAACGCGCCGCATATGCAGGATTACACGTTAGAAGCGGAAGAAGGCCGGGATATGATGTTGCTGGATGCACTTATCCAGTTAAAAGAAAAAGATCCGACGTTGTCGTTTCGCCGCTCATGCCGTGAAGGGGTTTGTGGCTCCGACGGTTTGAATATGAATGGCAAAAATGGGTTGGCTTGTATTACGCCAGTTTCAGCTTTGCAAAAAGGCAATAAAAAGATTGTGATTCGCCCGTTGCCGGGCTTACCGGTGGTGCGGGATTTAGTGGTCGATATGGGGCAGTTTTATACTCAGTACGAGAAAATTAAACCATACCTGTTGAATGATGGCAAAAATCCGCCAGCACGTGAGCATTTGCAATCGCCAGAACAACGCGAGAAATTGGATGGCCTGTATGAATGCATCCTATGTGCTTGTTGTTCCACATCTTGCCCGTCATTCTGGTGGAATCCGGATAAATTTGTGGGGCCGGCAGGGTTACTGGCTGCCTATCGCTTCCTGATAGATAGTCGTGATACGGAAACAACAGCACGTTTGGATGATCTGGACGACGCTTTTAGTGTTTTCCGCTGCCATAGCATTATGAATTGTGTCAGTGTGTGTCCTAAAGGCCTTAACCCGACCAAAGCAATCGGCCACATTAAGTCTATGTTGTTGCAGCGTAGTGCATGATAGTTACAGCGTAGCGCATGATAAGCGCTTCACAACGGATCATAGTTGCAACATAGTGGATGATGTGAGTTTATTAACCCGGGGAATGTTTCCCCCGGGTTGCTTAAAGGTAGGGAATCTCTAAAAACCGGCAAGCTGTCCGTTTTTAGAGGTTCCTTGAACGGGACCGTTAAGGTCCATAACAGAACGTGCATTGAGCACGTCGAGTGAACCGTTTTTACGGCAAACCGTTGATATTACGGTGTATATGTTAACCACGGCGAAAACTGAAGCTTCAAAGCTTAAGGGATCATGATGCAGAACGGCGCAATGAAGGCCTGGCTGGATTCCTCCTATCTGGCGGGCGCGAACCAGTCCTACATAGAGCAGCTCTATGAAGACTTTTTAACCGATCCTGGTTCCGTTGATGATAGTTGGCGTTCAATTTTTCTACAACTACCTACAACGGGTGTAAAACCTGATCAGTTCCACTCTCAAACACGCGAGTATTTCCGTCGCCTGGCGAAGGATCCCTCTCGTTATAACTCATCCATCAGCGATCCTGAAAATGATGCCAAGCAAGTTAAGGTGTTGCAGTTAATCAACGCCTTCCGCTTCCGCGGCCATCAACATGCCAATCTTGACCCACTCGGTTTGTGGAAGCAGGAGTCTGTTCCTGACCTTGACCCTGCCTATCACCATCTGACTGAAGCCGATTTCCAGAACACCTTCAATGTGGGTTCTTTTGCTATTGGCAAAGAAACCATGAAGCTGTCTGATCTATATGCAGCCCTGAAACAAACCTACTGTGGTTCGATTGGCGCTGAATATATGCACATCACCAACACCGAAGAAAAACGTTGGCTTCAGCAGCGTATTGAGTCGGTAGTTGGGAAACCCACTTTCAGCGATGAAGAGAAGCGCCGCTTCCTGAGCGAACTGACTGCCGCTGAAGGTTTGGAGCGTTATTTAGGGGCCAAATTCCCTGGTGCCAAGCGTTTCTCACTGGAGGGCGGCGATTCGCTGGTCACCATGTTGAAAGAGATGATTCGCCATGCCGGTAAAAATGGCACACGTGAAGTGGTTTTGGGTATGGCGCACCGTGGCCGCCTGAACGTATTGATAAACGTGTTGGGTAAGAAACCGGAAGATTTGTTCGATGAATTTGCTGGTAAACATAAAGAGCATTTGGGTACCGGTGACGTTAAATATCACCAAGGTTTCTCTTCTGATGTAGAAACTGAAGGCGGCCTGGTTCACCTGGCGTTAGCCTTTAACCCATCGCATCTGGAAATTGTTAGCCCGGTGGTTATCGGTTCTGTGCGAGCACGCCGTGACCGCCTGGATGAAGCGCGCAGCAATATGGTACTGCCAATCACCATTCATGGTGATGCGGCGATTGCCGGGCAGGGCGTAGTGCAAGAGACGTTGAATATGTCTCAAGCCCGTGGTTATGAAGTGGGCGGGACAGTGCGTATTGTTATCAACAACCAGATTGGTTTCACCACCTCGAACCCACTGGATGCGCGCTCTACCCAATACTGTACTGATATTGCCAAAATGGTACAGGCTCCTATTTTCCATGTGAATGCTGATGATCCTGAAGCTGTGGCGTTTGTAACCCGTCTGGCGTTGGATTTCCGTAACACCTTTAAACGTGACGTGATGATCGATCTGGTTTGCTACCGTCGCCATGGGCATAACGAAGCCGATGAGCCAAGTGCAACACAGCCAGTGATGTATCAGAAGATCAAAAAACACCCGACGCCGCGCAAGATCTATGCTGACAAGCTGACCGAGCAAAATATCGCCAGCCTGGAAGATGCCACGGAAATGGTCAACCTGTATCGCGATGCATTGGATCGCGGTGATTGTGTGGTGGAAGAGTGGCGTCCGATGAATCTGCAATCCTTCACCTGGTCACCGTATCTGAACCATGAATGGGATGAAGAATATCCAAGCAAAGTTGATATGAAACGGCTGCAAGACTTGGCGCGCCGTATCAGCCACGCACCAGATGCCATTGAAATGCAATCCCGTGTTGCCAAGATCTATGGCGATCGCGCCTTGATGGCAAGCGGCGAGAAGCCATTTGACTGGGGCGGAGCTGAGACACTGGCTTACGCCACACTGGTAGATGAAGGGATCCCCATTCGCTTGTCGGGTGAAGATGCCGGGCGCGGAACTTTCTTCCATCGTCATGCTGTGATTCATAACCAGAAAAATGGCTCTGTCTATGTGCCACTGGCGAATATTCACAGCGGGCAGGGCGATTTCCAGGTATGGGACTCGGTACTGTCGGAAGAAGCTGTTTTGGCCTTTGAATATGGTTACGCCACCGCAGAACCGCGCACTCTGACTATCTGGGAAGCGCAGTTTGGTGACTTTGCCAACGGTGCTCAAGTGGTTATCGACCAATTCATCAGCTCCGGCGAGCAGAAATGGGGCCGCATGTGTGGTCTGGTTATGCTGTTGCCGCACGGTTATGAAGGTCAAGGCCCGGAACACTCCTCCGCTCGGTTGGAGCGCTATCTGCAACTTTGTGCTGAACAAAACATGCAGGTGTGTATTCCGTCAACGCCAGCACAGGTTTACCACATGATTCGCCGTCAGGCATTACGTGGTATGCGCCGACCTCTGGTGGTGATGTCACCTAAGTCATTGTTGCGTCATCCATTAGCAGTATCGTCACTGGATGAATTGGCAAATGGCAGCTTCTTGCCCGCCATTGGTGAAATTGATGAGCTGGACCCGAAAGGCGTCAAACGTGTCGTGATGTGTTCAGGCAAAGTTTATTATGACCTGCTGGAACAGCGTCGCAAAAACGGGCAAACCGATGTCGCCATCGTGCGTATCGAGCAGCTTTATCCATTCCCACACCAAGCGGTACAAGCGGTGTTGGAACAATTTGCGCATGTTCATGATTTCGTCTGGTGTCAGGAAGAGCCGCTCAACCAGGGTGCCTGGTATTGCAGCCAACACAACTTCCGTGAAGTGATTCCATTTGGTGCTTCCTTGCGTTACGCAGGTCGCCCAGCCTCAGCTTCACCGGCAGTGGGATACATTTCCGTGCACCAGAAACAACAACAAGCTCTGGTTAATGACGCGCTGACTGTTGAATAGCGACCGGTTAACACATAAAGGATAGAGAATGAGTAGCGTAGATATTAATGTTCCTGACCTCCCTGAGTCTGTCGCCGATGGCTCGGTAGCAACCTGGCACAAAAAACCGGGTGATAGCGTCAAACGCGATGAAGTGCTGGTTGAGATTGAAACAGACAAAGTGATTCTGGAAGTTCCGGCCAGCCAAGACGGTATTTTGGATGCCATTTTGGAAGACGAAGGTGCCACTGTGACTTCGCGTCAAGTGTTGGGTCGTATTCGTCCAAGTGACAGCTCTGGCTTGCCAACCGAAGAAAAAAGCCAAAGCACCGAGTCCACCCCTGCTCAGCGCCAAACCGCCAGCCTGGAAGAAGAAAGCAACGATACGCTCAGCCCGGCGATCCGTCGTCTGATTGCAGAACACTCTCTTGATGCTTCCGCCATTAAAGGCAGTGGTGTGGGTGGTCGTATCACGCGTGAAGATATTGATAACCATTTGGCAACGCGTAAATCAGTACCCGCTGCCGTGGAAAACAAAGTTGAAGCTACCGCACCGGTTGCCGCACTTGCTGGCCGCAGCGAAAAACGTGTTCCGATGACGCGTCTACGTAAACGTGTTGCCGAGCGCCTGCTGGAAGCTAAAAACAGCACCGCAATGTTGACTACGTTTAACGAAATCAACATGAAGCCAATCATGGATCTGCGCAAGCAGTACGGTGAGGCTTTCGAGAAGCGTCACGGTGTGCGTCTGGGCTTTATGTCCTTCTATATCAAGGCCGTGGTTGAAGCGCTGAAACGCTACCCAGAAGTGAATGCTTCTATTGATGGCGAAGATGTGGTTTACCATAATTACTTTGATGTCAGCATTGCCGTTTCTACCCCACGCGGCCTGGTTACCCCTGTATTACGTGATGTAGATACTATGGGTATGGCTGATATTGAGAAGAAAATCAAAGAGCTGGCTGTAAAAGGCCGTGACGGCAAACTGAAGGTTGAAGAACTGACTGGCGGTAATTTCACTATTACCAATGGCGGCGTATTCGGCTCATTGATGTCGACCCCGATCATTAACCCACCACAAAGCGCGATCCTTGGTATGCATGCTATCAAAGACAGGCCTATGGCGGTCAATGGTCAGGTAGTGATTCTGCCAATGATGTATCTGGCACTGTCCTACGACCACCGGTTGATCGATGGCCGCGAATCCGTTGGCTATCTGGTGACGGTGAAAGAGATGCTGGAAGATCCAGCTCGCTTACTGCTGGATGTATAAAAAAGATAAATAACAAGGCCAGCCTGATTGCCAGGTGTTGATAACCTGCCTCCGCGCAATCAGGCTACCTGGTAGGCCTCGGCCCAACTCAGACCTTATATGGATAGAACATCATGAATTTACACGAATATCAGGCAAAACAACTGTTTGCTCGGTATGGCATGCCAGCACCAACTGGCTACGCTTGTACCACACCGCGTGAAGCAGAAGAAGCCGCATCTAAAATCGGTGCTGGCCCGTGGGTGGTTAAATGTCAGGTACATGCTGGTGGTCGCGGTAAAGCGGGCGGCGTGAAACTGGTTAACAGCAAAGAAGATATTCGTGCTTTCGCTGAACAGTGGTTGGGTAAAAAGCTGGTCACTTACCAGACAGATGTGCATGGTCAACCGGTTCACCAAATCTTGGTGGAAGCGGCGACTGATATCGACAAAGAGCTATATTTGGGCGCGGTTATTGACCGTAGCTCCCGTCGGGTGGTGTTTATGGCATCCACTGAAGGCGGCGTTGAAATTGAAAAAGTGGCCGAAGAAACACCAGAACTGATCCATAAGGTCGCCTTGGATCCATTGACTGGCCCGCAGCCTTATCAAGGTCGCGAATTGGCATTCAAACTGGGTTTAACTGGGAAGCAAGTGGCTCAGTTCACCAAGATCTTTATGGGGCTGGCGACTCTGTTCCTGGAACGTGACTTGGCGATGGTTGAGATAAACCCGCTGGTGATTACCAAACAGGGTGATCTGGTTTGTTTGGATGGCAAACTGGGTGCCGATGGTAACGCTTTGTTCCGTCAACCAGAACTGCGTGAAATGCGTGATAAATCTCAGGAAGATGAGCGCGAAGCACAGGCTGCACAGTGGGAACTGAACTATGTCGCCTTGGATGGCAACATTGGTTGCATGGTAAACGGTGCTGGCTTGGCAATGGGTACTATGGATATTGTGAAACTGCACGGTGGTGAACCCGCTAACTTCCTTGATGTGGGTGGCGGTGCCACTAAAGAGCGCGTGACTGAAGCGTTCAAAATCATTTTGTCTGATGACAAAGTGAAAGCAGTTTTCGTTAATATCTTCGGCGGTATTGTGCGCTGTGACCTGATTGCTGACGGCATTATTGGTGCAGTTGAAGAAGTGGGTGTCAACGTGCCAGTTGTAGTGCGTTTGGAAGGGAATAACGCCGAGCTGGGTGCCAAGAAACTGGCAGACAGCGGTTTGAATATCATTGCTGCGACCAGCCTGACAGATGCGGCTCAGCAAGTTGTAGCGGCAGTGGGGGCTAAATAATGTCTATTCTAATTGATAAAAACACCAAAGTTATTTGCCAGGGTTTTACCGGTAGCCAAGGGACTTTCCACTCCGAACAAGCTATTGCTTATGGCACAAAGATGGTTGGCGGTGTGACGCCAGGTAAAGGCGGAACCCAGCATTTGGGCCTGCCAGTATTCAATACCGTACGCGAAGCAGTAGAAACGACCGGTGCGACTGCATCTGTTATCTACGTTCCTGCGCCGTTCTGTAAAGACTCGATTCTGGAAGCTATCGACGCAGGTATCAAATTGATTATCTGTATTACCGAAGGCATCCCGACTCTGGATATGCTGGTGGTCAAAGTCAAACTGGAACAGTCTGATGCGCGGATGATCGGTCCGAACTGCCCAGGTGTTATCACTCCAGGTGAATGTAAGATTGGTATCATGCCAGGTCACATCCACTTGCCTGGCAAAGTGGGTATCGTTTCGCGCTCCGGCACACTGACCTATGAAGCAGTAAAACAAACTACGGATATCGGTTTCGGTCAGTCAACTTGTGTTGGTATCGGTGGTGACCCGATCCCGGGTTCTAACTTTATCGATATTCTGAAGTTGTTCCAGGAAGATCCACAAACTGAAGTCATCGTAATGATCGGTGAGATCGGTGGTAACGCAGAAGAAGAAGCGGCTGCTTATATTAAAGAGCACGTAACCAAACCTGTGGTGGGTTATATCGCCGGTGTGACTGCACCCAAAGGTAAGCGTATGGGCCACGCAGGTGCCATTATTGCCGGTGGTAAAGGAACGGCGGATGATAAATTTGCTGCGCTGGAAGCTGCTGGCGTGAAAACCGTCCGTAGCCTGGCTGAAATTGGTAATGCCGTGAAAGCTGTTTACCAAAGTAATAAATAACATCGAGTGCACTGGTTTCAGTGTTAGTTCGACACCTGAGGCCACCTTGCGGTGGCCTTTTTAATACCTAATCAGAACTTATTTAACGCGGTAATTAATGCAATATCAGTTTGAGCCTGTTGTTTGGCCAGTTCACTGCTTGCTGCGGTGGCTTGCTGTTGCAATGTTGCTAAAGCAGCCTGGTAGCTGGCTTTATCATTAAATATCTTATCTTTGATATTGATAGACGCGATGTTGGTATAGCGGCCATCAGCCGTCGCGGGCACAGCAAGTGTGCCGTTATTAATCAGCTGTTTAACAATCTGCCGCTCTTTCTCGTAGCCTTCCAATCCCACTAAATGCCAGCGCTGTTGCAGTTTTCCTTCATATTTACCCGCCTTAACATCAGTCAGATAACGAATAGTCAAATTACGGATAGTGCCTGCTTCTTCTCCATATTGGACTTTACTGTCTGACAGCACGGGGAATGTTTGTCCCTCGAGCACGCCACCTTTTTGCGTCAAATGCCCCATTCGATAGCTGTTCATGCCCAGATGAATTGGCGTGGTATCCGTAACGGGTGTGCCATCATTGAGGCGCAGGTCGGTGATACGTGAGCCGACTGGCTGACGTAAATCAATGGTGTAAGTCACACCGTCAAAGAAATCATTGGTGGAATATTTAGAGGCACGGCGCTGCGGATTAAAGCTGTAGGTCACATCCCCTGGTTTAACCTGGTTAAAGTAATCAGCCGACCATTCCATATATTGCTTCAGTTCTTTGCCCGTCAGAGCATAAACGGTAACTTCCCCACCGGCATATTGATAGTTAAATGCAATGTCTTTAGCCGTGATATTACCTACATCCATTTTTGGCCGGTCATTATCAATTTGTAAGGCAATGACTTGCGCCAGCGGAGCGTAATAATGGGCGGCTTCTTGATACAGTGCGCTGATGCCAGTGTCTTGCACATGGACTTGCGGAATGCCTTTAATCTCATCCGGCGGGACTAAATTCGTGCCATTTAGTGTCGCAATCACACGATTAGCATTGGCGCGTAAAATATCGTGGTAAGGCTGATAGAGTGATTCCAGTGACTTATCGGACTCAATGCCCTTGATGGGGTAGGTGTAGCTGTCTTTCTCTATCAGGTGATATTTCCCGTCTCGTTGCTCAAATTTCAGGTCAATACGTGACAGTGCGCGGCCATATTTATCCGGTTCAGTGATAATGACACCATTCACCACGGCCTTATCAATCTTCACGTGCATATGACCTGCGACGATGGCGGCAAGCTCGGGGTTAGCCTGGGCAATATCACCAACACCGGTTCCAGGGCGCTGATTTTCATTATCGATCCCCATATGCGCGACCAGAACAATGGCATCGACCTGTGGCTGGATCTGCTGAATGACCTTTTTCACTTCCTGTACCGGATCAGTGAAATGGATGCCATTGATGCGATCCGTGCCTTGGGCAAACTCGGCAGTCATGGGCGTGTCCATGCCGATAATGCCGATTTTAACTCCTTGGCGTTCAATGATTTTATAAGAGGGGAGGTAGGGTTTGCCTGAATCCCAGAAGATATTACCCGCCAGCGCAGCACCATCAAATTGCTTGAGTGAGGTAGAAAGGGCTTTTAAGCCAAAATCAAATTCGTGATTACCCATCACCCATGCATCATATTTTAAGGCATTGAAGCCCAGTATCATCGGGCTAATAGGTTCATTTTTAAAAGTTTCGACAAAGTTACCCTGAATGGTATCTCCGGCATCGACCAAAATAATATTCGGCTGTTCGGCGCGTATTTTATGCACTTTGGTGGCAATTTGGCTCAAGCTGCCAGCCAGGTTTTCACTGTCACTGGCGTAGTCCCACGGCACAAAAGTGCCGTGCAGGTCAGAGGTTCCCAAGATGGTGATATCAACTTGTTGAGCGGCGAGAATCGGGGTACTGATACAGAGTAAAGTGGTGAGTGCTATTTTTTTCATTGTAGAGGATTCAATCTTTTATAATGTCATAGCACTTCATCATGCAACAAAATGGCAACACTTGCGAACGCTTCCCTCAGGATGAACTACTATATTGATATAAAACTTGGAAATGTGATTTAACTCACTCTGAAAATAATAAATTTAAAAGTTAACCTGGATCGCATAATAACGATGTAATAAAGCATTAACTAAACCATAAAATTACATTTTATTAACAGCAATGGATTATATAAAAACAATCGAACTTTTAATTAACATGGAAAAGAATTAATTGTTCTAAATCAACTTTTGAATATGGCAATAATGTTCATATGGGCTTAAATTGTTCTGGATCAAATTACGGCATGATAGGCAAACGGCCTATTTATTGACCTGTATCCAGAACTCGAAGCTGGGTCACGTAAAATCCTATTTATTGTGTGGGATTAGAAGCGTACTATTACCGCGGTGTAATACTGGGTAGTTGATATTGTTATTTTTGTTGTGTTTTTTGGGCATTCACTGTGGGTAATTACTAAACTTCCAATATAGCGGAGGTTAAGTTGCCGCAAGTCGGAGTCTTCCTGCGAGGAGCAAGGAGTCAAGATGTTTGATATTGTCGAACTGTCACGGTTACAGTTTGCCTTAACGGCAATGTACCATTTCTTATTTGTCCCACTAACGCTGGGTATGGCGTTTATGTTGGCAATTATGGAATCGGTTTATGTGCTGTCTGGCAAACAAATCTATAAAGATATGACCAAGTTCTGGGGTAAGTTATTCGCGATTAACTTTGCCCTGGGTGTTGCCACTGGTCTGACTATGGAGTTCCAATTCGGGACTAACTGGTCATATTTCTCTCATTACGTCGGTGACATCTTCGGTGCCCCTCTGGCAATCGAAGGTTTAATGGCGTTCTTCTTAGAATCTACTTTCGTTGGTCTCTTCTTCTTCGGTTGGGATCGTCTGAGTAAACACCAGCATTTGGCCGTAACCTGGCTGGTGGCGTTAGGCTCTAACTTCTCTGCGCTGTGGATCTTGGTTGCGAACGGCTGGATGCAAAACCCGATTGCATCTGACTTCAACTTTGAAACCATGCGTATGGAAATGCTGAGCTTCTCAGAGTTAGTGCTAAACCCAGTTGCTCAGGTGAAATTTGTTCACACAGTTGCAGCAGGTTATGTCACTGGCGCGATGTTTGTTCTGGGTATCAGTTCTTACTATCTGTTGAAAGGCCGTGATATTCCGTTTGCCAAACGTTCCTTTGCTATTGCTGCAAGCTTTGGTTTGGCTGCCGTCTTGTCTGTTATCGTGCTGGGTGATGAATCCGGTTATGAGATGGGTGACGTGCAGAAAACTAAACTGGCTGCAATTGAAGCTGAATGGGAAACTCAGCCACCTCCAGCTGCATTTACACTGTTTGCCATCCCAAATCAGGAAACGATGGAGAACCGGTTTGCGGTTCAGATTCCATTCGCTTTGGGAATAATTGCGACGCGTTCATTGGATACACCTGTTATCGGCTTGCGTGACTTGATGTCTCAGCACGAAGTCCGTATCCGTAATGGTATCCAGGCTTACAGTCTGCTGGAAAAATTACGTTCAGGTAATACTGATCCAGCTGTGCGTGAAGCATTCAGTAAGGCTAAGCAAGATTTGGGCTACGGCCTGTTGTTGAAGCGTTATACGCAAAACGTAACGGATGCCACTGAAGAGCAAATTCAGTTAGCCGCCAAAGACTCTATTCCACGTGTTCTGCCGCTGTACTTTGCCTTCCGCATCATGGTGGCTTGTGGCTTCCTGATGTTACTGATCATCGGCCTGTCGTTCTATAACGTGGTTCGTGGTCGGATTGGTCAGAAGAAATGGCTATTACGCGCTGCCTTGTTCGGTATTCCATTACCGTGGATTGCAGTGGAAGCAGGTTGGTTTGTGGCAGAGTATGGCCGCCAACCATGGGCCATCGGTGAAGTGCTACCGACAGCAATTGCAAACTCATCGGTTACCGCTGGGGATATTCTATTCTCCATGGGGTTGATTTGTGGTTTGTACACGCTGTTCCTGGTGGCAGAAATGTACCTGATGTTCAAATTCGCGCGCCTTGGGCCTAGCAGCCTGAAAACTGGCCGCTATCATTTTGAACAGCCGACTGCACCAGTGCAGGAAGCACGGTAAACAGGAGTCCACTTATGTTTGATTATGAAGTATTACGATTTATCTGGTGGCTGCTGATCGGTGTGCTGCTGATTGGTTTCGCAGTCACCGATGGTTTCGATATGGGTGTCGGTATCCTGCTGCGTATCATCGGTAAGAATGATACAGAACGTCGCATTATGATTAACTCGATTGCCCCCCACTGGGATGGTAATCAGGTTTGGCTGATAACTGCGGGTGGGGCGCTGTTTGCTGCCTGGCCAATGGTGTATGCAGCGGCATTCTCCGGCTTCTATATTGCGATGATTCTGGTATTGGCTGCGTTGTTCTTCCGCCCGGTCGGTTTCGATTACCGTTCTAAGCTGGAGAACAACCGCTGGCGCAACATGTGGGACTGGGGCATTTTTGTCGGTAGCTTCGTGCCTGCGGTGGTGTTCGGTGTGGCGTTCGGCAACTTGTTGCAAGGTGTGCCGTTCCATATGGACAGCTATATGCGCCTGTTCTACACCGGTAACTTCTTCCAGTTGCTGAACCCGTTTGGCTTACTGGCGGGGGTGGTCAGCTTAACTATGCTGGTGACTCAAGGTGCGACTTATCTGCAAATGCGTACCCGCGGTGAGCTGCACTTGCGCTCTCGTGCTGCCGCGCAGATTTCTGCTTTGGTGATGGGCGTCGCCTTCCTGCTAGCCGGTATCTGGTTAGTTAAAGGTATTGATGGTTTTGTAGTGACTTCAGTATTGGATACAGCAGCTGAATCTAACCCGATGCGTAAAGAAGTTGCTCATCAGGCAGGCGCATGGTTGATTAACTTCAACAAGTATCCAAGTTTATGGGCGCTGCCAGCACTTGGCGTGATTCTGCCACTGTTCACCATCTTGTTGTCGCGCTTTGAAAAAGGGGCTTGGGCCTTCGTATTCTCATCACTGACTATTGCCTGTGTGATCCTGACTGCTGGGGTAACGATGTTCCCATTCGTCATGCCGTCAAGCACAGTACCAAATGTCAGCCTGACCATGTGGGATGCGACATCTAGCCTGTTAACGCTGAAAGTGATGACCGTTGTTGCGATAATCTTTGTTCCTCTCATCCTGATTTACACCAGTTGGTGTTACTACAAGATGTTCGGGCGTATTGATAAAGACTTTATCGAAAACAACAAGCACTCACTGTACTAAGGAGCATAAAGCATGTGGTATTTTGCCTGGATTCTAGGGACACTTCTGGCCTGCTCCTTTGGTATCATTACTGCTCTGGCGCTGGAGCAGAGTGAAGCCAATGCAGCAGCGAAAGCTGCTAATAATGGCAAAGATGATGTTGTCCGATAAGCTATACAATTTGATGGACAAGGGCCCGTTACGGGCCCTTTCACTGGTATTCGCATTCGCTGTGGCGTTTTGTGTGTTTTGGGACCCTTCGCGTTTTGCGGCGGCGACCAGCTCACTTGAAATCTGGCAAGAGGTCTTTATTGTGTGGGCCGTGTGTACCGGTATGATTCATGGCGTAGGTTTTCGTCCAAAACGGATGTGGTTGCGTGCTTTTTTCTCACCACTTCCAGCAATTGTGATCTTGGGCGCGGGATTATTTTACTTTTTTGTCTAATCTGGTCATGTTTCGCCTAATCTGAACACAATCTCTCCTTATGGGCCGCCTGGCCCATAATTATTTTCGTTCTATTCTCGCAAGTGATTCCAAAGCTTAACGCTCTTCAGTATAGTGTGTCCGTTAACTGCATTACTGGGAAGTAGAGTGAGTAATACGTTGTTTCGATGGCCGGTTCGTGTCTACTTTGAAGACACTGATGCAGGTGGCGTGGTTTACCATGCACGCTACGTTGCCTTTTACGAAAGGGCGCGCACTGAAATGTTGCGCCAACGCAATTTTCACCAGCAGCAATTGCTCAGTGAGCATGTCGCTTTCGCTGTCCGCCGCATGACGGTAGAATACCTGGCACCTGCACGTCTAGATGATATGCTGGAAGTTCAGAGTGAAATTACCGCAATGCGTGGGGCTTCTCTCACGTTTGCTCAACGAATTCTCGACTCACATGGCAATCTTCTGAGTAGTGCAGAAGTATTGATCGCATGTATCGATCCACACCAAATGAAGCCAAGAGCGCTTCCTAAGTCTATTGTCGCGGAGTTTAAGTAGTGGCTGACATGAACATTCTGGATTTATTCCTGCAGGCAAGCCTATTCGTTAAGCTTATCATGCTGGTATTGATGGGCTTTTCTATTGCTTCATGGGCGATCATCATTCAGCGAACGCGTATTCTGAATGCTGCTACCCGCGATGCAGAAGCTTTCGAAGACAAATTTTGGTCCGGCATCGAGCTGTCTCGCCTGTATCAAGAAAGTCAGGCTCGCCGTGATACGCTGGGTGGCTCCGAGCAAATCTTCCATTCTGGGTTTAAAGAGTTTGCTCGTTTACATCGTGCAAACAGCCATGCGCCTGAAGCCGTGATTGATGGTGCTTCCCGTGCCATGCGCATCTCTATGAACCGTGAATTAGAAGCGCTGGAAACTCATATTCCTTTCCTTGGTACTGTTGGTTCCATCAGCCCGTATATCGGCCTGTTTGGTACAGTATGGGGGATTATGCATGCCTTTATTTCTCTGGGTGCAGTCAAACAGGCGACATTGCAAATGGTCGCACCGGGTATTGCTGAAGCACTGATTGCCACAGCAATCGGTCTGTTTGCCGCTATCCCTGCTGTTATGGCTTATAACCGCCTGAATCAGCGCGTGAATAAACTTGAACAAAACTATGACAATTTCATGGAAGAGTTCATTGCTATTCTGCATCGCCAGGCTTTTGCCAGCGCCGAGAGCAAATAAGTAGGGGGTTATATGGCGCGAGTACGTGGTCGTAAACGGCGCGAGCTTAAGTCTGAAATTAATATTGTTCCCTTGCTTGATGTGCTGCTGGTGCTATTGCTGATCTTTATGGCGACAGCACCGATTATCACGCAAAGCGTTGAGGTGGACTTACCTGACGCGACGGATTCCAAAACGGTCTCCAGCGATGATAATCCTCCGGTGATTGTCGAGGTATCCGGCGTCGGTCAATATTCGTTGGTTATTGACCATCAGCGGATGGAGCAACTGCCTTCAGAACAAGTGGTGGCAGAGGCTCAGGCGAGGTTGAAATCGAATCCGAAAACTGTATTTCTGATCGGCGGTGCGAAAGAGGTTCCTTATGATGAAATCATTAAGGCCCTTAATATGCTGCATCAGGCTGGAGTGACATCGGTGGGCTTAATGACTCAACCGATATAAATTTGCGTTGATATTGGTTGGACTAATAATCAGTCTGGCCAGTAGATACCCTGTTTTTGGCAGTTCCGTTTTTTAGCAATAGATCGCGGACATCGAGTGTGGAAATCGAGCGTGGGTAAGGCAACCGAGCAAAATGATAAGCTGAATCGCGCTGTTATAGTGTCGGTGGTTCTGCACATCATATTGATTGCCCTGTTGATTTGGGGCTCTCTGACGCAGACGACTGAAATGGGCGGTGGCGGTGCTGGCGGTGAAGTTATTGACGCCGTCATGGTCGATCCGGGCGCAGTGACAGAGCAGTATAACCGTCAGCAACAGCAACAGACGGACGCTAAACGCGCGGAGCAGCAACGCCAGAAGAAAGCTGAACAGCAAGCTGAGGAATTACAGCAAAAGCAGGCAGCAGAACAACAACGCTTGAAAGAATTGGAAAAAGAGCGTCTGCAAGCACAGGAAGATGCGAAGCAGGCGGCTGAAGAACAGAAAAAACAAGCAGCTGAACAGCAGAAAGAGGCCGCTGAGCAACAGAAAGCTGCCGCTGCCGCCGCCGCAAAAGCGAAAGAAGAGCAGAAGCAGGCCGAGGCCGCTGCAGCGCAAGCTAAAGCAGAAGCGGATAAGTTGGTAAAAGCACAGGCCGAAGCACAGAAAAAAGCTGAAGCCGAGGCCAAAAAAGAGGCCGCTGTCGCCGCTGCTGCGAAGAAACAAGCTGATGCAGATGCGAAGAAAGCCGCAGATGCTGCTGAAAAGGCCGCAACAGAAGCTGCCGAGAAGAAAGCGGCTGCTGATGCTGAGAAGAAAGCCGCCGCTGATGCTAAAAAAGCCGCAGCTGCTGAGGCCAAAAAGAAAGCTGCCGCAGAAGCCGCCGCTGCAACAGATGTTGATGATTTATTCGGTGGCCTGGCAAATTCCAAGAATGCACCGAAAAGTGGTTCCGGTGCAGGCGCTGCTGCTGCCGGTAAAGGTGGCGGCAAGAAGAGTGGGGCGTCAGCAGGTGATATCAGCGGCTATTTGGGCCAAGTCACTGCTGCAATCCAAAGTAAATTTTATGATGCTGATCTTTACAAAGGTCGCACCTGTAATCTGCGAATTAAACTGGCACCAGATGGTCTATTAATTGATGTTAAACAGGAAGGGGGCGATCCGGCACTGTGCCAGGCGGCTATCGCTGCGGCGAAACTCGCTAAAATACCTAAACCGCCAAGTCAGGACGTGTATGAGGTGTTTAAGAATGCTCCGCTTGTATTTAAGCCTCAATAAGGTTTGATTGACAGGGTATAATGGTGTTAATCAACCGTGGATTATGTAGTTTTGTTTGCGTTGGTTTGTTAAAATTCTGCTAATTATCGCGGGCATCCCGCTCGGATAAGGGAGATAAAATGAAGCAGGCATTTCGAGTTGCGCTAGGCTTTTTAGTATTATGGGCTTCTGTTTTACACGCAGAAGTTCGAATTGAGATTACCCAAGGGGTAGACTCTGCTCGTCCAATTGGTGTTGTTCCATTCAAATGGATGGGGCCAGGTACACCACCGGAAGAGATTGGTGCGATCGTTGGCGCGGATTTGCGCAATAGTGGCAAATTTAACCCAATTGATGCGGCGCGTATGCCACAACAACCTTCTACAGCAGCTGAAGTCACCCCTGCTGCCTGGACTGCGCTCGGTATTGATGCCGTGGTGGTGGGTCAGGTTCAACCGAGTGCTGATGGCAGCTATGTGGTTTCTTACCAGTTAGTAGATACTTCTGGTGCCGCCGGTAGCGTTTTGGCGCAAAATCAGTATAAAGTGACCAAACAGTGGTTACGTTATGCCGCGCATACCGCCAGTGATGAAGTATTTGAAAAACTGACTGGGATTAAAGGTGCTTTCCGTACCCGTATTGCTTATGTTGTGCAAACCAATGGCGGCAAGTTCCCACACGAATTGCGGGTTTCTGATTACGATGGCTACAACCAGTTTGTGGTTCACCGTTCTCCAGAGCCTTTGATGTCACCAGCCTGGTCTCCAGATGGTAGCAAAATTGCTTATGTAACTTTTGAGAGTGGCAAATCAGCACTGGTTATTCAGACGCTGGCAAATGGTGCAATCAGACAAGTGGCTTCATTCCCTCGTCATAACGGTGCACCAGCCTTCTCGCCAGATGGCACCAAATTGGCTTTCGCTTTGTCTAAAAGCGGTAGCTTGAATTTGTATGTTATGGACTTAGGTTCTGGCCAAATTAGCCAGGTGACTGATGGTCGTAGCAATAACACTGAACCAAGCTGGTTCCCGGATAGCCAGAATCTGGCCTATACCTCGGATCAGGGCGGTCGTCCACAAGTGTATAAAGTGAATATTAATGGCGGTGCGCCACAGCGAATCACGTGGGAAGGTTCTCAGAACCAGAACGCAGATGTGAGTCCTGATGGTAAATTCCTGGTATTGGTTAGTTCCAATGGTGGGGCACAACACATCGCCAAACAGGATCTGGTAACGGGAGCCGTTCAAGTATTAACGGACACGTTCCTGGATGAAACGCCTAGTATCGCGCCTAACGGCACCATGGTTATCTATAGCTCGACACAAGGGCTGGGAGCCGTGTTACAGCTGGTCTCGACTGATGGGCGTTTCAAAGCGCGTCTTCCGGCAACTGATGGACAGGTCAAATTTCCTGCCTGGTCGCCGTATCTGTGATGCATGTGTAAATACGTATGTATGGCAAACTATAAAAGGATCAAAGAGATGCAACTGAACAAAGTGCTAAAAGGGCTAATGTTGGCTTTGCCAGTTCTGGCAATCGCTGCTTGTAGTTCTAACAAAAGCGCAAATAATGACCAATCTGGCATGGGCGCTGGCACTGGTACAGAAAACGGCAGCAACCTGTCTTCCGAAGAGCAAGCGCGTCTTCAGATGCAAGAACTGCAAAAGAACAATATCGTTTACTTCGGTTTCGATAAATACGATATCGGTTCTGACTTCGCTCAAATGCTGGATGCACATGCTGCATTCCTGCGTAGCAACCCATCTTACAAAGTTGTTGTTGAAGGCCACGCGGATGAACGCGGTACGCCAGAATACAACATCGCGTTGGGCGAGCGTCGTGCAAACGCAGTGAAAATGTATCTGCAAGGTAAAGGCGTTTCTGCTGACCAAATCTCTATCGTTTCTTACGGTAAAGAGAAACCAGCAGTACTGGGCCATGACGAAGCCGCATTTGCTAAAAACCGTCGTGCAGTTCTGGTTTACTAAGAGAATCGCATGAACAGTAACTTCAGACGTCACTTAGTGGGTCTGTCGTTACTGGTTGGCGTAGCGGTCCCATGGGCCGCTACTGCCCAAGCGCCAATCAGTAATGTCGGCTCCGGCTCGGTAGAAGATCGAGTCACTCAACTTGAGCGTATTTCCAACGCTCACAGCCAACTATTAACTCAACTTCAGCAACAACTGTCAGATTCGCAACGCGATGTAGATAGTTTACGCGGTCAGATCCAAGAAAATCAGTATCAGCTCAATCAAATTGTTGAGCGGCAAAAACAGATCTACCAGCAGATGGATAGTCTGAGCGGTGGTCAGGGGGCGTCTACTTCAACGCCTGCGGCTGCTGGCGCTGCGACAGATAATGCAGCGACTGGAAGTTCTGATACTGCCGCCGCAGGCGCAGCAGCAGCTACAGCGGCACCTGCAGCCAGTACTGGCGATGAAAATAGCGATTACAATGCAGCTGTTTCTCTGGCTCTTGAAAAAAAGCAATACGATCAAGCGATCACTGCTTTCCAAGGCTTTGTGAAACAGTATCCAAAGTCGACTTACCAACCTAACGCCAATTATTGGTTAGGGCAGTTGTATTACAACAAAGGTAAGAAAGATGATGCTGCGTATTATTATGCTGTTGTAGTAAAAAATTATCCAAAGTCTCCAAAAAGTTCAGAAGCGATGTTTAAAGTTGGGGTGATCATGCAGGATAAAGGCCAAAGCGATAAAGCGAAGGCGGTTTATCAACAAGTGATCAAGCAATATCCCAACACTGATGCTGCTAAACAAGCACAGAAACGTTTATCTGCTCTTTAGCCTTTTTCGAGCCCAGGAATCGGTCTTATTGACTAGTTTCTGGGCTTTGGCGAACGAAGAACAAGCAGTTAGACGTCTTTACAGAAATTTAAGTTGCACTGTGAAGAGAAATTAGTAATATATGCCGCCGTTGCCAAGACAACTTGTAAAACGTTAAAGCAACAGGAAATTATGGTTCGTAGTAAACATAATGGGTCGTTAGCTCAGTTGGTAGAGCAGTTGACTTTTAATCAATTGGTCGCAGGTTCGAGCCGAGCGAAGCGAGACAGCAACGCGTTAGCGTTGACCCGAAGGGCGAGTCAGCAGGACGAGTAATCCCGCACGACAGGCACTGAATT
This sequence comes from Yersinia enterocolitica subsp. enterocolitica, assembly GCF_901472495.1. NCBI lineage: Bacteria > Pseudomonadati > Pseudomonadota > Gammaproteobacteria > Enterobacterales > Yersiniaceae > Yersinia > Yersinia enterocolitica. The sequence goes on from NZ_LR590469.1 coordinate 173,796, forward strand.
GTCATTGGCAGTACACATAATGGGTCGTTAGCTCAGTTGGTAGAGCAGTTGACTTTTAATCAATTGGTCGCAGGTTCGAATCCCGCACGACCCACCATTATGTCAAGTAATCCCGCACGACAGGCACTGAATTGTCATTGGTAGTACACATAATGGGTCGTTAGCTCAGTTGGTAGAGCAGTTGACTTTTAATCAATTGGTCGCAGGTTCGAATCCCGCACGACCCACCATTATGTCAAGTAATCCCGCACGACAGGCACTGAATTGTCATTGGTAGTACACATAATGGGTCGTTAGCTCAGTTGGTAGAGCAGTTGACTTTTAATCAATTGGTCGCAGGTTCGAATCCCGCACGACCCACCATTATGTCAAGTAATCCCGCACGACTGGCACTGAATTGTCATCAAATAGTAAACATAATGGGTCGTTAGCTCAGTTGGTAGAGCAGTTGACTTTTAATCAATTGGTCGCAGGTTCGAATCCCGCACGACCCACCATTATCTTCTCCTTCTCCTGTTATACCTTCCAAGCAATATCATTTATATTTCTCATTCCAGAACCCCAAACAGATCTCTATAATCCTCTACTATCCTTTCTATCACTCAACTTCCCCCATATTTAACTCTATTAAACATTTTTGCCATTTTGAGACAATATCTGGCGACTTTTCGCAAAATATTGAGTATTTTGTTTAGGATAAAAAACAAATCAATCTGACTGGCAGCCTGAAAGGCATTATGGCTCCGGAATCACTGGCAATAGAGATGTGAGCGATGAGCGAAACTTTTGATGTGAATGCAGCGATTTATCCTTTCCCTGCGCGGCCTGTCCCGCTGGATGTGGACCAAAAAGCCTTTTATCGTGAGAAAATTAAAACACTGCTGAAGCAACGCGATGCCGTGTTAGTCGCTCACTATTATACTGACCCTGAAATTCAGGCTTTGGCCGAAGAGACTGGCGGCTGTGTTGCTGATTCCCTGGAGATGGCGCGATTTGGTAACAACCACCCTGCGTCAACTCTGCTGGTCGCTGGCGTTCGTTTTATGGGTGAAACGGCTAAAATACTCAATCCCGAAAAGCAAGTATTGATGCCAACCCTCAATGCTGAATGTTCGCTGGATTTAGGCTGTCCGGCTGATGAATTTGCCGCATTCTGCGACAGCCATCCTGACCGCACTGTCGTGGTGTATGCCAATACCTCAGCGGCGGTCAAAGCCCGGGCTGATTGGGTGGTCACTTCCAGTATCGCGGTTGAGTTAATCGAACATCTCGATAGCCTGGGTGAGAAAATAATCTGGGCACCGGATAGGCATCTTGGAAACTACGTACAAAAAAGGAGTGGTGCCGATGTGCTGTGCTGGCAGGGGGCTTGTATCGTCCATGACGAGTTTAAAACCCAGGCACTGGCCCAAATGAAAGCATTACATCCCGATGCCGCGGTGTTGGTTCACCCGGAGTCGCCACAAGCTGTTGTCGATATGGCGGATGCGGTAGGTTCAACCAGTCAGTTGATCATGGCGGCAAAAACATTGCCCCAGAAAAAACTGATCGTCGCAACGGATCGGGGCATTTTCTATAAAATGCAGCAGGCTTGTCCAGATAAAGAGTTATTCGAAGCGCCCACTGCTGGTGAAGGTGCAACATGCCGAAGCTGTGCGCATTGTCCGTGGATGGCGATGAATGGTCTTAAAGCGATAGCTGAGGGGCTGGAGCAGGGGGGTGTGATGCATGAGATACATGTTGATGAGCAATTGCGTCAGCAGGCGCTGATACCGCTAAATCGCATGTTGGATTTTGCCAACGAGTTGAAGTTACAGACCAAAGGTAATGCGTAAGCATTTCAGACGGCTGACAAACCCCAAAGACTCGATCTTGCAAGGTGAGAACAGGCAGAAGAGTAAAGCATCCGCACCAAGGATGGCGCGGGTCGAACCCCCAGGGAAGGGGGTACGGCCTCTTTGCGATCTGCCTGTTCCCACTGATATGGGCACTTTGTCATTAACCTCCAATGCATAAGTATTTGTTCTCTTTAAAAGTTTTATGCCGATAAAACGCTTAAATTAATAGCAAAAGGATAACCAGATGGATTTCTTTAGTACCAGTAATATATTGGTTCATATTCCGCTGGGTACCGGCGGGTATGATCTTTCATGGATTGAAGCAATAGGTACGCTGTTTGGGTTGCTGTGTATCTGGTTTGCCAGCAAAGAGAAAATCATTAACTACTTGTTTGGGTTGATAAACGTGACGTTGTTCGCGGTGATTTTCTTCCAGATCCAACTCTATGCCAGCTTGTTGCTACAGCTGTTCTTCTTTGTAGCCAATATTTATGGTTGGTATGCCTGGAGCAAACAAACGCCTGATAACCAAGCAGAATTGAAAATTCGTTGGCTATCTTTGCCGAAAGCATTGGTTTGGGGCGTGGTTTGTGTCGCGGGTATCGCGTTGATGACGTTACATATTGATACGGTATTTGCCTGGCTGACCCGTGCGGCAGTTACCGTTATGCAAGGTTTGGGGGCGAACGTCCAAATGCCGGAGTTGCAGCCAGACGCTTTCCCATTCTGGGATTCCACTATGATGGTCTTATCCATCGTGGCGATGATCTTAATGACCCGGAAGTATGTTGAAAACTGGCTGATTTGGGTGATTATTGATGTTATCAGTGTGGCAATTTTCGCCTACCAAGGCGTTTACGCCATGGCGCTGGAATACGTGATACTGACGCTGATTGCACTAAATGGCTCTTGGCTGTGGATTAAGAGTGCGGCACGAAACCATTCACGCCCACTGTCTACCCAGAATGACTAATATTTCGGTCCAATAACTGTTGCTGGAAATGTCAGTCAGGCGAGGTGCTCCAAAGCATTCGCCTGACTGATGACATCAATGATGGTGATGATGGTGTTCTCCTGCACTGGCGGCTTGATTAATACCGCAATCAGGTGCTTCGCAGTGCTGGTATTCCATCTGAATGGTGGCATGACCAATATGGTAATGATGCAGCAGATGGTGCTGAATTCGTTGCAGTAATTCATCATTGTCTTGCGGTGGGATCACCTGTACATGCAGTGTCATCAGCCGTTGGTCACCGACTTGCCATAAGTGGACGTGATGGACGTCCCGCACCTCATAGACGCTGGCACAGAGATCTTTGCGTAACTTATTGATATCAATCTCCTGCGGTGCGCCCTCCAATAGTTCGTGAAAACTTTCTTTCAGCAGACGCCAGGCACTGCGTAATACCAATACCGAGACTAATACTGATAAAATTGGATCTATGGGTGTCCAGCCGGTGGTCAGGATCACTACGGCTGCCACGATAGCCCCGACGGAACCTAATAAGTCACCCATAACATGCAAGGCTGCAGCCCGCACATTGATATTCTTTTCTTCCTCGCCACGATGAAGTATCCAGAAGCAGAAAATATTCGCACATAATCCCGCTATGGCAATGATTAACATCGGTACACCCATCACCTCATGCGGGGTAAAGAAACGCCGAACCGCCTCCCAAAAAATCAGCACGACAATCAACAATAAAGCTGCGGCGTTAACAAAAGCAGCCAGTGTGGTGAGACGCAAATAACCAAAGGTATGGCGAGAATCCGGCTTCCTCCGTGAGAAATGTACTGCCATTAGTGCAATAAATAATGCGGCAGAATCGGTCAGCATATGCCCGGCATCAGCCAGCAGTGCCAACGAACCAGATAACCAGCCGCCAATCGCCTCTGCCACCATAAACAGAGTCGTCACAGCGAAAGCTATCAACAGGCGCTTGCTGTTGCCGTCTTGTGGGAAAAACGATGATGCAGACATATTTATCCTTCAATGGTAAAGCTGAACGCAAAACGAGAATTATCTATCTATGTTAGCCCTGATAGGATTTCATTCAATGATTGATGCATATTATAGATAACAGCGATGTTGTTGTTTATCTGTACTGCTCTTCTAATGCGATAAAGTAGATTTACAGCATCCAATTCACCAGTTAGATTGGTTCAACTAGATTAATACAGACAGACGTTGTGCGATGATCGTCACAAGACTTAATGGAAGAGCTATGAATTACCTGAATGATGACCTACGAATTAAAGAAATTAAGGAACTCCTGCCCCCAGTCGCCCTGCTAGAGAAGTTTCCGGCCAGCAATAATGCAGCAGAAATCGTCGCCAAGACCCGCGCTGCGATTCACAACATTTTACGCGCTCAGGACGACCGCTTGTTGGTGGTGATTGGCCCATGCTCCATTCACGATACTCAGGCGGCCAAAGAATATGCGGCCCGCTTGCTGACATTGCGTGAAGAGCTGCAAGGTGAGCTTGAAGTGGTGATGCGGGTCTATTTTGAAAAACCGCGTACCACGGTGGGTTGGAAAGGTCTGATCAACGATCCGCATATGGATGGTAGCTATAACATCAATGATGGTCTGCGTATCGCACGTAAGTTGCTATTGGATATTAATGAGAGCGGCTTACCGGCTGCCGGTGAGTTTTTGGATATGATTACCCCTCAATACCTGGCTGACCTGATGAGCTGGGGGGCGATTGGTGCCCGTACCACGGAATCTCAGGTGCACCGTGAGCTGGCTTCTGGCCTGTCTTGCCCAGTTGGTTTCAAAAATGGTACCGATGGCACTATCAAAGTTGCTATTGATGCTATCAATGCCGCCAGTGCGCCACATTGTTTCCTGTCGGTGACTAAATGGGGACACTCAGCGATTGTCAATACCGCCGGAAATGATGATTGCCATATCATTCTGCGTGGTGGTAAAGAACCGAATTACAGCAGTTCCCATGTTGCAGCGGTGAAAGAAGGGCTTAGCAAAGCTGGCCTGGAACCACAAATCATGATTGATTTCAGCCATGCTAACAGCTGTAAGCAATTCAAAAAGCAAATGGAAGTAGGAACGGATGTTTGCCGTCAGATTGCTCAGGGCGAAAAATCTATTATGGGCGTGATGATTGAAAGTCATCTGGTCGAAGGTAGTCAGAATCTGGAAAGTGGCGAACCCTTAACTTACGGCCAAAGTGTCACCGATGCCTGTATTGGTTGGGAAGATACAGAAGCGTTGTTACGCCAGTTATCAAACGCAGTCAACGCTCGCCGCCAGTAGGCTATCGAACTTGCCATGTTGAATTTGGGCCAATAGCTGGTCAATAAAAACCCCCGGCATCTGAGATGTACGGGGGTTTTTTATGCTACTAATCAGGAATGATTACTTCGCTTTACCCTGATTGGCCACCGCAGCAGCTTTAGCCGCGATTTCATCAGCGTTGCCCAAATAGTAGTGTTTGATTGGTTTGAAGTTTTCGTCAAACTCATACACTAATGGCACACCTGTTGGGATATTCAGCTCAAGAATTTCTTCTTCGTTCAGATTATCCAGATATTTCACCAGTGCACGCAAAGAGTTACCGTGAGCAGCGATGATAACGCGCTCGCCACTGGCGATGCGTGGTTTGATCACTTCTTCCCAGTAAGGGATAACGCGATCGATAGTCAGAGCCAAGCTTTCAGTGGTTGGCAGTTCTGCATCGGTTAATTTTGCATAACGTGGGTCATGACCAGGGAAGCGCTCATCACTTTTATCCAGTGCTGGAGGGGTGATGGCAAAGCCGCGACGCCACAGTTTAACTTGCTCATCACCGTATTTAGCCGCAGTTTCAGATTTATCCAAACCTTGCAATGCGCCGTAATGACGCTCATTCAGTTTCCAGGTTTTTTCCGTTGGAAGCCAAGCCTGATCCAATTCGTCCAGGATGCTCCACAAGGTGTGGATAGCGCGTTTTAATACTGAGGTGTAGGCGAAATCAAAAGTAAAACCTTCATCTTTCAACAGCTTGCCAGCTGCTTTTGCTTCGGTACGGCCTTTCTCAGACAAATCAACGTCATACCAACCGGTGAAGCGGTTTTCGTTGTTCCATTGACTTTCGCCGTGACGTACCAGAACCAGCTTTGTTACTGCCATAGTTCGAACTCCTCAGATGACTAATTTATACCGATTACAACTTCAAGCTGCATACGTGTTGACTGTCTTGCTGCAACTTGAATTATTCAGGGTATATTCAATGATAACTATTATCATTATATTGCGTGATGACCACAGACAGCAATCGATAGTGTTTAACCATAGCCAATTTTTTATCATAAGGTAAGGCCAGAGGTCGAATCGATTTAATTGCATCCAATCGTCTGAGCCAGTGTCCCTTTTTGCGATTTAATTATTTGGGCAACATCTGCAGGCAAGTTTGACCAGATAGTCAGTTGGGGATTTGTTTTTGCTTCGATGGTATCAACGGTGACTTGATAATCGCAGAAATTAGCAGATTTGGCCGTATTTTGATCCATCAGGAATGCAGCATACTGGCCTTTATCCGGTGATGTGCCAATAAAAATGATCTTCCAATAGCCACTCGGGAATGCAACAGACGGCTTTGCTGGCAGTGTTCCTATATTGCGTTCAAATAGCGGCCCGGTAACGGAGTAAACAGCAGTTACATCCTGACGGTTAGCCAATGTGCGCTCCTTGTCTTCGAGCCTCACCCATGCACCTTGGTTTAAGGCTGCTTTTTGTGGTGTGATATTTGACAAATAATTAAGTGCCTGCGAATCGTTGTTACCAGCGAGTAAGCTCAGCGGAGCCTGATGCCCACGATCAACGGCCAGCTTTTGATTAGCACCAGTATAATCTGCCGGTGCTAGTGTATCTGAGGCTGGCAAGTCGGGATCTTGTGCCCATTTACGCGGGTGGTTGCTAGCTTGACTACTTTTTGTGACTTTATATGCCACCCAATTTGCAAATTTGGTATGACTGTTATTGTTCAGCGTATACACATCACGGATAATTGTTTGATCACTACCACCGGTCGGGCAGCCGACAAGGCAGTTATCAATAGCTGCAGCAGGCAAATTTTGTTCGGTAACGGTAGGTGCCGAGGGTGTAGTTTTGGGCGCGGTGGAGTGATCTGTTGTGGTACATGCGGTCAACAAAAGAACAGGCAAAAGTTTAATCAGATTAAATTTCATTATTTATTCCTCTTGCATTTTTGCTTCAGCAATACGGTTAACACTTTGAGCTTGGATTGGAAGTTTCATGTTTCTTTCCTTCATATTTTTATGTAGTGGTGAATTTAATCACCGGATTATCGCCGTCGGATGACGACAAATATTTAAATAAAGAGAGCGTTAGACTTAATAGACATACCAACTGCGTAATGTTCCAATTGTTACTGGCATAATATCGCTTACATCGATTGTGTCGCGATATAGCTTACGAGCAGTGGTTAATCTTTCTTTAGGATTGAAGAATTCTAATACCACATCCCAACAGCCTGAATCAGGGCGACTTACCGGGCTAACGGTTGGAATGACTTGCCCATTAAACAGGCGTGTTTCCCCAGTGACGACTCCAGATACTGAAACGCGTTCCACTCCCTCTTCCTCCAGCCTGTGGTTTGACTCTATTTATGGGCGCATGAACATAGTTATTAGCTGCCGAATCATTAATTTTGGGCAAAGTTAAACTTGAATTTTGTGGCTGAGAAGATAATTTTGTTGCTTCAAAATATAATTCTCATTTGCTTCAGTTGCTGGCGTTATTACATTTTCAGGTGCAAGATATAACTCAGTTGATGATGGGTTAATAATGCTATCTTCAGTTGACATAATGGTATTCCTATTTTGTTGGTAGAGTGTTAACTCTTGTTGTACACGCTGGAGTAACGATGAAATATTAAGACGATGTAACGTAAATATTTGGCGCTCCAAAGCTGGCGGCTGCAACTTCGTGGCGGTTTCAAATAACAATCTATTGACCACCTTGGCTGCTTGATTATTTCCATTTAATGATAACGCTCGTATAATTAATGCGGAAAATTCGGCAATAATAGGTGCGGCAAAACTACTACCAGATACCAGAGAAATATTGTTACCTGTTATGGCTACGGGTATTGAAATTCCAGGTGCTAACAACATTTTTTTTCTTAGTTTATGACCAAAGTTATTAAATTTGGCTGGATATCCCTCTTTATCACAAGCACCGACGGCTAATACTGAATCTAAAGACTCTGGTAATGATTCCTGATTAATACCTTCATTTCCTACTGCTGCAATAATTAATATTCCAGCTTGTTGGCAATTATTTACCTCCTTACACAAATCATCAGACCCACGGCCATTTACCGACAGCGATGCACCACTGATATTAATAATATGACATCCTTGCTGACGAGCTTCATTAATTGCTTTAGCCAGTGTTAACTCAGAGCACCCTTGTAATTTCCCCTGCGAGTTCTCATGGAATACTGGAATATTGTAAATTTCAACATTTTCAGCAATACCTAAACCTTTTCCTCCCACAATGCTGCATACCGCAGTACCATGTGTGGTTTTTTTTTCTTCATTCATAAATGAACAATGAATATTCATATGGTTTAGCAGAGGATGATTTCTTTCTATTAAACCATCGATAATTCCTATTTTAATATCTTTTCCTGACTGACCTAAATTCTTAAGAGTATTAAGGTTAGATTCTTCTGAGGAAATTTCATAATTTGTATTATTTACCCCCATCATTTAAATCCTCGAATGTTTTTCTTTGCGTTGATAATAATCCTAACTTAATATTTAATTTATGTAGTATCAGTTTGGCATCAGTTTAATAATATACAATTTGTTGATATTTAATGACTTTATAATTTATGGCTGTGTTTTATACATAAGTATTGTTTACTTTTCATAGATTGATAAGGGGTGGTATCGAGATTGCAGCCTGTCGTTACTAAAAAACAAGCTACGAAAAACGGGGACAGTAAAGTGATATATGGAGCACTAAAGGCTCCATATCGATAAATGTATGATTATTACAAGAGGAGATTAAGCGGCTTTCTTCAGGCAGGTACTCATAAAGGTTTTACGCGCGTCACCTTTTAACTCTTTGGTTGCTGCCTCGGCATTACAGCTTTTCATTTTCTGCTGTTGCGGGGTCAGGGCTTTTTCATCAGGATGAACTTGTGCTTTTAAGCACTGACTCATAAATTTCTTCCGATCATCACCTTTCAGGGATTGGGTTGTTGCTTGCTGGTTACAATCGGTCATTTTTTTCTGTTGCGCGGCTTGAGCTGGTGAGGGGGTTTTTGCTGTATCCGCCGCCATCACATTCACACTGAGCAGCAATCCGGCTGAGAGTAACCATAGGGTAGTTAGACGCATAAGAGTTCCCTTTATTTGAGCACTGTTTATTCAGTAACGTTAGGGTCTGAAAGGGCGAGCAATATGTCAGTGTCGCCGCCTGACAGATGCCTTAAGCGTAGATGCTGTTTATCAATAAGGGTAGGTTTCGGTTATATCTTATGCCATTAGCATTGCCGCCGCAGCGGCAATCCGCTATAACGCGATAAAGTGATAAACGGTGGTTGCATGGTAGGTTTTCCCCGGTTTTAGCCAACAATCAGGTTGTGGCCATTCCGGGTGGTTAGGGCTATCAGGTAAGAATTCACTTTCCAAAGCGACGCCAGTATAGCTGGCATAGGTTCCGCCATTACGCGCAGGTGTTCCGCCGAGGAAATTACCGCTATAGAGCTGCAATGCGGGTGCTGTGGTGTATACGCTCATTTGAACTTGATTATCAGAAGACCACAGGTGCGCCGCCGGGCTTTCGGTAGCACCACAAGTGCGATGTAGCAGATAGGCATGGTCATAACCTTTCACCCGTTGTTGACCACGGTCTTGCAGGAAGTCGCGCGCCAGTGTTTTCGCTTGACGGAAATCCATGCCAGTTTTTTCAACACTTTCGAGTCCAGCGGTGGGTATCCCATCACTGCCGACCGGTAAATAGCGGTCAGCAAACAGCTGTAATCGATGCGCCCGCACGTCTCGTCCTTCGCCATCGAGATTAAAGTACGCATGATTGGTCAGGTTTACCGGGCAGGTTTTATCAACCTGAGCCTGATAGTGAATCTCCAGCCGATTATCCTCGGTCAGCAGATACTGCACTTCGGCGGTTAGATTACCAGGGAAACCCTGATCACCATCAGGAGAGTGCAACTGATAAGTGACCTGCTTCTCATCTTGCTTAACCTTTTTCCAGCGCCGGTTATGGAACCCTTCCGGGCCACCATGTAGTTGGTTCTCGCCTTGATTGGGTATCAGATGGAGGATTTCGCCCTCTACGGTGATTTGTGCCTTCGCAATGCGGTTGGCGTAGCGGCCAACTGTCGCACCGAGATAAGCCGCTTGATGCAGATAATCGGCCGGGGTTTGGCAGCCCAGCAGCAACTCACGTTTTTCGCCCCCTTTTAGTGGCAATATTGCTGATAACCAGGTAGCGCCCCAATCCATCAGCGTCACGCTCATGCCGGTTTTATTATGTAACTCGGTCAATTCAAAGGGGTGACCATCCGGTGCTAACTGGTCAACACTGCTTGATGATGCAGCGTCGTTTTTCAGCATAAACCCGCTCCTTGTGAAGCCTGACAAACGTAAAAGGTTTCAGTTCTGCCGCCACTGTAAGCCGGATATTGCTGCGCTACAGCCGCACGAACTTGCTCGACGAGTGAGTTTGGCATTAGCGCGACAATACAGCCGCCAAAACCACCGCCAGTCATACGAACACCACCTTGCTCCCCAATAACGGATTTCACAATATCTACCAGGCTGTCGATCGGTGGAACTGTGATCTCGAAATCATCGCGCATTGAAATATGAGACTCGTGCATCAATTGTCCCATCAATTTCAAATCACCAGTTGCCAATGCATCAGCCGCCGTCAGAGTGCGCTCATTTTCAGTAATCACATGGCGAGCACGTTTAGCGACCACAGGATCTAACTCATCCTGAATAGAGAAGAACAGGTTAGGGTCAACATCGCGCAGGGCTTTGACCCCAAAGAAACGCGCAGCGGTTTCACATTGCTGGCGACGGGTGTTGTATTCGCTATCAACCAAGCCCCGTTTCACATTGGAATTGATTATCACCACCGCCACATTTTCTGGCATGGGGACGGCGCGAGTTTCAAGCGTGCGGCAGTCGATCAATAGCGCGTGGTCTTGCTGGCCGAGTGCCGAAATCAGCTGATCCATGATGCCGCAGTTGCAACCAACAAACTGGTTTTCAGCTTCCTGGCCATTGAGTGCCAGTTCCACACCACTCAGAGGTAACTGATAGAGTGATTGTAACGCCTGGCCGACGGCGACTTCTAAAGAAGCTGAAGAGCTCAGGCCCGCACCTTGCGGGACATTGCCGCTGATAACCAGCGAGGCACCGCCAAAATCGGCATGACGCAGTTGCAAGTGTTTTACCACACCGCGCACATAGTCAGCCCAACGGTATTGCGCATGCGGGACAATTGGTTCATCCAGAGAGAATATGTCTTGCTGATTGTCATAATCAGCCGCAATAACATGTATCTGGCGATCATCGCGTTTACTGCAACTGATGACGGTTTCATAATCAATGGCGCAGGGCAGCACAAAGCCATCGTTATAATCGGTATGCTCGCCGATAAGATTGACGCGGCCCGGAGCTTTGATAGTGATGTTAGGTTCATGGCTAAATTGTTGGCGGAAAATGGCCTGGGTATGCTGTTTTAAACTCATTATTTGACTCCAGCTTCTCGATAATGGACATCACTTACTGCCCGCAGGTGTTCAGCCGCCTGTTCCGCAGTAAGGTCTCGCTGGGTTTCGGCCAGCATTTCATAACCCACCATAAATTTACGGACAGATGCAGAGCGCAGTAATGGCGGATAAAAATGTGCATGTAACTGCCAGTGTGTATTGGCAGCGGTTTTATCAGCACCATGATCGGTTTTATCGGTGCCATAGGTTTTATCGGTGCCATAAATGTTATAAGGCGCGCCGTGCCATCCCATTGAATAAGGGAAAGAACATGAGAACAAATTGTCGTAGCGGCTGGTCAGTTTTTTCAGTGCAATAGCCAGGTCGTGGCGTTGTTCATCCGATAAGTCTTCTAAGCGCAGAACATGGGCTTTGGGCAGCAGTAAGGTTTCAAATGGCCACGCCGCCCAGTAGGGCACCACGGCTAGCCAGTGCTCAGTTTCAACCACTGTTCTGCTGCCATCACGCTGCTCACGTTCGGCATAATCGAGTAGCATCGGCGATTGATGTTGTTGAAAATATTGCTGTTGCAGGCGGTCTTCCCGCGCGGCTTCATTGGGCAGGAAGCTATTAGCCCAAATTTGCCCATGCGGATGGGGGTTTGAGCAGCCCATAGCCGCGCCTTTATTCTCAAATACTTGTACCCAAGGGTATGTCTTACCCAATTCGGCACTTTGCTGTTGCCAGGTCTGGATGACATCTTCCAGCGCTGCCAGTGTTAGCTGCGGCAATGTCTTACTGTGATCTGGTGAGAAGCAAATAACCCTGCTGGTGCCGCGTGCACTCTGGCTGCGCATCAAGGGATCATCACTTTGCGGCGCATCGGGGGTATCCGGCATCAGCGCGGCAAAGTCATTGGTAAATACATAGGTTGACCGGTAGTCAGGGTTGACGTCACCCGTTACCCGGGTATTGCCTGGGCATAAGAAGCAATCCGCATCGTGCGTCGGTAAACTCTCGGTCGAAGGCGACTCCTGCTGACCTTGCCAGGGGCGCTTGGCCCGATGAGGCGATACCAATACCCACTGATCACTTAATGGGTTATATCTGCGGTGTGGATGATCCACAGGGTTAAAATCAGTCATAACAATACCTTAATCGGGATAGCCCTGAGGATTCTGTGATTGCCAGCGCCAGGTATCAGCCGCCATTTCGTCCAGCGAGCGGCTGACTCGCCAGCCCAGTTGTTCCGCAGCTTTGGTGGGATCAGCCCAATAAGCCGGAAGATCACCTTCACGACGTGGGGCAAAATGGTAGGTCAGTGGTTTGCCACAAGCTTTGCTGAATGCTTCGACCACCTGTAAAACACTGTGGCCAACACCGGCACCCAAATTAAAAATATGTACACCCGGTTGATTGTGTAACTTTTTCATTGCGGCAACATGGCCGTCAGCTAAATCGACCACATGAATATAGTCACGAACCCCAGTGCCATCAGGGGTTGGATAGTCATTGCCGAATATCGCCAATGATTCACGGCGGCCTACTGCAACCTGTGCAATAAACGGCATCAAGTTGTTAGGGATACCTTGTGGGTCTTCTCCCATCAGCCCAGATGAATGGGCCCCAACCGGATTGAAATAACGCAGGATAGTCATGTTCCATTGTGGGTCGGCCAGTTGCACATCTTGCAGGATTTGCTCAACCATCAATTTGCTGCGGCCATACGGACTAGAAGGTGAGCCAGTCGGGAAGCTTTCAACATAAGGAATTTGCGGCTGATCACCATACACGGTGGCGGATGAACTGAAGATAAAGTTTTTGACCTGAGCCGCGCGCATCGCCTCCAGCAAGACTAAGGTGCCGAAAATATTATTATTGTAATATTCCAATGGCTTACTGACGGATTCGCCGACAGCTTTCAAGCCAGCAAAATGAATGACCGCGTGAATAGGATGAGCGGCGAATATCTTATCGAGCAGGGCGCGGTCACGAATGTCCCCCTGATAAAGTTCAGGAGTGTAGCCAGTCAATTGATGTATCCGGGCTAATACGCTGGATTTGCTATTACAAAGATTGTCGAGGATAACTGGCTGATAGCCAGCTTCAATCAATTGCACACAGGTATGACTACCAATGTAACCGCTACCACCTGTTACCAGTACATACATAAAAGACTCCTGGAATGACTTTTGTCTAAGAAAGATAGCATGCCATTATGTGAGAAAAGGTGATCTGCGCTCAATAATGGAATCGTTTACATTTAATTTTATGCTAGCTTAATCCCTGTGAGGGTATAAATACAGGGGAATGAACAAGGATAGGCTAAAAAATCGAGAAAACTCTGACATAACAAAGATAAGCACAGTGGTAGCGTTCTCATCCATTCATTTAGCAGGAATGTCCTGCTAATGATGCGATGACCCGATACTGACGAATAAAAGGGTATCGGATCTTGTCAGTAAAAATCAGTGGGTGGAGTAAAGCGGGTAGGTAAAGTACAGCAAATGCATTAAATTCAGGCCGAAATGGAATGCCACTGCAACCCACAAACGGCCACTCCACAGCCAGGCTAAACCATAAATGACCCCTGCCAGAGCAGCGAACACCATTAACAGCGCGCCACCGGCAAAATGCGCGGCACCGAACAATAGCGCGGTAAGCAGCAGTGCAGGATAGTTACCGATGCACTGACTTAGGCGTTGCTGCAAATAACCACGGAATAGCGCTTCTTCGGCCAGGCAAACAAAAAATATATTGGCCATAACAAAGGAGCCAACCCATGCAGGAGTGTGCATTTCAACTTTTAAACCGCCTAGCGCAACCGCCAGCAGTAACAATGCGGGGATACTGGCAATCAAACCTAACCAGCCGAGCCGGCTAACTGAGAGATGTTTTTTGGCAACAAACAAGGTGGGCAGGCAGGCGAGCAAAATAAAGGGAACCAGTGCCTTATCAAGATTGTAATACATGCTAAAGGCGGCACTCAGTGGCCCCACTTTTACGTTATCTAACACTTTCAAGTTGTTAAAACCAGGAATCAAGTGCAGGAATAGGGCAATGGCGGCAAGCACCAAGAGCAATTCTAATCCGGCGGCCAACCATTTTTGTTGACGATATTTTTTCAGTAGCAGCGCAACTGCCAGTGTCAGCAACAGAAATGCCGCTGAGGGTAACGTCAGAACACCGTGATACAGGGCAATAGATAAGGATAAAGCCAACAGAAACAGGGAAAGTACCCGGTTAATTGATAAGAAAAACAGTGATGCAGCGAGTACGCCCCACATAGGAAGTCCCTTTGTTATTCAATCTTAAAAATATTATAAAATGAGTAATAATAATCTATAATCATTATCCACCGTCAACCTGAATGATGGTTGACGGTGGCGATAGTAGCATAAGTGCTAGTGGATAAAACTCACGTCAGTTGAGAAAAGCTCTCATTATTTGATGAGCCAAATATTATAATATAACGATGCTGCTCTCATTTAGCTGGGCAATTTTTCCTGCTGATATTGATAAATATCGCCATCAGGAATAAAGGTTAGTCGGTGGGTAATGCATTGCGGAGCATCTTCTGCGTGGTGGGAAACGAACAACAATTGTGTCTCACCTTCACTGATCATCACATCAATAAAACGGCGTACTAACAATCGGTTAAGTGGATCTAATCCTTGCAATGGTTCATCGAGAATCAGTAGCGCAGGGTGTTTTACCAGCGCTCGGGCGATCAGCGCCAAGCGCTGTTGCCCCCACGATAAGCTATGGAAAGGCTGATCGGCAGTCGTTGCAGAAAACCCCAGTAACGCCAGCCATTGATCGGCAAGTTGCTGCTGCCGGTCTGATACCGCCTGATAAATACCAATTGAATCGAAAAAGCCCGATAAAATCACCGTGCGCAGATTGGTACTGACACGATAGTCCAAATGTAAGCTACTGCTGACATAACCGATATGACGTTTAATATCCCAGATGGTTTCTCCACTGCCACGACGGCGGCCAAACAGTGTTAAATCATTACTGTAACCTTGTGGATGATCACCTGTAATTAGGCTGAGTAAAGTTGATTTCCCTGCGCCATTCTGGCCGATAATTTGCCAATGCTCGCCTGGATTTACCCGCCAGCTCAGGTTATGCAAAATAGGGCGGTCATTGTACTTTACCACTCCATTTTTCAATATAATCAGTGGATTGTCTTGCGATAAATGAACTTGCTGCTGTGGGCTTTCCGTTTCTGGCAGTAACAATCCCTCAAGATTTTCGCTGTGTGCCAGTTGAGCAATCAGCGCTTGGGAAAGGATCTGCTGACGTGGGCCGGTATGGGTCAATTGGCAATCCGCCAGTACGCCGACGTATTGTACAAAATCGGGAATATCATCAAAGCGGTTAAGCACTAAAACCAGAGTGACGCCTTGCGCTGAAAGTGTGGACAACCTGCTGGCCAACTGCGCACGGGCGGCCACATCCAAACCATCAAACGGCTCATCCAGAATCAGTAGGTCGGGTTGTGGCATCAGTGCCCGGCATAACAATGTCTTGCGAGTTTCGCCGGTCGAAAGATACTTAAAGCGACGTGAGAGTAAGTGGCTAATGCCAAATTGCTCTGCCAGTTGCTGGCAGCGCTGCGGATCGCTGAATTCTTCCTGGATGATTTCGGCCGTGGTGCGACCGGTATCATCTTCATCGATGCTGAGTAAATCGGTGTTATTACGCTGCCACTCTTCGCTGATTAACTGTTGCAGTTGCTCGAAAGACAAACGCACAATATGGTTAAAATTGCTCTGGCGACGGCCACTAAGCAGGATAAGTTCTCCCGCTAAGGCCTTGGCCAGCGACGATTTACCGCTGCCATTGGCACCAACAAATGCCCAGCTATCACTTGTCTGCTGCATATCACCAGAAGATATACGTAACTCTGGCAAGATGAGTGTCCGGGTGTCGCTCAGACGAAAACAACCTTGCGTTATTTGCAATTCAGACATCATCTTTCCCATATTCTGCAACACAATAATATGTGTAGGAATAGGCGGGAAGGGGCAAAATGTCAACAGGTAAATGCTTACCTCAGACTTGCTGACAAACCCCAACGACTCGATCTTGCAAGGTGAGGACAGGTAGAAGAGTAAAGCGTCCGCGCCAAGGAGCGCGCGGCTCGAGCCCCCTGGGAGGGGTTTACGGCGTCTTTACGATCTGCCTGTTTTCGCCGTTACGGGCACTTTGTCATTAATCTCAGGTGAATACTTACTTATGATTGATAACTAACGCGAATTACTCAACACAGTGTGGCGATGATGACCCGATCAGCATTGAACTGGGCAATAACATCACTTCCCACGCGCAAATTCAGTTTGTGCAACTCGCTGTTATTTTGTGTCGAGCAGAGACTAGCACCTCCCGCCAATGTCACGATAACTTCACTGTGTTCATTACCTGGCTCGATACTGCTAACGGTGCCTGTCAGAGAGTTATCCGCCGCCCCCGCGAGCGCTTGATCAGTGATCAGTTTTATCCAGGGCGCTTTGATCAGCGCCAACACTTCTTTACCCGCGACAAGTTGCAACCGGTCAGCACTTTGCTGGGTTATCGCCGCAGATAAGCGGGTCTCCCCATCTGATAACAAGATATTGATGTGTTGTTGAACCTGCTGATGGTCACGCTCTATCACCGTACCGAAGAACTGGTTACGGGCGCTGGTTTGCAGAGAGAAACGAGAAATTGCGGCCAGCAAGCTATCCAGTGGCATCGAGTCGTCTTTTAAAGTATCAAATGCTTTTTGTTGAATCTGCGCCAGCAAATCATAGAGCTGGATTAAACGCTCACCATAGCGAGTCAGAAAAGCGCCGCCGCCACCTTTGCCGCCTGTTGCCCGCTCGACCAAGGTTTCTTCAGCTAAGGTATTCATTTCATTGATGGCATCCCAGGCGCTTTTATAGCTAATGCCCGCGAGTTTCGCGCCCTGACTGATTGAACCGGTATTTTGTATTTGTTTCAGTAATGAGATACGTCGTGGATCGGCAAACAGTCGCTGCTGAAGTTTTAAAGTGAGTAGGATTTCGGCCTGCATGATTTTTAGCTCCAGCGGGAAACGCGTATTGTGACTCAACAGTCGGTGTATATCCAATGGACATCAAGTGCGTAGCGCTAAAGCCCAATCGCACGTTTGGCAGGTTACATTCTTTTCGTGTGGGTTAGAATAACTGCATTCATTCATTGCTTATATAATTTACACAGAATGATATCTATTGGTTATTGTGATAACGTGGGTTATCGCTCTATAAAGTAGTCATGAGAGGTTAGTATGTTAGATCTTTTGAAAAGCCTGCTTTTTGCTGTGGTCATGGTACCCGTAGTGATGGCAGTGATTTTGGGCATGATCTATGGACTGGGTGAGGTGTTTAACATCATCTCTAAAACGGGTCACACCAAAGAACGCTCTTAATAAGATAGCGGCTGTTCCCAGCGCAGTTGTCTCTATTTCATAAATGCCTGGCGTATTGACGCTGGGCATTTTCGTTTTTATCTTTTGCTTTATTATCTTCACTTCTGTTGTGACAACTCAAGATACCTCACATCTTGCCGATAAATTACATGACCTGCCCATGATGTTACGTTATATTTCAACGTATATAGCGGTATCACTCATGCGGAGAACAAGATGAAGAATCAATACGGTAAAGTGAATAAATGGGTTGCGAGTGCTGCGTTGTTGGTAGCATTTTCCAGTTCTGCCATGGCGGCAGATATTACAGTTTTTGCAGCTGCCTCTTTGACCAATGCGCTGCAAGATATCGCGGCACAGTATAAAAAAGAGAAGCAAGTTGATGTGGTAGCTTCTTACGCTTCATCCTCTACTCTGGCACGCCAGATTGAGCAGGGTGCTCCGGCGGACTTGTTTATCTCTGCTGATCAGCAATGGATGGATTATGCCATTGATAAGCAACAAATGGTTGCTAATACCCGCTATACCCTGTTAGGTAATGAGCTAGTATTGATTGCGCCAAAAGACAGCAAAATTACCAAAGTTGAGATTGATAAAAAAACAGATTGGAAGAAATTGTTAGAGGGTGGCCGTCTGGCTGTTGGCGATCCTGATCATGTTCCTGCTGGGATTTATGCTAAAGAGTCATTAGAGAATTTAGGTGCTTGGGCAACTTTAGCTCCAGAAATGGCTCGAGCCAATAACGTGCGCAGTGCTATGGCACTGGTCGAACGGGCGGAAGCGCCACTGGGTATCGTCTACGGCTCAGATGCTATAGCCAGCGATAAAGTGAAAGTTGTGGGGGTATTCCCGGAATCGAGCCATAAGCCGGTTGAATACCCAATGGCGATTGTTAAGGGTCATGAAAATCCTACCGTTACTGCTTTTTATGACTACCTGAAAAGCCCGGCAGCGGCTGTTATTTTCGAAAAATATGGATTTACCACACGCTAATGATATTGAGTGAGTATGAGTGGCAGGCCATTATTCTGAGCCTGAAGGTTTCCGGTGTGGCGGTGGTGTGCAGTTTGCCATTAGGTATTTTGATGGCATGGATTTTAGTGCGCTGCCGTTTCCCCGGTAAGTCTTTGTTAGATAGTATTATTCACTTACCACTGGTGCTGCCGCCAGTGGTTATTGGTTATTTGCTGCTGATCAGCATGGGCCGCCGCGGTTTTATCGGCGAGTGGCTTTATAGCTGGTTTGGCATTAATTTCAGTTTCAGTTGGCGTGGCGCGGCATTGGCCTCGGCGGTAGTGGCTTTCCCATTGATGGTCAGGGCTATCCGTCTGGCGCTGGAAGCGGTTGACACCCGGCTAGAGTTGGCTGCACGTACCCTCGGGGCAAACCCGTGGCGGGTGTTTTTCACCATCACGTTACCGCTTTCTTTACCGGGGGTGATTGCCGGTACGGTACTTTCTTTTGCCCGTTCGTTGGGGGAGTTTGGTGCCACCATCACTTTCGTTTCCAATATTCCCGGCGAAACCCGCACCATTCCATTGGCCATGTACACCCTAATTGAAACGCCCGGCGCTGAAGCGGCGGCGGCGCGGCTGTGTATTATTGCTATTATTCTGTCGCTGGTTTCTCTGTTGTTGTCTGAATGGCTGGCCCGTTGGGGTAAAAAGCGCATGGGGGTACCATGCTAGAACTGGATTTCAGCCAACAACTGGGTGATTTGCATTTACAAGTGAGCACTAATTTACCCGCTCAAGGCATTACCGCTATTTTTGGTTTGTCGGGAGCCGGTAAGACGTCGCTGATCAATGTGATTGGTGGTTTGACTCGCCCGCAGCAAGGCAAAGTTGTGCTTAATGGCCGGGTGCTGGTGGATGCAGAACAGAATATTTATCTGCCACCGGAAAAACGGCGGGTCGGTTATGTCTTTCAGGATGCGCGTTTGTTCCCCCATTATCGCGTAATGGGTAACTTGCAATATGGTATGAACCCGTCAATGCGCGGGCAGTTTGATACCATTGTGGGGTTGTTGGGTATCGAGGCGTTATTAGGGCGTTTCCCGTTAACCCTTTCTGGTGGCGAAAAACAGCGAGTAGCGATTGGCCGTGCTTTGCTGACTGCCCCTGAGTTGTTGTTGATGGATGAGCCTTTAGCCTCACTGGATTTGCCGCGTAAGCGTGAACTGTTGCCGTATCTGGAGCGGCTGGCGCAAGACGTCAATACACCGATATTGTATGTCAGCCACAGCATGGACGAGATTTTGCGTTTGGCGGATCAAGTGGTGGTGATGGATGCAGGTAAAGTTCGCGCTGTTGGTGGCCTGGAAGAGGTGTGGGCCAGTAGTGCATTGCGTCCGTGGCTACAACGGGAAGAGCCGAGCAGCATATTGCGAGTGAGTGTCATTGGTCATCATGACCGTTACGCGATGACAGCACTGGCATTAGGCGATCAGCGGTTATGGGTCGGAAAGCTGGAGGCGCAAGAGGGTGAATCAATGCGCATCCGGATAAATGCGGCCGATGTCTCATTGGTATTACAGCCACCGCAAAACAGCAGTATTCGCAATATTTTGCCGGTCAAAATAGCCGAATGCCTTGAAGTTGATGGGCAGATTGATGTCAAACTGGCTGTTGGCGACCAATGGTTATGGGCAAGAATTACGCCGTGGGCGCGGGATGAACTGGGGCTGAAACCCGGTCAGTGGGTGTATGCTCAGATAAAAAGTGTGTCGTTTAATCGTAAAAATTGAGAGATGCAAACCTCTACAACTCGATCTCAAGTGGTGAGGATAGGCAGAGGCATAAAGCGTCCGCGCCAGGACGGCGCGGCTCAAGCCCCCAGGGGAGGCTTTACGGCGTCTTTACGATCTGCCTGTTTTCACCGCTGCGAGTTTTTTTAACAAACTCGATTATGCCAGCACATGCTGGCGGATAACCGCAGCAATACCCGGTTGTTCGTTATCGGCAATCACCAGATCGGCCCGTTGTTTGATGGCATCAGCGCTGTTGCCCATAGCCACACCTAAACCGGCGCTCTCAAGCATGCTCAGGTCGTTAAAATTGTCACCAAAAGCGACCACTTCTTTCATGCTCAAACCTTGAGATTCAACCCATTGTTGCAGGCGCATCCCTTTGCTATTTCCGGCTTGGGCGATATCCACTTGATCATGCCACGACCATTCACATGCCAGCCCCATTTCATCTTCTACTTTGCTCGCAAATGTTTTTAGTTGGTCGATGTCAGCATGGGAAGTGGCAAATTTCCAAATAGCATTGGCGCTGTGGGCGGCATCTAACAAGCTATCGACCTGAAGCAGGGTCGGGCGTTGGGCAACGGGTAATGATTCGGCCCAATTGAGGGAGCGAACGACATGCCCGCTACTCTGTTGATAAAGCATCGCATCGTCGACATACATCAGCCCGTGGATATCACTTTGCTCCAGCAACTGTAATACCTGAACCGCCTGTTGAGGTTCTAATGGGTTGGAATCTAAAACTTTTTTGGCTTGATAATCATATAGGTAAGTGCCATTACAGCAAATTGCTGGAGTGTCGAGCTCAAGCGCCTGATAAAACGGATGAATCGCCACATGATGACGACCCGTGACGACCACAACCTTGACCCCTGCGGCGCGAGCTTGCGCCAGTGCGGACAAAGATTCAGGTAAAATACGTTTCTTGCTGTCCAGCAGCGTTCCATCCAAATCCAATGCAATAATACGGTATGTCATAGTGATGCTAATCCCAAGGCGAGAAATAATATGTTTGCATAGTATTTTCTGATGGTACACCGGATAAGCAGTTGATTAAACCTGACTGGGTAAGCACCCGCATCAACGGCTAAAAATAAGCAGAATAAGTTTTGATCTTCACGATGGCGGGCTGTTGTTATGTCTGCTCAGTCAGGTAAGCTAGGCTAAATTATTCGCAATTTTGCAATTGTGTTAAGCGCTGGGTTTGTTTGGAAAGACAAATTCGGCCAATGAAAGTTGCCTATACCCTAAATAATTAGAGTTGCAGGAAGGCGGCAAGCGAGTGAGTCCCGATGAGTTGACGCCAGTCAATGATTCGGGTGATTGAACGAAGCCAACACACATGCAGCTTGAAGTATGACGAGTATAATTGGCTCGACTAAGGAGTAAAGATGAAGCAAGTGGTTTACGTGGCAAGCCCAGACAGTCAGCAGATCCATGTCTGGCAATTAGGTTCCACCGGTGAATTAACCTTACTGCAAACGGTGGAAGTTCCGGGCCAGGTGCAGCCGATGACAATCAACCCGAACCAGCGTCATTTGTATGTTGGCGTTCGCCCTGATTTTGGCATCGTCAGCTATAACATTGCCGATGATGGCACCCTGACTGCTGCCGGTATGGCACCGTTGCCAGGTAGTCCAACTCATATTGGCACGGATCTGCAAGGCCGTTTCTTGTTCTCTGCTTCTTATAGTTTCAATTGTGTCAGTATCAGCCCTATTGATGAGCACGGTGTGGTACAAGCGCCTATTCAGCAGCTTAATGATTTACCTGCGCCACACTCGGCAAATATTGACCCGACCAATCAAATCCTGCTGGTGCCTTGCCTGAAAGAAGACAAAGTGCGCTTATTTGATTTGAGTGCCGAGGGTAAATTGACGCCACATGCGCAGTCTGATGTGACTGTTGCCGCCGGTGCTGGCCCACGCCATATGGCTTTCCACCCTAATCAGCAGGTGGCTTATTGTGTCAATGAGCTGAATAGCTCGGTTGATGTATACCAAATCAGCAATAACGGCCAGGAATATAAGATCATTCAAACATTGGATGCCATGCCTGCCGACTTTACTGACACCCGTTGGGCAGCTGATATCCACATCACGCCAAATGGCTGCCATTTGTACATTAGTGATCGTACTGCCAGTCTGTTGGGTATTTTTAGTGTTTCTGAAGACGGTCGTGAGATTGCGTTGGTGGGTCATCATCAGACTGAAGCCCAGCCGCGCGGTTTTAATATCGACCACAATGGCCAGTTCCTGATCTCTTCCGGCCAGAAATCTGATCATATCGAAGTGTATCGTATCGATCAGAATAGCGGCGAGTTGACCACCCTCAAGCGCTATCCGGTTGGGAAAGGCCCAATGTGGGTCAGCATATTGGCACCAAGAGCCTAAAAAATAATGTTATCAGGCGGGGGAAGTGTGCCGAATAAGCTATAGCGATGTGAGTCGCCGCAGTGCCCGTCGGTACAGTCACCCCGTCAGTCTCCAAACTGTTTTTCGGCAATTTCTTTAGTAGCGTCTTCCCACTGCACCTGCCACCGCGTCGGTCAGTCGGGTTAATGCTTCTGACGAGATAACATAAGGTGGCATCAGGTAAATTAGCTTGCCAAAGGGTCTGATCCACACCCCTTGTTCAACAAAACCGCGTTGCAGGCGAGCGACGTTAACCGGTTCCTTCATTTCCACCACCCCGATAGCCCCTAATACCCGCACATCAGCTACTGTTTTATGCTCTGCCAATGGTAAAAGCGCTTGTTTCAATTGAATTTCGATGGAAGCCACTTGCTGTTGCCAGCGATTCTCTGCCAATAGACTCAGGCTGGCGGAGGCCACCGCGCAAGCCAGCGGGTTTGCCATAAATGTCGGCCCATGCATAAAGCACCCAGCATCACCGTTACTGATGGTTTCTGCCACTTTTCGGGTGGTCAGTGTGGCGGATAAGGTCAAATAGCCGCCTGTTAGGGCCTTACCTAAACAGAGAATATCCGGCACGATTTGCGCGTGTTCACAGGCAAAAAGTTTGCCGGTGCGGCCAAATCCTGTGGCGATTTCATCAGCAATCAACAAAATATTATATTGATCGCACAAGGCCCTTACCTCACGCAGATAAGCGGGGTGATAGATACGCATCCCACCCGCACCTTGCACTATTGGCTCCAAAATCACCGCCGCAATCTCACCGGCGTGCTTTGCTATCATTGCAGCAAAATCGGTGATGTCTTCCGAGTTCCATGCCTCATCAAAGCGGCTTTGTGGCGCGGCGGCGAACAGATTTTCAGCTAAATAACCTTGATACAAACTGTGCATGGAGTTCTGCGGATCACACACTGACATCGCGCCGAAGGTATCACCATGATAGCCGTGGCGCAGGGTCAAAATCCGCTGCCGCCGTTCCCCTTTTGCCTGCCAGTATTGTAATGCTATTTTCAGCGCAACCTCGACCGCCACCGAGCCAGAATCAGCCAGAAACACGCATTCCAGTGCCGGCGGGGTCATGGAAACCAGCTGTTGGCAAAGCTTCACCGCTGGCGGATGGGTGATACCGCCAAACATCACATGCGACATCTTATCCAACTGCTGATGTGCCGCCTGATTAAGCGCGGGGTGGTTGTATCCGTGAATCGCCGCCCACCATGAAGACATACCATCAATTAGCCGTCGGCCATCGGCCAGTTGTAGCTCAACACCTTCGGCGGCAACTACCGGATAACAGGGCAATGGGTCGGTCATTGAAGTGTAGGGATGCCAGATGTGGCGTTGATCAAAAGCCAGGTCAGAAGGTGTCATGAGAATTTGTCGTAAACCAAAATGATGCAAGAATGGTTGACAGTATATCGAGTTTATTTACACTGACGACACTTTTTTCTCTTCTTTGGAGAAGCCGTAATGGCAAATTATCTTCGCTGGACAGTCGGGCAAGCCCAGGCCCTGTTTGAAAAACCGTTGCTGGATTTATTATTTGAAGCTCAGCAGATTCATCGTCAGCATTTTGATCCACGCCAGGTTCAAGTCAGTACTTTGTTGTCGATTAAAACCGGCGCTTGTCCGGAAGATTGCAAATATTGTCCACAAAGCTCGCGTTACAAAACCGGGCTGGAAAGTGAGCGCTTAATGCAGGTCGAGCAAGTGCTGGAATCCGCGAAAAAAGCCAAGGCTGCGGGTTCAACCCGTTTTTGTATGGGAGCGGCCTGGAAAAATCCGCATGAGCGCGATATGCCTTATCTGGAAAAAATGGTCGAAGGCGTCAAGGCGATGGGCATGGAAACCTGCATGACCTTGGGGACTTTGGACAAACAGCAAGCCCACCGTTTGGCAGACGCCGGATTGGATTATTACAATCACAATCTGGATACCTCGCCGGAATTCTACGGCAGCATCATCACCACCCGCAGTTATCAGGAGCGGCTTGATACCTTAAGCGAAGTGCGCGATGCGGGGATCAAAGTCTGTTCCGGCGGCATTGTTGGGCTGGGCGAAACCGTTCGTGACCGTGCCGGGCTGCTAGTGGAACTGGCGAATTTGCCGAAACCACCGGAAAGCGTGCCGATCAACATGCTGGTCAAAGTGAAAGGCACACCGCTGGAAAATAACGACGATGTGGATGCTTTTGAGTTTATTCGCACCATCGCGGTTGCCCGCATTATGATGCCAACCTCCTATGTGCGACTCTCTGCTGGCCGTGAGCAGATGAATGAACAAACGCAGGCTATGTGCTTTATGGCTGGGGCTAATTCCATTTTCTATGGTTGCAAATTACTCACCACGCCGAATCCAGAAGAAGATAAAGATTTACAGCTATTTCGCAAATTGGGGCTGAACCCGCAGCAAACCGCAACACAGCACGGTGATCGCGCACAGCAACAGGTTTTGACCGAGCAATTATTGCATGGTGATTCCTTGCCCGAAGACTCGGTTCAATTTTATAACGCGGCCCACTGATGAGCTGGCAGAACAAAATAGATCTCGGCCTGCAACAGCGACACGAAGCAGCCGCTTATCGTTGCCGTCAAGTCAATGATGGGGCGAATGGGCGCTGGTTACAGACTGGAGCGCAGCAATATCTCAACTTTTCCAGCAATGACTATTTGGGATTAAGTCAGGATGCTGCGGTCATTGCGGCCTGGCAGCAAGGGGCGCAGCGCTATGGCGTGGGGAGTGGCGGTTCTGGTCATGTTACGGGCTATAGCTTGCCTCATGCCCAATTGGAACAACAATTAGCTGACTGGTTGGGTTATCCGCGTGCCTTGTTGTTTATCTCCGGTTTTGCCGCCAATCAGGCTGTATTGACGGCGTTAACCGCTGCTGATGACCGAATTTTGGCCGATAAACTCAGCCATGCCTCTTTGCTGGAAGCCGCTACGCACTCTCCGGCGCAACTTCGGCGCTTTGCTCACAATCAACCTGATTCACTGCAAAAACTGCTTAATAAGCCGTGTTCAGGCCAAACTTTGGTGGTGACAGAAGGCGTTTTTAGCATGGATGGCGACAGCGCACCGTTGGCAGCTATACAGCAACATACGGCGGCTGCGGGGGGCTGGTTATTGGTGGACGACGCTCATGGTATCGGCGTGCGAGGGGCTACGGGGCGGGGAAGTTGTGAGTTGCAAGGTGTGAAACCTGAACTGCTGGTGGTGACTTTTGGTAAGGCGTTTGGCTTGAGTGGTGCGGCGGTGTTATGTCAGGAGCCGGTAGCCGAATACTTGCTGCAATATGCTCGTCACCTGATTTACAGCACGGCAATGCCACCGGCGCAGGCCTGTGCTCTGCAAGCCGCGCTACTACGCATTCAGCAAGGTGATGATTTGCGCCAACGCCTCCAGCAACGCATTACACAATTTCGCTGCGGTGCGGCAGCTTTACCGCTGCAATTAGGGGCATCTGAAACCGCCATTCAGCCACTATTGGTCGGCGACAATCAACAGACAGTGGCATTGGCAGAGCAGCTACGCGCTGCGGGCTTGTGGGTGACGGCTATTCGGCCACCGACAGTTCCTCCCGGTGGTGCAAGATTGCGTATTACCCTGAGTGCCGCCCATGAGAGTGAAGATATTGACCGTCTGCTGGAGGTGCTACATGGCGTTTGTCACTGAAAATTCACCGCCAGCAAGAGTCAGTAAACCCACAGCAAATCAACCAACAGTGAATAAACCAGCAATTGCTGCGGCTTTTAGTCGAGCGGCAGGCAGTTACGATATCGCCGCCGATTTGCAACGGGAAACCGGTGAGGTTTTGTTGGCCCTTGGGGGGCAACATCCAGGGATATCAGTATTGGATGCTGGTTGTGGTACTGGGCATTTCAGCCGCCTGTGGCGCGAGCGCGCTAAGCAAGTTATTGCATTGGATCTGGCCGCGGGGATGTTGGATCACGCCCGCCAACATAAAGCTGCCGATGACTACCTTCTTGGCGATATTGAGAATATTCCGCTGTCAGATCAAACAGTTGATATCTGTTTTAGCAATTTAGCGGTGCAGTGGTGCACTGATTTGTCTGTGGCGCTGGCTGAACTGTATCGAGTCACTCGCCCAGGGGGGATCATCCTGTTTTCCACTCTGGCCGACGGCTCTCTGGATGAGTTGGGGCAGGCATGGCAACAAGTTGATGGTAAGCGGCATGTGAATGATTTCCTCTCATTTCAGCATATCAGCGCGGCTTGTCAGAGATATCGCCATACCCTGACACCGCAGATATATCAGCAACAGTTTCCGAATGTCATCGCCCTTATGCGCTCGCTACAGGGCATTGGTGCCACGCACTTACATCAAGGGCGTAAGGCTGGGTTGAATGGCCGCAAGCGCCTCATGGCCTTGCAGCAGGCTTATAGCATGCAATCTGGTTACTACCCGCTGAGTTACCATTTGGTTTATGGGGTTATTTATCGTGATTAGACGTTGGTTTATCACCGGCACAGATACTGATGTCGGTAAGACTGTTGCCAGTTGTGCATTGTTGCAAGCCGCAGCCCTCCAAGGCTTCCGCACCGCGGGTTATAAACCGGTAGCATCTGGCAGTCAGATGACAGCCGATGGCTTGCGTAACAGTGACGCTCTGGCATTACAGGCGAATAGCACTCAAACATTGTCTTATGCACAGGTGAATCCATTGACACTGCTAGAGGCGACCTCGCCGCATATTGCCAGTGTCAGTGAAGGGCAGGAGATTCATTTGCCGGTCTTATCACAAGGCTTACGCCAACTTGAGCAATCAGCTGACTGGATATTGGTCGAAGGGGCAGGGGGTTGGTTTACGCCCCTTTCGTCACAGGCGACGTTTGCCGATTGGGTGCAGCAGGAACAATTGCCAGTGATAATGGTTGTTGGGGTAAAACTTGGCTGCATCAATCATGCACTGTTGACGGTTTTGGCGATTGAGCAAGCGGGGCTACCTTTGGCCGGTTGGGTGGCGAATGAGGTGATACCGGCAGGACGGCGGCAAACTGAATACATGGCAACACTGAAACGGATGATAAACGCACCGTTACTAGGGATTGTTCCCCATCTTGCGGATTTGGCTACTTCTCCTGTGACAGAGCGACGCGATCTTGGTCGCTATCTGGATCTGAGTTTATTAGCAGTGCACCGCCGCCCAGATTAAAGGTAAATACGGATTTTTAGCCATTTGGTGGTTAAAAGGGCTAATAACAAGTATTAGCCCACTATTTCGTCTGGTATAAATAGGGGGGCGCATAGCAGTATTGAGCCATCTCAACTGGCCAAATGCTCAATGATCATATTTTCATCCAACTGATCTAACGTCCCTTGCGCCACATTTCTCCCTCCTGCCATCAAGCAAAATCTATCTGCAACATGTTGAATAAACGGTAATCGATGTTCGACCAGCAATACCGTCATGCCAAGGCTACGGCTAAGTTGGTGCAGGATATTGCCGATGTCCTCACTCAGTGGCGGCAACGTACCGTTACCTGGCTCATCAAGAATAAGCAATTCAGGTTCGGCGACCAGCGCGCGGGCAATCGCCAACTGTTGTTGCTGGTAACGGGTAAGTTCTCCACCCCGTTGATGACGTTTGTCATACAACAGAGGGAACAACTCAAAAACCCAGCCCGGGATATGGCGTGATTTATGTCCAGCGAGCACGGCTATCAACATATTCTCCTCAACACTCATTTGGGAGAATATCTGTTGCCCTTGCGGAACATAGCCGATACCTAGCGCAGTGCGCCCTTCAACAGGTTGCTGTAACAAATTCTGCGGCGGTTCATGGTTCGGCTGCCAGGTCATGGTGCCACTCATAACGGGCAGATGGCCCATGATGCAATTAATTAATGTGGTTTTCCCTACGCCATTACGCCCAATCAGGCAGGTGCATTGGCCGCGGGGAATCTCCAGATTGATATCCCAAAGAATATGGTTCTGACCATAGTATTGATTTACAGCGGTTAAACTCAGCATCAGTGCTTCTCCTCAGTCGATCTCAGTTGCTCACAGGTATCCCGGTGTTCTGTAACGGCTAGTGAAGGATTAACCAGCAAATCTGCATACTTGGTAGCGGCAGCACTGCATAAAACACCACATTTCTAGCGGGTGGTTGCGAGTGTCTTTTGTTCCTCAAACAAGTAAGCAACTCTTGGGCCAAGTTGCGATGAGTTGAGATAAAATACGTATGTTAACGGGCTGTAAATGGTTTTGGCGCGCAAGGGGAAACTAAAACGGCTAAAACAGCTGGAGGGCCAGTGGTGAGTGGGTTTTTATTGCACTCAAGCAGTGCTATACAGAAAATAATGGTGCAATAAAAATACAGGACTTCTTGCACTGCTGAGTAGCCTCACAGAAAGAACTAAAATTATAGAATTAGCAAATAGATTTGTTAGCACTAATTGAAATATGCGGTGAAATAAAAATGTAAAAAAAACACTAAAAAAGTCAGTTTGTCACTATAACTTCGCGAAGCTTCGCTTTTCGCCAACACGCGGCCCTTATGGGGTTGAATGAGTTATCCACCATTCCTGTGGATAACCTTGTGCATTAGCCATAGAAAACTGATGGCAGACGAGAGCGGACGCGGCTTCCGCTCCTGTTGTCCGGATTCTCGACTTTTTGATAAAAATTTTAATTTTCAATGAGTTAATTAAAATCAAGCATTCAGAAAATATAGCTGGCACACATGGGTAATCTTTAATCAATTAACTATCAATAATGTGTCGATGTTCATAGCTGGGGATAAAAATACTTTTAGGGGGCAAATGCTATCCACATATCACTGTAATAATGCGTGCAATATTGCATTGAGAGAAATTTCAGCATTTTGGTGCTTGAAGCTGGTTTTATATCCAGTATCATAGCAGTGGCAAAAATCTATGGGGCTTTCATAATTAGCCTCCTGACAGTTTGTATTTCTCCGGTGGGTAGCAAATTCATGAGTAAATCATTCAAACTACATTCTGAGTTTAAGCCAGCAGGTGATCAGCCTGAGGCCATCCGGAAACTGGAGGAGGGGCTGGAAAATGGTCTGGCTCATCAGACGCTGTTGGGGGTAACCGGCTCGGGCAAAACCTTTACGGTGGCCAATGTTATTGCTGACCTGAATCGGCCCACCATGGTGTTAGCCCCCAACAAAACCCTGGCGGCACAGCTTTATGGTGAGATGAAAGAGTTCTTTCCCGAGAATGCGGTAGAATATTTCGTCTCCTATTATGACTATTATCAACCTGAAGCTTATGTACCGAGTTCAGACACCTTTATCGAGAAAGACGCCTCGGTAAACGAGCATATCGAACAAATGCGGCTATCAGCCACCAAGGCACTGCTGGAGCGGCGCGACGTGGTGGTGGTTGCCTCGGTTTCTGCCATTTATGGTCTGGGTGACCCTGATTTATATCTGAAAATGATGCTGCATTTGACCAAGGGTATGATAATCGACCAACGCTCCATTTTACGGCGTTTGTCAGAATTGCAATACAGTCGCAACGACCAGGTGTTTCAGCGCGGCACTTTCCGGGTACGTGGCGAGGTTATCGACATCTTCCCAGCGGAGTCTGATGAATGGGCACTGCGGGTAGAGTTGTTTGATGAGGAAGTGGAGCGGCTATCGATATTTGATCCGCTGACCGGTCAGCTACAACATGAGGTTCCACGTTTTACTGTTTACCCTAAAACGCACTACGTTACCCCGAGGGAGCGTATTTTACAGGCGATGGAAGACATCAAGGTTGAGCTGGCAGAGCGGCGTAAGGTGCTGCTAGCCAACAACAAATTGATTGAAGAACAGCGTATTACCCAGCGAACCCAGTTTGACCTCGAAATGATGAATGAACTGGGTTATTGCTCTGGTATTGAAAACTATTCCCGCTATCTTTCGGGCCGTGGGCCGGGAGAGCCGCCGCCAACACTATTTGATTATCTACCATCAGATGGTTTGCTGATTGTAGATGAATCCCACGTCACCATCCCGCAAATCGGTGGCATGTACAAAGGTGACCGCTCACGTAAAGAAACATTGGTGGAATATGGCTTCCGGCTACCCTCGGCGCTGGATAACCGCCCAATGCGTTTTGAAGAGTTTGAAGCGTTGGCACCACAAACTATCTATGTTTCCGCCACTCCCGGTAAATATGAGCTGGAAAAATCCGGTGGCGATGTTATCGACCAAGTGGTGCGCCCAACCGGCTTACTGGATCCATTGATTGAGGTACGGCCTGTAGCAACGCAGGTGGATGACTTGCTATCAGAGATCCGCATTCGCGCTGCAATTAATGAGCGGGTGCTGGTCACTACGCTGACCAAACGCATGGCAGAGGATTTAACCGAGTATCTGGAAGAGCATGGCGCGCGGGTGCGTTACCTGCATTCGGATATTGATACCGTGGAGCGGGTTGAGATTATCCGTGATTTGCGTTTGGGTGAGTTTGATGTGCTGGTGGGGATCAACTTACTGCGAGAAGGGCTGGATATGCCGGAGGTTTCTCTCGTTGCCATCCTTGATGCTGATAAAGAAGGTTTCCTGCGTTCTGAGCGCTCATTGATCCAGACCATTGGTCGCGCAGCACGTAACCTTAATGGTAAAGCCATTCTTTATGGTGACAGAATTACGGCTTCAATGGAAAAAGCCATTGGTGAAACTGAGCGGCGTCGAGCCAAACAGCAAGCTTACAATGAAGAGCGCGGCATTATCCCACAGGGGCTAAACAAGAAGATCGGCGATATTCTGCAATTGGGTCAACCTTCTACCCGTGGCAAAGGGAAAAGCCGGGGTGGCAAAGTGGCTGATACCAACAACTACCAATCTCTGGCACCAAAAGCGCTTGATCAGAAAATCCGTGAATTGGAAGCGAAGATGTACACCCACGCGCAAAATCTTGAGTTTGAGCAGGCGGCAGAATTACGCGATCAGGTGCATCAGTTACGCCAGCAGTTCATCGCTATATCTTAATATCTTGCGGCATAGCTCGATTCCTCGTAAGGTGTGCCGCTAAATTTAGGGTAATAAAAGGGCAAATGATGAGTGACCATGTATCAAAAGATCCGTTACACGGAATTACCCTTGAACAACTGTTGACCAAATTGGTTGAGCATTATGGTTGGGAAGAGTTGGCATATCGCATCCGGATCAACTGTTTCACCAGCTCACCAAGTATCAAATCTAGCCTGAAGTTTTTGCGACGTACACCGTGGGCACGAACTAAAGTGGAAGAGCTTTATATCCACATGAATGCGACCGCTGCTTTGGAAGAAAAATCGCGTAAGTAACCTGGTTCGCCCACTTACACCGAGCCTGCGCCACCTAATTGTTGCAAGGTGGCTTCCAGTGCCTGGCGCAGTAACTCTCGGTCATGACGATAGGGAATATCTTTGGCTTCCAAGGGCTGTTGGACAATGATTCTGTCCGTAACGCCGCTGATATCAATGTGCGGGCTTACAATTGCTGCATCGATAATTTTTCGACCAATTTTACTTTCCATTATTTCCAGCTTTTCGTGTAATGACAGCTCAGCGGCCGCCACACTGAGTTCACGCCCCAGATTGCCAATATAAATCATGCTGGCAGAGCTGCGCCGCAGGGCTTGAGTGAGGTCATCGAGTAGTAACAGCGGCATCAGGCTGGTTAAGAAACTACCCGGCCCGATTAAAATGACATCCGCCTGGCCAATAGCTTCAACCGCTTCTTTGGTTGCGTGGACATGGGGGGACAGCAGCAAATCTTTCGGCATATGCGCAAGTTGGTCAATATTCACTTCGCCGTAAACCGGGTGCCCCTCATGATCGATAGCCAGCAAATCGACGGGGTGTTCTGACATAGGAATCAACCAGGCATCGACTTTCAGCAAACTACGCACCAGGTTAATAGCTTCAATGGGACGAATGCTGAGATGGTCCAGTGCCTTAAGCATTAAATTACCCAGATTATGGCCTGCCAGTTCGCCATTACCGGTAAATCGGTATTCGAACATTGCAGAAGCTACACTAGGTTCTGTTATCAATTGATTCAGACAGTTACGTGTGTCACCCCAGGCAATCCCCCCCTCTGAACGACGTATGCGACCAGTCGAACCACCATTATCGGTAGTAGTAACAATACCAGTCAGGCGTGAACCTAAAGGGGAAAGGGCTGACATCACTCGCCCCAGCCCATGGCCTCCACCTAAAGCAACCACCCGATCGAGGTCCGCTAATGTGCGATTTCGCATATTTTTCCTGTCTAAATATTGTAATAAGCATAGCTAATGGTGAAATTGCTGCATAAGTTAACGGATTTGCCGCCAAAACGCGATATAAGCCAAGATTTTCGTGATTTTAAACAAAGTATTATCCCCACAATAAAATAAGCTCAATAATATAAATTTTGTTATATAAGTCGTTGTATATAAATATATATAGCGAAAAACAGCAATTGGCTATCTTGTAGTTTTAGCGTTAGAATCTGTAGGAAAAGTGAGGGGTTTAGCGATTAGCGGCTATACCCAAAATGACTTTTTTAACCATGGTTCAGTTAGCTGTGAGCACAGTGACTGAGCACAAACTCCTAGCCTTAGTGTCTACGTTGTTGCGTTTATGGACAATATGATGCTCTGGCCGTGGCTTCAAGCCACCAGGGTGCGAGGTAGAAATGCCTGCATCTCCCGTATTTGGAAAGGTGTTATGGTACAACTTACAGACGCATTTGCGCGCAAGTTCTATTACTTGCGCCTATCGATTACCGATGTGTGTAATTTTCGCTGCACATATTGCCTGCCCGATGGCTACCGCCCGGACGGAGTAAAAAGTTTTCTCAGCCTTGACGAAATAAGCCGCGTCAGCCGGGCATTTGCCCTTTTGGGAACAGAAAAAATCCGTTTGACGGGGGGCGAGCCCTCTATGCGTCGCGATTTTACCGATATCATCGCAACTATTCGTCAAAATCCCGCGATCCGCACCTTGGCGGTGACTACCAATGGTTACCGTTTAGCCCGTGATGCCACCCAGTGGCGTGAGGCGGGGTTGACTGCAATTAATGTTAGTGTTGATAGCCTCGACCCACGGCAGTTTCATGCCATCACCGGGCAAGATAAATTTCATCAAGTGATGCAAGGCATTGATGCCGCTTTTGATGCGGGTTTTGAGAAAGTCAAAATCAATGCCGTGCTGATGCGGGATGTTAATGACAAGAATCTCGGTGCTTTCCTTAACTGGATAAAATCTCGCCCGATTCAACTGCGATTTATCGAACTGATGGAGACCGGTGAGGGCGGCAATTTGTTCCGCAAACACCATGTTTCCGGTAGCGTCATCCGCCAGCAATTACTCCAGCAAGGTTGGCAACAGCAAGAGCGTGCGCGCAGCGATGGCCCAGCTCAGGTATTTCATCACCCGGACTATCTGGGCGAAGTCGGGCTTATCATGCCGTATGAGAAAGACTTCTGTGCCAGTTGTAACCGCCTACGTGTTTCAGCGCTGGGAAACCTGCACTTATGCTTATTTGGCGAGCAGGGCATCACGCTGCGTGATTTGTTAGCCAGTGATGACCAGCAAGATGAGTTAATGGCGCGGATTCAAAGCGCATTGCAAACCAAAAAGCAAACTCATTTCTTGCATCAAGGCAACAGCGGTATCACACAGAATTTATCGTTTATTGGTGGCTGATCGGCTGCAATATCAAGAACTAAGGTTATCTATGACCCAACTGACTCACATCAATGCCGCTGGGGAAGCCCATATGGTGGATGTTTCCGCCAAAGCTGACACTGTACGTGAAGCGCGAGCGGAAGCTTTTGTTGAAATGCATGCTACGACATTAGCGATGATTATTGAGGGTAGCCATCATAAAGGTGATGTGTTTGCCACAGCACGAATTGCTGGCATTCAAGCGGCCAAAAAAACCTGGGAATTAATTCCTCTGTGTCACCCGCTGCTGCTTACCAAAGTGGAAGTCCAACTGGAAGCGCAACCGGAACACAATAGAGTTCGCATCGAATCCTGCTGCCGCTTGACCGGTAAAACCGGGGTGGAAATGGAAGCCCTCACCGCGGCGTCTGTTGCAGCCCTGACTATTTACGACATGTGTAAAGCCGTACAAAAAGACATGATAATTGGCCCGATTCGTCTGTTGGCAAAAAGTGGCGGAAAATCCGGTGATTTTAAGGTGAACCCATGATTCAGATTCTGTTTTTTGCTCAGGTTCGTGAGCTGGTGGGAACTGATCGCTTGCAACTGGCAGCGGAATTTCCAACGGTTGAAGCTTTGCGCCAATCCCTATGTCAGCGGGGCGAGCGCTGGCAGTTAGCACTTGAAGAAGGTAAATTGCTCACGGCGGTGAATCAATCGCTGGTCAACATGCAGCATCCTTTGGTTGCGGGGGATGAAGTGGCTTTCTTCCCACCAGTGACGGGAGGTTGATGATGGACAACACGCGTATTCGTGTCGGGCCGGAGTCATTTAATGTCGGCGAGGAGTACATCTGGTTGTCACAGTGCGATGAAGATGGCGCGGTGGTAACCTTCACCGGCAAAGTCCGAAATCATAATTTGGGGACTAATGTCAGTGCGTTGACGCTTGAGCATTATCCAGGGATGACAGAAAAAGCGCTGGAAGAAATTATTACTCAAGCGCGCAGCCGCTGGCCCTTGCAGCGCGTATCAGTTATTCATCGGGTGGGGCCGCTGTTTCCCGGCGATGAAATTGTTTTTGTCGGTGTGACCAGTGCTCATCGCAGTATGGCGTTTGAGTCGGCTGAGTTTATTATGGATTATCTGAAAACACGGGCACCATTCTGGAAACGCGAAGCGACCACTGACGGCGAACGTTGGGTCGAATCACGAGACAGTGATCATGCCGCTGCCAGGCGTTGGTAAACTGTACGTAAACCCGTGTAAAGATTGGCCCTAAACATCTATTTTTACCCCCTTGTTTGCCCTGTTTCTGTGGTACCCTTAAAGAGTCGGTGGGCTGTCAGTTGATAGCCTGTATCATTATTTATATGCATAAGGTAACTACCATGGATCGCTATCCACGCTCTAATGGTTCAATTGTCGAACGTGCCAACTCTGGCATTCAGGCATATATGGCGCAGGTATACGGCTGGATGACCTGTGGTCTGTTATTAACAGCAGTAGTCGCTTGGTATGCAGCGAACACGCCTGCGGTAATGAATTTTATCTTCTCCAGCCAGATCACCTTTTTCGGGCTGATTATTGTTCAGTTAGGTCTGGTATTTGTTATTTCTGGCATGGTTAATCGCTTAAGCGGTTCAATGGCAACCAGCCTGTTTATGTTGTATTCGGCGCTGACGGGCCTGACACTATCTAGTATTCTTATCATGTACACTGGCGCTTCTATTGCCAGCACATTTATTATTTGTGCCGGGATGTTTGGTGCGATGAGTGTGTATGGCTATACCACCAAACGTGATTTGAGTGGTATGGGTAGCATGCTGTTTATGGGCTTGATCGGTATCGTGTTAGCTTCTATCGTTAATATCTGGCTGAAAAGCCCAGCATTGATGTGGGCTGTCACTTATATCGGCGTGTTGGTATTTGTTGGCCTGACTGCTTACGATACTCAGAAACTGAAAAATATGGGTGCACAGTTGGATTCTAATGATAGAGATAATTTCCGTAAATATTCTATCGTCGGTGCATTGACTCTGTATCTTGATTTCATCAACTTGTTCCTGATGTTACTGCGGATTTTCGGCAACCGCCGCTAAGCGGGTTGATTAAGGGCTGCTACGCGGCAGATTTGCCCGGCGTATACTGCTCAAAATTTGAAAGGATACCAGATGGGTGTCCTCAGACTGCTGACAAACCCTAAGGACTCGATCTTGCAAGGTGAAGGCAGGTAGAAGAGTAAAGCGTCCGCGCTAGGGACGGCGTGGCTCGAGCCCCCAGGGAGGGGTTTACGGCGTCTTTACGATCTGCCTGTTTTCACCGTTACGGGCACTTTGTCATTAACCTCAAGGACACCAGATTGGTGTCCTTTTTGCTTTTTGGTGAGTGGATATAGAGTACTAACGATTAAATCCGTTACGCAATTTTCCGTCTAAACATTCCATATGCCACACTACCGGTGGTGGCGGTTATCACCAATAGCGGCCACAAGCTGTGCCAGATAATATCGAAACTGGCATCTTTGAGATAAATCTGTTTGGTGATATCAGTAAAGTGGCGGATAGGATTGATCCACGTGATGTTTTGCAGCCAAATGGGCATGTTCTCCACTGGGGATACATAACCAGAAAGTAGTATTGCCGGCATCATAAAGACAAATACGCCGATAAATGCTTGTTGCTGAGTGGAACATAGCGATGAAATCAATAAGCCAAAACCGACTAGCGACAGGCCGTAGAGCAACATAGTGCCGTAGAACAGTGCCAGTGACCCAGCAAAAGGAATCTGGTAGAAAAATATCCCGATAAACAACACGATAGTAGCCTGGAATGTGGCTACTATCAGCGCTGGAACCGCTTTACCGATAAAAATCTGCCAGGTTGTCAGCGGCGAAACCAAAAGTTGCTCCAGTGTCCCTTGCTCTCGCTCCCGTGCTACGGATAGCGACGTCACAATCAGTACGCCGATAGTTGTAATCATCGCAATCAATGAAGGCACTACAAACCATTTGTAATCCAAATTCGGGTTATACCAGTTTCTAATCACCAACTCGCTGTTATTGGGCTTAACTTGCCCCTTAGTCAATTCTAATTGGTACTCTTGCACGATTTGCTGAATGTAATTTGCCGCTATCTGAGCACTGTTGGAATTGCGCCCATCCAGTACGAGTTGTAGCTGAGTCATTTTGCCATTTGCCAAATCCGCACTGAACTGCTCAGGAAAACGAATCAACAGCAGCGCTTTCTGATTATCAATGACGGGCTGAATCTCTTGTGGACTGTGCAGCAGCAAGACGTGAGAAAAGGCTTCGGCTTTAGCAAAGCGCTGGGTGAGTTCGACCGAGGCCTTACCGCTATCCTCACTGTAAATGGCGATAGTGGCATTGGTTACTTCTAATGTGGCGGCGAATGGGAATAAGATCACTTGCAATATCACTGGCATGATTAATATCGCACGGGTTTGCGGTTCACGCAGTAGCGACTGTAACTCTTTAATAATCAATGTGTAGAGGCGATGAAACATTGCCAACTCCCTTCTGCTAATCGAGTCGACGACTTAATCTAATCGACGATGAGTTTTCCATGCCGTCAGGCCAATAAAGACCACGGCTGATGCGATCAGGAACAATAGGTTAATCACCAAAACGGTACCGATATTCCCCGCCAAAAATAGAGTTTGCAGGCTACTGACAAAATAGCGGGCAGGAATGATATAGGTCACGGCGCGGACAACGGCTGGCATACTGTCGATTTGGAAAATAAATCCAGACAGCATAACTGCGGGCAGGAATGCGGCGTTCAATGCCACCATAGCAGCATTGAACTGGTTGCGGGTGATAGTCGAAATCAATAACCCCATGCCCAGTGTGCTGGCTAAGAACAAGCTGGTCATGACAAACAATATCCACAATGAGCCACGATAAGGTACACCGAGGATAAACACCGCGACCACCATACATAGCGTCATAGCGACCATGCCGAGCACGTAATAGGGGATAAGTTTCGACAACAACAATTCACTGCGCGTGACTTGAGTCGACAGTAACGCCTCCATTGTGCCGCGTTCCCATTCGCGGGCGATTACCAGCGACGTCAGGATCGCGCCAATCACTGTCATGATAATAGTGATGGCACCTGGAATAATAAAATGTCGGCTGATGGCAGCAGGGTTAAACCAATAACGCACCTGAATCTCTATTAACGGATCATTCTTTTGCCCCAGATTTTGCGCCTGCTGCTGTTGCCATATTTGCCATACACCTTGAGCATAGCCTTGCACAAAGTTGGCAGTATTTGGCTCACTCCCATCAGTAATCACCTGAATTGGGGCTTTACTCTCAGGTCGTGCAAGTTGCTCGGCAAAGTCATTTGGAATCACAATAAGCCCACGAATTTTACCGGCCTGCATCGCCTGAATCAGTGCCTGACGGTTATCACTGATTTGTGGCGAGATATAAGGCGAACTGGCGAAGGCGTTAGCCAAATCTTGTGCGGGTTGGCTCTGTTGCTCCATCAAAATGCCAATATGCAGCTTGCTCGAATCCAGATTGATGCCGTAGCCAAATATAAACAGCAACAATAGGGGGATGACAAAAGCAATCAGCCCGCTGCTTGGGTCACGTAGAATTTGCCGGGTTTCTTTATTGCACAGCGCCCGTAAGCGACGCCAGGAGAATCCGGTGTCTTGATAAGTTTCACTCTCATTTACCGGCGATTTATTTACATGGAAATCATGTGGCTCGGTCATGGTTGTTGTTCCTTATCGTTCTGCTGGTCATAGCGCAAGACCAACCCGATGAATGCCTCTTCCATTGATGGATTCGGATTTTCATCAGTAGCAACTTGCTGCTTTAACTCATCCGGTGTACCTGCGGCGATGATTTTGCCGCGATAAACCAGGCCGATGCGATCACAATACTCCGCTTCATCCATAAAATGAGTGGTGACCATGACCGTCACACCTTTGTCTACCATCCCATTGATATGCAGCCAAAATTCACGGCGAGTGAGGGGGTCAACACCTGAAGTTGGTTCGTCCAGAAACAGGATGTCGGGTTCATGCATCAGGGCGCATGCCAGCGCCAGGCGCTGTTTGAACCCAAGCGGCAGTGAATCGGGTGTTTGTTTGAGAATCGGCGTGAAATTAAACGCTGACGTCATATCAGCAATTTTATCGCGCTGGATTTTACCCTGTAGGCCATAAACACCTGAGAAAAACTTCAGGTTTTGCTCCACAGTTAGGTTGCCATACAGTGAAAATTTCTGCGCCATATAACCCAAATGTTGGCGTGCTTTACCTGAGCTGGTTTTCAGATCCATACCCAGCACCAAGGCCTTGCCACTGCTGGGAATCAGCAAACCACACATCATCTTAAATGTGGTCGATTTACCCGCGCCATTCGGCCCGAGTAAGCCAAATATCTCGCCGCGTTTTACCTGAAAATTCACATGGTCGGTGGCGGCGAAATCACCAAATTTCTTGGTTAACTCTTGGGCTTCAATCACTGTTTCGTCATGGCTGCCTTCGACTTTGGGCATGATTTTTGCCAAAGCAGACTCACTGGCCGGGCCACCGCCCAGCAAGTCAATAAAGGCATCCTCAAAGCGCGGTTCGGCCTCCATGATTTCGCCATTAGGTTGATTTAACAGAGATAATACCTGGCCGTGATCCACTTCTGGTTTGAGGATCAATCGCACATATTTTCCCTGAATAACCCCATCACTGACCTGCGGTAACGTCAAGGCGTGCTGTAATAATTTGCGGTTAGTTCCAGTTTGGGCGGCGACCAAAATAGTTCGGCCACGCATACGCTGTGTAAGTTCCTGCGGCGCACCGCTATAAAGCAACTTCCCTTCATTGAGCAGCAAAACTTCGCGGCATTGCTCGGCTTCATCCAGATAGGAGGTACTCCACAGGATAAGCATGCCGTCACTCGCCAACTCATGAACCATGCGCCATAACTCGCGGCGTGAGATGGGGTCGACACCGACACCTGGCTCATCCAGCAACAAAACTTTCGGTTGGCCGACCAAGGTACAAGCCAGCCCCAGTTTTTGCTTCATACCGCCAGAAAGTTTGCCCGCCAGCCGTTCAGTAAAGCGGGTCAAATCGGTAAAAGTCAGCAGGCGCTCAAATGTCTGGCGGCGCTGTTCACCGGTCACACCGCGTAAATCGGCATACAGTGTCAGGTTCTCCATCACCGTCAAATCTTCATACAAACCAAATTTTTGCGGCATATAGCCGAGGATTGAGTGCAACTGGCGATCATTTTCCACCGGGTCGAGACCCACAACTGTCAGCTTGCCATGACTGGGTTTGAGCAACCCTGCCAACATTCGTAACAGTGTGGTCTTACCGGCACCATCAGGCCCGACCAAACCGGTGACTGCCCCGCTGCGAATTTCAGTGGTCAGGCTGGCAACGGCAGGACTCTCCAGTCCGGGGAAGGATTTTTCGACACCTTCCAAAGTAATAAGATGCTGGATGCCATTCATAGCTCATACCACCTTAAGGTTGTACAAAGCGGACAGTGACCGGCATACCCTGGCGCAGCGATTCATCGGCATCGGTGATGATAATACGTAAGCGATAAACCAGGTCGGTGCGTAAATCCGGCGTTTCCACACTCTTAGGGGTAAATTCGGCGGTCGGCGAAACAAAACCGATTTTGCCGTGATAAGGCTTATCTGGGCGGCCATCGGTAAAGACTTCGACCTCAGTCCCTGGGATCGCTTGACCCAAATGGCGCTCGCTGACATAGGCCCGCACCCAAACCGGATCAGTCAGAGAGAGCGTAAAGACGGTATTGCTGGCAGATAGAATGGTGCCTGGCTCAACTGCGCGTGTCAGTACCGTTCCGCCAGAGGGAGAGAGTAGGGTAGTATCTTGCAAGTTGAGCTGGGCTTGAGCCAATTCAGCTTCACTTTGCGCCAGATTTGCTTCGGCTTGCGCAATTTCTTGCGGGCGGTTACCGCTTAAGTATTGAGCCAGCTTATCTTTCGATGCTTGCAGATTAGCTTGAGCCTGATTACGCGCGGTACGGGCATTTTCCAA
This sequence comes from Yersinia enterocolitica subsp. enterocolitica, assembly GCF_901472495.1. NCBI lineage: Bacteria > Pseudomonadati > Pseudomonadota > Gammaproteobacteria > Enterobacterales > Yersiniaceae > Yersinia > Yersinia enterocolitica. The sequence goes on from NZ_LR590469.1 coordinate 215,633, forward strand.
TTCATTGGCTGAAGTGGCTTTATTGGCCCACAACCCTTGTTGGCGTTTGAGGAAGCTGTCAGCGTAACTGAATGCAGCCTCGCGCTGGGAAACCTCAGACCTGACCTGGGCAATTTCTTCCTCCCGATAGCCCGCTTTGAGTAACGCTAACTGAGCCTGTGCACTTTGTACATTTGCCTGCGCTTGTTTGAGGGCGTTGACATAAGGGCCGTCATCCAGCTTTCCTAACACTTCACCCGGCTGAATTTTATCGCCTTCATCGACCGCGAGAGAGGCTAGCCGGCCACTGACTCTAAAGCCCAAATTCACGGTACGAATATCGACATTGCCGTATAACGTCAATGTGGCGTCTTGTTGTTGGCGATAATAACTCCATCCGTAACCTATTGCCGCCAACAGAGCGACAATAACGACGACCACTATAATCTTCTTGCGATTCATAATGCTCCCTATCTGTTACCGATTTTTATACCCTTCGCCCTTGAAGCCGCAGGGTTGTTAGCTACGTTCGTTATTCGGCCCGTCCATGGGCCTCGCCTCTGCAAGGCCGCTGCAAGCAGCCTACCTGCAACTCCAATTTCTTTGGGTATAGCTACAATTTTTATAACGACCGACTTAAGACGTTCATTATGCCGATTTAGCCCGCAGCCCATAAAGCAACAGGTCAATATGTTCGATAAGTACTTGATTAATCATCTCACTTTCCGGCTCGCCGATTTCGAGCCAGCCGGCTTGTCGACGGATAGTCTCCCGCGCCATACGGAAAGCCAGCACCTCACCAATCAATGCATGAGTATGAAGAATAGTTTTTGTAGCACTTGCATCTGCACCAATGAATGCCGCCAGCAATAAATTCATTTTTTGATGTAAGGGCGAAATAGCCTGAGCATGAATCAATGGGTATGCATCTGTGGGGGAAAGTTGTTCTCGCGCCATGATTTTGCTGATATTCAGCGTTTCTGGCTGTGTCATTAAATGGCTGAATTCTAATAAGCCGTGGCGGATATAATGCAACTGCTGTTCCGGGCTTTGCTCCTGGCTCGGTAGCCGCAGAAACTGGTCAATTTCCAATGCCAGTGGCGCGAAAGCCTGTTGGATAAAATCTGCAATTTGCTGCGCCACCGCCAGATACAAACCTTCTTTAGAATTGAAGTAGTAGGTAATCGCGGCAATATTCTGGCCAGCCCGCTGAGCAATCTCTCGGGTGGTAGCCCCTTTCAAACCCTGTTCGCCGAACAACTCGGTCGCCGCTTGTATCAGTTGCTGACGAGCTTGTTCACCACGAGAGGTGACCGGTATTGCTGGTGTCAGATTTTGAGGTGTGGAATGGGACATAGGCGCTAGTCTCAGTGCAATTCCCCTACTGGGGTAGGTGTGGATAAAATTCGCGCTAATAATAGTAATAGCTAAATAATAAATCAATCATATGATTAACTTTAGGCTGCTACTGAGAATATGTAAAGTTATGGCCGGAATTCGCCCTGTTTTTGTGATCGCAAGTGGGTTAATCGCTAGAAATAAATCAATTTTCTTGATGTTTGAGTTAATAAAAATCTTAAGGAACGTGTAAATATCCCTTTTCCTGCTAAACATCTGTTATAATCAGCCGCAATGGTGCACTGCAGTTTGTGCCAATCCTCGTGGTAATGCCTCAATTCATGCCTCGTCTGATAATCTTCCCTTGAAACTGCACCTGACGATATCGCCGGGATTGGGAAGATCTGGAGCTTCTCGTAATATGTCATTTGATTCTCTCGGTTTAAACGCCGACATCCTGCGTGCTGTTGAAGAGCAGGGCTACCTTGTGCCGACGCCAATTCAACGTCAGGCAATCCCTGTGGTACTGGAAGGCCGTGATTTAATGGCCAGCGCACAAACCGGTACCGGTAAAACCGCTGGTTTCACCTTGCCATTGTTGCAACTGCTGAGTCAGGACCAACAGCCCATTAAAGGCCGTCGCCCGGTGCGCGCGTTGATTTTGACGCCGACTCGCGAACTGGCTGCGCAGATTGACGAAAACGTCCAGAGTTACAGCAAATACCTGAAGCTGCGTTCGCTGGTGGTATTTGGTGGCGTTAGCATTAACCCACAGATGATGAAATTGCGTGGTGGTGTTGATATTTTGGTCGCCACCCCGGGCCGTTTACTGGATCTGGAACATCAGAACGCTGTTGATTTGTCCAAGATTGAGATTTTGGTGCTGGACGAAGCCGACCGCATGCTGGATATGGGCTTTATCCACGATATCCGCCGTGTTTTGGCAAAACTGCCAGCCAAGCGTCAGAACTTGCTGTTCTCCGCCACCTTCTCTGATGAGATTAAAGGTTTGGCTAGCAAGCTGTTGCATAACCCCGCTTCTGTTGAAGTGGCGCGTCGCAACACAGCTTCTGAACAAATTGCACAAAGCGTTCATTTTGTGGACAAAAACCGCAAGCGCGAGCTGTTGTCTCAGATGATTGGCGAAGGTAACTGGCAGCAAGTATTGGTGTTCAATCGCACCAAACATGGCGCTAACCATTTGGCTGAACAATTGAATAAAGACGGCATTACTGCCGCCGCTATTCACGGTAACAAGAGTCAGGGCGCGCGTACTCGTGCATTGGCTGATTTTAAAGATGGCAAAATCCGTGTACTGGTCGCGACTGATATCGCCGCTCGCGGTTTGGATATTGATCAGTTACCTCATGTGGTTAACTATGAACTGCCAAACGTACCGGAAGATTACGTGCACCGCATTGGCCGGACTGGCCGCGCGGAACGTACTGGTGAAGCGATTTCTTTAGTTTGTGTTGATGAACATAAACTGTTGCGTGATATCGAGCGCTTACTGAAACGTGAAATCCCACGCATTGCGCTGGATGGCTATGAGCCGGACCCAAGCATTAAAGCTGATCCGATTCAAAATGGCCGTCAAGGTCGCGGAGCACAACGTCCTGGTATGGGGCGTGGTAGCAGTGCCAGCCGCCCACAAAATGGTGGCGCAGCAGCAGGCCGTGGCGATAGCCGCACCAGCCGCCCACGTAGCCAGGCTGATGGTCAACGCCGCCCGGCAGGCCCGTCTTCACGTGGCCGTAGCCGCAAACCAGGTGAATAAGTTAAACCGTATTCGTTGATAAAACCGCTTCTTTGGAGGTAATGCCAGTCAGTTAAGGATCGGTTGACCGATCCAGTGGTTGTGTAAGAATCCGGAAATGTTCTTCATTTCCGGATTTTTTTATGCACATCGGACAGGCTCTTGATCTCGTTTCCCGCTACGACTCACTGCGTAACCCACTGACCACACTGGGAGATTACCTCGACCCCCAGCTCATCTCCCGTTGCCTTGCCGAATCCGGCACGGTGACTCTGCGCAAGCGCCGCCTGCCGCTGGAAATGATGGTCTGGTGCATTGTCGGGATGGCGCTCGAGCGTAAAGAACCTCTTCATCAAATCGTTAACCGGCTGGATATCATGCTGCCGGGCGGCCGCCCCTTCGTGGCCCCCAGCGCCGTTATCCAGGCACGGCAAAGGCTGGGAAGCGAGGCTGTTCGCCGGGTATTCTCACAAACGGCGCAACTGTGGCATGGCTCCGTCACCCATCCTCACTGGTGCGGTCTGACGTTGCTGGCCGTGGATGGCGTGGTCTGGCGAACAGACAATGCAACTGAGCAGGCTGACGCTGCGGAGTAAAAAGCCGGAGCTTGTTGAGCAGGAGCTATGGGGAGTACTGCTGGGCTATAATCTGGTGCGTTATCAGATGATTAAGATGGCGAGAGCGCTGAAAGGATATTGGCCGAATCAGCTGAGCTTCTCAGAATCGTGCGGAATGGTGATGCGGATGCTGATGACGCTGCAGGGAGCTTCACCAGGTCGTATCCCGGAACTGATGCGGGATATGGAGATCATGGCGCAGATGGTGAAGTTACCGATAAGAAGAGAAAGAGCTTTCCCGAGGGTGGTGAAGGAAAGGCCGTATAAATATGGAAAAGCCAGGAACAAAAATGCCAGTCAGTTGCTTAACTGACTGGCATTACTCCTTTCGGGGCGGTTTTTTTTCATCTGAATCCATGTCATTACAGGGTTATTCCTTGTCTTAACCCCGGCTTGCCTCGTATCATTGCCGGTCTTTTTTACCGTTATACTGTGGTTGAAATAAGGAAGTAGGATAAATGATATGCGGGTAATACTGGCACCAATGGAAGGGGTATTGGACTCACTGGTGCGCGAGCTTCTTAGCGAAGTCAATGATTACGACCTTTGTATCACCGAGTTCTTACGGGTGGTCGATCAGTTATTGCCTACAAAATCATTCTACCGCCTCTGCCCTGAACTTCATCAACAAAGCCGAACCTCGTCTGGCACTCAGGTGCGTATCCAATTGTTAGGCCAATATCCGCAGTGGTTAGCGGAAAATGCCGCTCGAGCAGTTGAACTGGGATCTTACGGTGTGGATCTAAACTGCGGCTGCCCTTCTAAATTGGTTAACGGCAGTGGCGGTGGGGCCACATTATTAAAAGATCCTGAGCTGATTTATCGAGGCGCGAAAGCGATGCGTGAAGCTGTACCGGCCCATCAGCCCGTAACGGTAAAGATTCGTTTAGGTTGGGATTCGGGTGATCGCCAGTTTGAAATTGCTGATGCGGTGCAACAAGCGGGTGCAACGGAATTAGCGGTACATGGCCGCACCAAAGAAGATGGCTACCAGGCAGAACGCATTAACTGGCAGGCAATAGGTGAAATTCGCCAACGCCTGACTATACCGGTGATTGCCAATGGCGAAATTTGGGATTATCAGAGTGCGCAAGAGTGCATGAAAGTAACGGGTTGTGATGCTGTGATGTTAGGCCGTGGCGCATTGAATGTGCCGAATTTGAGCCGTGTAGTGAAGTATAACGAACCGCGTATGCCGTGGCCGGAAGTGGTCAAACTGCTGCAAAAGTATGTGCAATTAGAGAAGCAGGGCGATACGGGGTTGTATCATGTTGCCCGCATCAAGCAGTGGCTGGGATATCTGCGTAAAGAATATACTGAAGCCACGGATTTATTCAGTGAAATCCGCGCATTAAAAACCTCAAAAGATATTGCATTAGCTATTACTCGTATTCGAGTATAAGTATGACTAAATACCGTTACCCATAAACCAGCTAAATATATTGGCAACGGCATGTTTTCCCTGCGAATTTATTGTTTTTTGTCCTGCATCTGTTTAAGGACTTTGCCGAAGCTGATAGTTTTCTGACCCACTTTTTTCATCCCTTCTTCCGGGAGATAACTGAATTTTACGTAAAGTAGCTTACCATCAGCCTTTTCCTGATGTTTTAGCTTTTTAATAACGTCATACATTTCTTTTATATCTACAGGAATACCTGCGATATCAGTTACTACCGAGCCAGGTAGAAATATTGATATTTGCTCGACCGATTTACTCAATAAATCATGTAGTGGAAATAAGCCAGTAAATCGCTGCCGCGGTACATAATCGGTAATACCCATATAAATATCAGGCAGTTCTTTAATATGATTTTCAATGCCACGAGTTTGGTTTTTAATCAGAAATTCTGAAACTTCAATAGGGGTGCCAATTAACACTAATGGCTTGGTAGAATTACCCTTTTCTGCAAAGAGATACTCATTATTGCTATCCTTAACAGCCTTCTGTAGTTCACCGCGGTCAACAATCAGGCTGTAATATCTTCCCTCTTTTACAATAGGGACTGGCTCGCGCCATAGGGTAATTTCATTGGCGGATACAACACTCATTCCTACAGTAGAACATATAAATAATATAGATGTATTAACTAAGGTTTTCATCAATAAGATCCTTCTTATTATGACCATTTTATGCAAATGATTAGTTATGAAATAATAATTACATCCCGCCTTTATCCGTTCACTTTTTCTTTCGACCGATAAACTTCGCAATGCCCAATAGGAATACTGCACCAACAAAAATCAGCAATGCATCCACCCAAAATGTCAGAGATGCCAGATTTTCATCATGAATGTCAGCTAAACCAGCCGCGATTAAAAACACACCGAAAAGAATACCAAAAATTGTCGTTCCCATATAAACACCTGTTAATTAGGTTTATCTTAATATTTCTGTTGGCATTATAGACTAATATTGAAGTTGGCTGTATTTACTTACGTAAATGTTTACCGCTGAACAGCAATTAGGCAGTTTTAATCTTTGTAACAATCATTTTAAGAATGTGTGGTGCGCGGTGCATTGCTGTAATTTATAATGCGCCAGATCAACCACAATGGCTCCAGATAACCTATTTAAGCTGATGAACATGCATGTGAAAATCCGTTTTGCACTATTAAGTTTCTTGCTTTTATCTACCAGTATCAGTGTTGTTCCTACCGCGATAGCGAGTGGTGGAGCCAGTGAAGTTAAAGGTAAAGCCCCTCTTGAGCTGGCCTCGGGGAGCGCTATGGTGGTTGATTTACAAACGAATAAAGTGATTTATGCTAACAATGCAGATGAGGTCGTGCCGATCGCATCCATCACCAAATTGATGACAGCAATGGTGGTATTAGATGCTAAATTACCGCTTGATGAGATTATTTCAGTCGATATCCATCAAACCAAAGAAATGAAAGGCGTATTTTCACGGGTTAGAGTGAACAGTGAAATTAGCCGCAAAGATATGTTGTTGCTGGCGCTGATGTCGTCGGAAAATCGTGCCGCAGCAAGTCTGGCTCATCATTATCCCGGCGGTTATAACGCCTTTATTAAGGCGATGAATGCAAAAGCTAAATCACTAGGAATGACCAAAACGCGCTATGTCGAACCCACTGGTCTCTCGATTAATAATGTCTCGACAGCGCGTGACCTTACTAAATTATTGATAGCGACCAAGCAATATCCACTCATAGGCCAGCTAAGCACTACGACCGAGAAAATGGCAACATTCCGAGAGCCAAATTACACGTTGCCGTTCCGAAACACTAACCATTTAGTTTATAACGATAAATGGAATATCCAGCTAACTAAAACCGGCTTTACTAATCAAGCAGGGCACTGTTTGGCAATGCGTACCGTTATTGGTAACCGCCCTGTTGCACTGGTTGTTTTGGATGCTTTTGGTAAATATACCCATTTTGCAGATGCAAACCGCCTGCGCAGTTGGATGGAAACGGGCAAGGCCTCACCCATCCCCGGTGCTGCAAAAAGCTATCGCCAGCAAAAAGATGCTCAAGGCCGATTAGCTCAGGTATCCGAATAAATACAGCAATTGATAATTGAAAGGCAGAGTTTGCGAGTGACTGGCAAATTCTGCCTATAATATTTAATAAATGGCGCTCATATTACTGATAAAAATTAGAAAATTAGTTTAAATACGCCAGTAATGGTCAGTAAGCCTACAATAAAAATGATCGCAATAATCCACAGTATTATTTTCATTTGTTCTCCCAGCCATCAAGATGAAAAATAACGTCTACTAGTCATACCAACCTTAGTTGGTAGTAGACTATGACTATAGTTTATCTGGCAGAATCCATACGCTATGTTGCTGCAATTCGGATAATGCTTAATTTTTCTGATTCAAACCATACTCATTATCGGTAGCGTTATTTTGTCTGCCAATATTTAAGTTTCGACGTTTTGCCAATTCCAGGGTTAAAGCTGTTGGTCGGGTCTATCTGCTGATAAAAAGCCTTTAAAGCTGGTTTGGCGATATAGAGGTGCCCGACATTATGTTCAGCTGGATATTCCGCCCCTTTATCATTCAGAAGAGACAACATTTTTTGTTTTAAGGCGTGCGTATCGACTCCTTTCTTCACAATATAATCTTGATGAAAAACATGGCACAAAAAGTGGCCATAATAGAGTTTGGCAACCAGACATTGGTCTATTTCAGGTGGTAGAGTTTCAAACCACTGCTCTTCATTACGTGGTAGAGCGATATCCAGTGCTAGAATGTCTTCAACTTTATCGGCATGAACTGCGTGATAGCGAACGGCTGCCCCAGCCGCAGCAAAACGATGTAAAAAAGCTTTTTTACCCTCATCGACAGTACAGGTAATAAAATTGCCTTCCGCAGTAGCAAAAAATTTCTTTAAAAATTGCTGGGCTTCAGTAATTCCTTGACCTGACATTTTCAACATCAAGTGATGCTCATATCTGTTACGATAACTCTTAAGCCGCTTTGGCAAATGGTTGGGCAGTACCTGGCTAAAACCTTGCATGATCCGGTCAGTTAAGTGATCAACCAGAAACGGAACTTTACTCAGGCGCGCGTCAATTTTGCCTTTTAAGGTGAAAAAACGCGGCATATTATTGGTGCCCATACTGTTGATCATGACAAATGTATCTTTGCCATACACCTCTGCAATATCAAAAATATCACGATGCATGTATTCACCAGCAATAGGCAAATGTTTGAAGTCGCGTAAAATAGCACGTCGCAGTTCTGTTAATACTTGAGTTTGGTTGGTGCCGATATAAAAAACTTGCTGCTGTTTTTCACTGGGGAATGTATCCAGGCGAACAGCAAACACAGCCAATTTACCCGCGCATCCAGACGCTTCAAATAGGCGTCTCGGGTCAGCATTAAAACGGGATGGGGTGGGGGCATCAATATCTCTCACTCGCGTAGCATATTCATGATCAGATGCTTGCTGTGTCCCTTGATCAATATCGCTGGCCCGATATTTACCCCGTTCTAAACGTTGTAAAATCTCCTCTGGTGTATTGCCTAAATTAATTCCTAGATGATTAATTAATTGCAACTCACCTTGTGCATCGATCTGCGCAAATAGTGCCATTTCGGTGTAGGCAGGGCCTCTTTGAACTAAAGATCCGCCCGAGTTATTACAAATACCACCAATAACAGAAGCACCAATGCAGGAAGAACCAATGACTGAATGAGGTTCACGGTCATAAGGTTTTAAGCGTTTTTCCAGTTGATTCAAAGTACTACCGGGAAAGCCAATAACCTGCTTACCATCATTGAGTAACTGAATTTGATTGAGGCGTAATGTATTCAATATGACAATAGGGCGGTCGTAATTATCACCACTAGGAGTTGAACCCTCGGTCAGTCCAGTATTCGCTGCTTGCATGATAACGATAGTGTCGGCTGCTACGCAGGCCTGCAATAACTGCCATTGTTGCCACAATGTAGAAGGAAATACGACAGCGAGGGCAGAACCTGATCCTGATCGAAAACCGGTACGATAACGTTCAGTCTGTCGTTCGCCAGTCAATAAATAGCGCGCGCCAACAATATGCTGTAACTGAGTTAATAAGGTTTGAGTTTTTTTATCATTAGATTGTTTCATACAAGCATATCCCTATCATTGTATTAATTTTGTGAGACTTTCCACGTCATATAGCGATTATATTGTTATTTGTGCAGCTCGTGGCTTAGCATGGCTAATGTGGGCGTTAATTTGATGATTATCACAATAATAATTTTTAACCCTCAGACTATGAAGTATAGGATCTAATTTGATTATGACACGGATTAATAAGGCATTTTATGAGTGAGCATTTTGTTGGTAAATATGAGGTTGAGTTGAAGTTCCAGGTATCGGATATTGCTCAATTGCATAAACAGTTAGTTAGGCATAAAGCAATTGCATTTGCCGTCGATAATGATGAAAAAGATAGCTATTTGGAGGCGAATGGCGGTGATTTAGCGGCTAAGCAGATAAGTATGGTTTTACGAGAAATGAATCCATCAGGTATTCGTTTGTGGATAGTTAAAGGGCCAGGCACCGAACGTTGCGAAGCGACTAATATTGAAGATATCGATAAAGTGCAGAGTATGTTGTCAACATTAGGTTATCAGCCTGCGTTTACATTGGAGAAACGACGTAGCATCTATTTTGTTGGAAAATTTCATGTCACGGTTGATAACCTGGCGGGATTGGGTGATTTTGCTGAAATAGCTATTATGACTGATGATGCCTCGGTGCTTGATAATCTCAAGGCTGAATGCCGAGATTTAGCCGATAGATTAGGGTTATTGGCAGAACAACAAGAAAGTCGGTCATACCGACAGCTATTGGGTTTCTAGCGAGTACACGAAGAACCCCCATGATGTCATATTGGCCGTTCCAGGTGTCACGGCCAGATAGCCCTATTTTTTCATCAAAGACTTCAAGTTAGCGAATGGATTATGGGTGGCAACTCCCTGATCATTCTGTGCATCATCACCAGCAATTACTGTCGAACCATAGAGATCTGCTTCGGTATATTTGGAGTGTTCATGGTCATGGCAAAAAAGGCATAACATCTCCCAATTGCTGCCATCTTCGGGGTTATTACTGTGATCATGGTCGATATGGTGAACGGTCAGTTCGCGCAGATTGGAATAAACGAATTCTCGTGAACATTTACCGCAAACCCACGGAAAAATCTTCAACGCTTTTTCTCTATACCCACTTTCCAACCGCGCGTAGTTCTTCGGTATATATGCCATATCAGCCTTCTATTCTACGAAAAAATAATGGTTCTATTTTAGCGTGAAAGCAGGCAGTAGACTATCTACTATTGGCTATTAATCTTTAGGTCATACACCATCATTAGAGCCAGTCTCTATAGGAAGATATTGAATCAATTATAAAAAAATGTGTCTAGATATTCATGTAGATACGGAGACTTTTTGAGACTTTTGCTGATGATTTAATGAGATAAGTCGTTTTACACTATCACTGAGTTTTTATAGTCACTTTTTTACATTTTTCAGTATAGAGTTATTAGCATAAGGTTATGTGTATCTCGCTAATAGACTTATTTTACGGCAGGCAATATAGCGTGTTTAGCCTGAAATCCTTTGCCGATACAGTTGAGGCGATATGAAAGAATCTGAGGTACTGGCCGAAGTCAGTAATGAAAACCAGACATTAGTAGCCGTGGTGCAACAAGACCAGCGGGTAGTGTATTTCTATATTTATCCGCAAGAGGCGTTTGAAGAGCGTTTTCCTGTTCGCGCTTGTTGGGTGAGGAATTTGGTTGCAGCGCCAATATCGGTTGATAATGTCGCCCTTGAACAAGGTTTAGCACCGCGATTAGCTGCCGAGTTTTGCCGTAATGTGGCCGGTGAAGCTGAACTTGATGCACAGTTTATTTCAATTATCTGGTCAGAAAGTGATGATGGCGCAGCATTATGGTATCAGGGGCAATTACTGGCGATTATTCCCGGTTGGAGTTTATATATTGATCACTCAGTTTGTTACTCAGCCAGTTGTATTAAAGATAACCCACTAACATTACCTCTGGGTTCAGCTTCCACTAATACTCAATATGCTCGTGCTCAAAATACACGTCAATTTTGGCGAACCTGGCAGCAGGAAGAAGGGAATCCTTGGCCTGCATTACAGGCCGAATATATTCAGTGCTATGAACAACATTTCGGCCCTGCGATAAAATATTATGCCATCGATCAAGGTAAGTGGCCGCCTATGGCTATCTCACAACACGAAAAAGAGGGAATATATTATTTTCTGACGTTGGGGGTTAGTATTCGTCCTCAGCCATGGGTTGAAATATTATTCAATGACGATGCGACTAAATACCGGCGTTTCGAAATGGCTATAGCAATTGATAGCCAATTTGTTAATGAGGATAATGCTATTCATATGGCTAGCGCACTGGCCGGTTTTGCTCATGTACCTTGGGGCAAAATAACCTGGCTGGGGGAGGGGCATACCTTGGAGTCAGAAGTTGCCCCTCAAGGGTATGAAGGCTATATTTTATCAGCAAAGTTTTATGACAATGCTGATAGCCTAATATTGCCTCTTCAGCAAGATGACCCGGTTAATATATATTGGGCTAGCCCTGTCTTTGCCAGTGAAAGAGAATTAGCCCATAGTGCACCGAATGGTGGGTATGATTTGCTGAAAAAGCTGCAACAACAGGGAGTTAATCATATTTTTTCACCGCGTGAATCTGTTATTTAATTTCGTCTGAATATGGCAGATTTGATTTGCAGATTTTGTTATTCGGGTCTTAACTTAACAATGACGATAGCAGTTTGAGGCTGTAATGTTAAATTTGTAATGAGTGAAATAGGTAAATCTGCTATCAGTGATTTTTAATTTTATGGAGGTGCTTATGGGCATACTATCTTGGATTATTTTTGGTCTTATCGCCGGTATTTTGGCTAAATGGATTATGCCAGGAGAGGATGGTGGTGGTTTTATTATGACTATAATCCTCGGCGTAGTGGGTGCGCTGGTTGGTGGCTATATCAGTACTTTCTTTGGGATGGGCAAGGTTGATGGCTTTAACTTTGGCAGCTTTGTGGTGGCTGTTATCGGCTCGCTGGTTGTGCTATTTGTCTACCGAAAGTTGAGAAGTTAGAGGCTATTTAAATGCTTTCACAGTAATTTTAAATAATTATTAGCTGCGAAATCAGCATTAATCAAGAAATATAGACTTATCAAAATATAGGAAGGTGGCTAAATTTTTGTCACCTTTCTCTCATAAAACTATCATCAATATGCAATAAAAATATTCGTTAATGGTTCATGATTACAGGCAATCTGAGAGACATGACATGGGCCAGGCGTTACGTAAATTCACTGTGGCTGATTATCCAGCTGCGGTGCCAGAATCACGTAAAAAGGTACTTGCTGTTAAAGGTTTAGTTAAGGTGTATAAGTCACAGCATCGAGTTCTGGATGATATTAATTTTGAGCTTCACGCGGGTGAGTTTGTCGCAATAATTGGCCGTTCTGGTGCCGGTAAATCGACATTATTGCATGTTTTAAATGGTACTATTCCCAGTAGTGCTGGTGAAATTATTAATTACCATGACAATGGTGAGACCCAGAATATCGCTGCTCTGACAACCAAGCAGATGAGAAAGTGGCGAGCCAAATGTGGCATGATTTTTCAAGATTTCTGTTTGGTTCCGCGCCTCGATGTTATGACAAATGTTTTATTAGGCCGCCTCAGTTATACCTCCACACTAAAATCATTTTTTAAAATTTTTGCAGACCAGGATCGCGCCAGGGCAATCGAATTGTTGCAATGGCTTAATATGCTGCCACATGCCTTGCAACGTGCAGAAAACCTCTCGGGTGGGCAAATGCAGCGAGTGGCTATTTGTCGTGCCATGATGCAAAACCCCAAAATATTATTGGCTGATGAGCCCGTTGCTTCTTTGGACCCCAAAAACACCACGCGTATTATGAATACATTGCAGAAAATAAGTGAAGACGATATTGCAGTCGTCGTTAACTTACACTCTGTCGATTTAGTAAAAGAGTATTGTACAAGAGTCATTGGTATTGCTCATGGACGAATCATTTTTGACGGACATCCCTCTATGCTGAATGACACTATTATTCAGGATATATATAGCGATGAATCAACGGAGCTTTTGCATTAATTCCCACTTATCCCTTTATCAGAATAGGTTATTTTAATGAAAAAAGTACTTTGTCTTACCTCATTATTGGCAAGCATGATGGTATTTAATGCCACGGCAGCGGATGCACCAAAAGAAATTAATCTGGGTATTTTGGGCGGACAGAATGCGACACAGCAAATTGGTGATAATATGTGTGTCAAAGAATTCTTGGATAAAGAATTAAACGTTAAAACTAATTTACATAACGCTTCTGACTACTCAGGGGTGATTCAAGGTTTACTTGGTGGGAAGATTGACCTGGTATTAAGTATGTCTCCCTCCTCTTTTGCCTCTGTTTATATTAAAGATCCTAAAGCCGTCGATATCGTGGGTATTGCTATTGATGATACTGACAAGTCGCGCGGTTATCACTCAGTTGTGGTCGTCAAAGCCGATAGCCCTTATCAGAAAATTGAAGATTTAAAGGGCAAAGCATTTGGTTTCGCTGATCCAGACTCAACTTCAGGTTTCTTGATCCCTAATCAAGTCTTTAAACAGAAATTAGGCGGGACAGCCGATAACAAATATAACAATTTCTTCTCTAGCGTGACATTCTCTGGCGGCCATGAGCAGGATATTCTGGGGGTTATTAACGGTCAATTTGACGGTGCGGTTACATGGGCATCAATGATCGGCGATTACAATACCGGTTATACCAGTGGCGCATTTACCCGTATGATTAGGATGGATCATCCAGATTTAATGAAACAGATCCGTATTATCTGGGAATCCCCACTTATTCCTAATGGCCCGATTTTAGTCCGTGGTGCATTGCCACCTGAATTTAAAGCACAACTCGTAGCTGCGGTTAAAAAACTGGATAAAGAAGATCACGCCTGCTTTATCAAAGCAATGGGCGGCAAACAGCATATTGGTGAGACATCACTAAGTGAATATCAAACAATCATTGATATGAAGCGCGAATTAACCAAAGGCGACCGCTAAGTCGGCTCTGCGAATAAAAATAGTTTAGCTCTGGCTTGCTGGAGCTATTTTTTAGGTGGTAGCTAATTTTGAATACGGACTTCAACCATTACTATCAGCGGGTTCGCGCTAAACAGAAACGTGAAACGTTGATTTGGTCATTGACGCTGGTCATTATCTATCTTGGTGCGGGAAGTATTGCTGAGTTTAATTTACATACTGTTTTTATTTCTATTCCGTCTTTTTTTGATTATCTGGTTGAAACTATCCCCGAACTCCATTTGCATAAACTATTGGCGGATGGTCATACGGAAGGCTCGCTGGCTTATTGGGGATATCGTCTGCCAATTCAGTTACCGCTAATCTGGGAAACGCTGCAATTGGCTGTGGCGTCGACAATCTTGTCGGTAATGGTTGCTATTACTCTGGCTTTTTTGGCGGCGAATAATACTCAAAATCCATCCTGGTTGAGATTATCTATCCGGACCTTTGTCGCCTTTTTACGCACGATGCCAGAATTAGCATGGGCAGTGATGTTTGTCATGGCTTTTGGAATTGGGGCGATTCCCGGTTTTTTGGCGCTGGCCTTACACACTATTGGCAGCTTAACCAAGTTGTTTTACGAATCATTGGAAACCGCATCTGATAAACCTGTTCGCGGCCTCGCTGCTTGTGGGGCGGGTAAATTGCAACGGATGCGCTTTGCATTTTGGCCACAAGTAAAACCCATATTTCTTTCTTATAGTTTTATGCGGCTGGAAATTAATTTTCGCCAATCGACTATTTTGGGTTTGGTGGGAGCGGGGGGAATCGGTCAGGAGTTAATGACCTCAATAAAATTGGATCGCTATGATCAGGTGAGTATGACACTACTGCTGATTATTATCGTGGTTTCGCTGTTGGATTACACATCCGGCAAATTACGCAAGCGAGTTGTGGAAGGGGGTTCATAATGCTAAATAATAATCTAACCGCAGAGCAGCTCTTTACACTGAAGCAACAGTATCCGCAGATTTTCTTACAGCAAACACGCTATATCAGATGGGTTACTATCATTGGGGTAGCTATTTTTTTATATTACCTTTTTTTCTTTAAAACCTTTGGCATTCCCTGGCTGGCATTTGTAAATGGTAGCCAGCAAATAAGCCGATATTTTTTGCGCATGTTTGTTTGGCATGACTTCGTCAATTGGCCATTTAGATATTACTTTGGCCAGATTTTTATTACCTTAGCCATTGTATTTGCCGGAACACTCACTGCCACTCTGATTGCTTTACCCCTGTCATTCCTGGCGGCGCGAAATGTGATGTCGACACCGAGTTTACGCCTTATTTCATTTGTCGTGCGACGTTTCCTGGATATCTTTCGTGGCATTGATATGGCGATTTGGGGGCTGATTTTTGTGCGCGCAGTGGGTATGGGGCCACTTGCTGGGGTGTTGGCGATTATTATGCAAGATATGGGGTTGCTCGGTAAACTTTATGCAGAAGGACATGAAGCGGTAGATAAATCACCTAATCGTGGTTTGACCGCCATGGGAGCCAATGCTTTGCAAAAACAGCGTTTTGGTATTTTCACTCAGTCTTTCCCCACTTTTTTAGCGCTAAGCCTCTATCAGATTGAATCCAATACCCGGTCGGCCGCAGTGTTAGGTTTTGTTGGGGCAGGAGGGATCGGCTTAGTTTATGCCGAGAATATGCGCTTATGGAATTGGGATGTCGTGATGTTTATTACATTAATCATGGTGGTTATTGTCATGATTATGGATAAAGTCTCCGCTACTTTACGAAAGAAATATATTGTTGGTGAGGAAATCGCACTTTATCAGCCAATCAAAAATATTAAATCTAAAATTTAATATCTATTCTAATAATTAAGGTAAGTGTTTGTTTATGCCTTGCCTTAATTTATTTTTTTACTAAAAATAGCTAATTAATAATTATACTTCATGATTTTTTATTTCTGCTGTATTTTTATCATCAATCAGATTTACATTGAGAAAATTGGTGTGGATCTATACAATACTGCCCGCTAGACGTTAAAGAAGATTTTTGTTTTTCTTGCGATATTCGCACACGTCTAATCTACATAATAGGAATAGGGCAGTAATATGATCAACAACGATGTGCTCCGTAGTGTTCGCTATATGCTTAACGTAAACGATACCAAGATAACTGAAATCATTAAGCTGGCTGACTTTGAAGTGGACAATGCGGATGTCGTTAATTTTCTTAAAAAAGAAGATGAAGCCGGTTATCAGGATTGCCCTGATCTGGTGATGGCACATTTCCTCAATGGCCTGATTTTCTTTAGGCGCGGTAAAGATGACAAGTTCCCGGCACCTGCGGTAGAGCCAGTTATCACTAACAATATCGTGCTAAAAAAACTGCGTGTGGCGTTTGAATTGAAAGACACCGATATGCATGATGTGTTCAACGCCGTCGAGTTTCCAGTATCCAAACCTGAGTTAAATGCTTTGTTCCGTAAAGAAGGCAGCAAAAATTTCCGTCCATGTGGTGATCAGGTATTGCGCTATTTCCTTAAGGGTTTGACATTACGTATACGTGGTCCTAAAAAATAGAAATAATCATGTCGATATAAAATCGGATGTTGATTGCCAGTAAAAGAGCAGGAGTAGCAATTTGCTATTCCTGTTTTTCGTTAATTAGCGAGATAACCTCACTCTATTTTTAAATTAGCCCATCTCAGTTAGTCTTTTCTTTATATATCTCCCCTTTCAGTGTTGCACTATATGTGCTCGTTTGTTGCGCAATAATGGTGCAGATAATTAGGCTGTATATCAGGCTATTTGGTCGAAATATTTATAATGTTAAATTAAATCATCAAGATATAAAACTGGCACGGCGATTGCGCAGAGTCATTCAATCTTGTGTGTTTTTACTCAACGACCAGAGGTTAACGCTATGCAACATCGTAACTTAATTAAGGTTTTTGCGCTTTCAGCTTCGGTTGTCAGTCTGGGGGTGGCTTTTGGCACACTGGCCGCTGATACTATTAAAGTGGGTATTTTGCACTCGTTGTCTGGCACGATGGCTATTTCTGAGACTCCCCTGAAAGATATGGCGTTAATGAGTATTGATGATATCAATGCGCACGGTGGAGTATTAGGTAAACAACTTGAGCCGGTTATTGTTGACCCAGCATCTAACTGGCCGTTATTTGCCGAAAAAGCACGGCAATTATTAACACAAGATAAAGTCGCTGTTGTTTTCGGTGCCTGGACTTCGGTCTCTCGTAAATCAGTTTTGCCGGTATTTGAAGAGCTTAATGGTTTATTGTTTTACCCGGTACAGTATGAAGGTGAGGAGATGTCACCGAATGTTTTCTACACCGGCGCGGCACCAAATCAGCAAGCTATCCCCGCAGTGGAATATTTATTGAGTGAAGATGGTGGTGCGGCGAAGCGCTTTATTCTGTTAGGTACTGATTATGTTTATCCGCGAACAACCAATAAAATTTTACGGGCGTTCCTGCACAGTAAAGGTATTCAGGATAAAGATATCGAGGAGGTTTATACCCCGTTCGGCTATAGCGATTACCAAACGATCGTGAGTAATATTAAAAAGTTCTCAGCCGATGGCAAAACTGCAGTTATCTCCACCATCAATGGTGATTCGAATGTTCCTTTCTACAAAGAATTAGCCAATCAGGGCATTAAAGCCACTGATGTGCCAGTCATTGCTTTTTCTGTGGGTGAAGAAGAACTTCGCGGTATTGATACTAAACCATTAGTGGGCAATCTCGCGGCGTGGAATTACTTCCAATCAGTCGATAATCCAACTAATAAAAAGTTTGTTGAGCAATGGAAAGCTTATGCCAAAGCTCACAAGTTGCCGAATGCTGATACCGCTGTGACCAATGACCCGATGGAAGCAACCTGGGTTGGCATGCATATGTGGGCGCAGGCGGTGGAGAAAGCCAAATCAACTGATGTGGATAAAGTGCGCGCCGCAATGGCTGGGCAAACCTATCCGGCACCCTCCGGCTTTACCTTAACCATGGATAAGACAAATCACCATTTACATAAACCCGTGATGATTGGCGAAATCGAAGCTGATGGGCAGTTCAATGTGGTGTGGCAGACGGATGCCCCGATTCGCGCTCAGCCGTGGAGCCCATTTATCGCCGGAAATGACAAAAAACCGGACCATCCAGTGAAAACTACCCAGTAGCGCCGACTCTCCGGAGTCAGTCAAATGTTGCTGCCTCCGGCTCTTTTTTGGCACATATCCGTGATGAGTGGGCTTATGAAATCGTTAATTCCTGTTTGGAGTAGAACGGCCAATGATTTGCTTAGGGCTATGCTGTGCCTGCTATTAGGCATGTCGACATTTGCGATGGCAGGGCCAGCTCATGATTTTGCTGTGGCTAATCGTTCGCAACAGATCACGATGTTGCAGCAATGGGCGACAGAACCGGATGCGAGTCGTTTAGCATTATTACAAGCGCTTAAACAAGAAACGTTAGTGATAGACAGTGCTGGGCAGGTTTTTGTCCAGAATCATCAGGTTTTCACCCCTTTGGAGGGGCTGTTACAACCCACTGACGTACCGAAGAAAATATGGCTCAACAACCGGTTACGTATTTTAATTGCTAATGCTTTGGCGGCTCAACGGCTGGTCAGTGACGATGTATCTGTGCGTTTAAATGCGGCACAGGAATTACAGCAGCAGGCGCAAAGTGATCAACTGCCGCTACTTAATCAGCGTTTGAAATTAGAAACTGACAGCAAAGTCAAAGAAGCGCTGAACATTGCGCTGGCAAATTTACAACTGACCGACAGCAACCCGCAAATACGGTTAAACGCCGTACAACTGTTAGGGCAATCGGGCTCACCGCAGACTCAATCACGGCTGCAAAACTTAACTGATGCCAAGGTTGAGCCTGATGCACAGGTACGTGCGGCGGCGGCCAGTAGTTTAAAGCAGGTGCAAAACCGATTGATGGTGGGAGATGTGATCGGGCAGGTATTTAGCGGGCTGTCGCTGGGATCTATCTTACTGTTGGCCGCGCTGGGATTAGCCATCACTTATGGGTTACTGGGCGTTATCAATATGGCTCATGGCGAGATGTTGATGCTGGGAGCCTACTCCGCCTATTTAGTGCAATCCCTGTTTCAACAACTTGCTCCACATTGGCTGGCACTCTATCCATTGGTCGCTTTACCGGTTGCTTTCTTTATTACCGCTGGAATTGGTATGGCTTTAGAGCGAACCGTGATTCGACATCTGTACGGCCGCCCACTAGAAACCCTACTAGCAACTTGGGGGATCAGCTTGATGCTTATTCAGGGGGTACGGATGATTTTTGGCGCGCAAAATTTGGAAGTGGCTAACCCTGCCTGGTTATCGGGTGGCGTGCAACTTTTACCTAATCTGGTTCTACCGTGGAATCGGATTGCCGTTATTGCTTTCGTTGTGATTGTTTTGCTACTCACTTGGTTATTGCTGAATAAAACTCGCCTTGGATTGCAGGTGCGAGCAGTGACACAAAACCGTGCAATGGCCGCGTGTTGCGGGGTAGCAACTGGGAAAGTCGATATGTTGGCTTTTGGGTTAGGGTCTGGTATTGCCGGCTTAGGGGGCGTTGCGCTATCGCAGCTTGGAAATGTCGGCCCGGAATTAGGGCAGGGTTATATTATCGACTCTTTCCTGGTGGTGGTGCTTGGCGGGGTCGGGCAATTAGCGGGTAGTGTTATGGCGGCTTTGGGGCTGGGCATGCTAAATAAAATTCTGGAACCGCAGATTGGTGCAGTGCTGGGCAAGATATTGATTTTAGTGCTGATCATTTTGTTTATTCAAAAACGACCGCAAGGTCTGTTTGCCCTCAAGGGCAGGGTGAGTGACTAATGAATCAACCTTTGGCGATAACCTTGGCGAAGAAAGCCCCAACCCTTAGTTTGTCATTAGCAGGTATAGTCACTATTTTACTGATTATTCTTCCTTTTTTGGCATTATTGCCTGCGGATAACCCACTGGCTATCTCGACATATACCTTAACCGTTGTTGGTAAGATTCTGTGTTATGCAGTGGTTGCCATTGCATTAGATCTGGTGTGGGGCTATGCCGGATTATTATCTCTCGGTCATGGCTTATTCTTTGCCCTAGGGGGATATGCCATGGGAATGTACCTGATGCGGCAAGCTGCTGGTGATGGTTTGCCCGCTTTCATGTCTTTTCTCTCATGGTCTGAATTGCCGTGGTTTTGGCGTGGTAGCCAATATTTTATTTGGGCGTTGTGCTTGATTGTAGTGGTGCCCGGTTTATTGGCTTTTATTTTTGGTTACTTTGCCTTTCGCTCCAAAATAAAAGGTGTCTACTTTTCCATTATGACTCAGGCATTAACCTACGCCGGCATGCTGCTATTTTTCCGCAATGAAACCGGTTTTGGTGGCAATAACGGTTTCACCGGTTTTACAACTATGTTGGGTTTTTCAGTATCAGCAACCTCCACACGTATTGCCTTATTTCTGGCAACACTCGCACTGCTTATTGCCAGTTTGGCTCTCGGGTTTGCCGTGGCGCGCACCAAATTTGGCCGGATACTGACTGCGGTGCGCGATGCTGAAAACCGCCTGACATTCTGTGGCTATGATCCTAAAGGTTTCAAGCTGTTTATCTGGACATTATCAGCCGTGTTGTGTGCTTTGGCGGGTGCGCTATATGTGCCGCAGGTTGGTATTATCAATCCCAGTGAAATGTCACCCACTAACTCCATTGAAGCTGCAATTTGGGTTGCGTTAGGTGGGCGCGGCACTTTGATTGGACCGGTACTGGGGGCTGGCATTGTTAATGGTGCAAAAAGCTGGTTCACCATGGCAATGCCCGAATACTGGCAATTCTTCCTCGGTTTGATCTTTATTTTAGTGACTTTGTTCTTACCTAAAGGGGTTATTGGCTTGCTGAGACGGGGAAAAGACAAATGAGTCGATTTCAAATTACAGAACAACTGATTTACCCTGAAATTATTGCTCAGGAGCCAGGTGCGATACAGCATGCAGCGGATAAGTATCGTCAACAGCGAGATCCGGTACTGACTCTGGAAAATATCAACGTCAGTTTTGATGGTTTTCAGGTGTTGAGGAACCTTTCGCTGCAAATAGGCGTCGGTGAACTGCGTTGTATTATCGGCCCAAACGGCGCAGGCAAAACAACACTGATGGATGTCATTACCGGTAAAACTCGCCCACAGAGTGGCAAGATGATGTACGACCAACACCATGACCTCTCTGTTATGAATACAATTGAAATTGCTCAGGCAGGTATTGGGCGAAAATTCCAAAAACCGACAGTATTTGAAGCGTTGAGCGTGTTCGAAAATCTTGAACTGGCCCAAAAAAGTGCCAAAACTGTTTGGGCCAGTTTGCGCGCTAAGTTAAACAGTGAACAGCGGGATCAAATTGATGAAACGTTAACTATGCTGCGCCTAAATAATATGCGCCAGCGGCCTGCAGGTTTGTTATCTCATGGGCAGAAACAGTTTCTTGAAATCGGGATGTTATTAGTACAAGACCCACATTTGCTGTTGTTGGATGAGCCAGCCGCTGGGATGACGGATGCAGAAACGGCTTATACCGCCGAGCTGTTTAACCAATTGGCTGGGAAGCATTCATTGATGGTGGTGGAGCACGATATGGGGTTTGTGGAGACCATTGCCGACCATGTCACCGTATTACATCAGGGGCAAGTGTTAGCTGAGGGAACACTGGCTGAGGTGCAGACAAATGAGCAGGTGATAGAGGTGTATTTAGGGCGCTGAACCGCTCTGACTCTGCGTTGCCTCCCCTCATTTGGGTTGACTAAACTTCGGGGGATCGCGCCTTGATTCACAGCGGTTGCGCCGCTTTCTTTTCATATCGCGTTATCTGGGTATTTAAGGGCAAAATATGCTGCAAGTGAATGAACTTGATCAATATTATGGTGGAAGCCATATCTTGCGCGGCTTGTCATTCGAGGCAGCCATAGGTGAGGTAACTTGCTTATTGGGCCGTAATGGTGTGGGTAAAACAACATTACTGAAATGCCTGATGGGGCTAGTACCAGTCAAGAACGGTACCATTAGTTGGGAGGGGAAAGATATTAGCCATCAATCACCCCATCAGCGAGTTAAAGGGGGGATTGCCTATGTGCCACAAGGGCGGGAAATTTTCCCCCGATTAACAGTAGAAGAGAACATTCTGTTAGGTCTTTCCCGCTTTTCCGGTTCACAAAGTCAGGTCGTACCAGAACATATTTATCAACTCTTCCCTGTTTTGCAGGAAATGAAACATCGCCGCGGCGGTGATTTATCGGGCGGGCAGCGACAACAACTGGCTATTGGGCGGGCGCTGGCTTGTCAACCTCGTTTGCTCATTCTTGATGAACCCACAGAAGGCATTCAGCCCTCGGTTATTAAGGAAATCGGTTTAGTTATCAAGACACTGGCAGCCCAAGGGGATATGGCTATTTTGCTGGTTGAGCAATTTTATGATTTTGCCGCAGAGCTGGCGGATAGCTATCTGGTGATGTCCCGCGGCAAAATTGTCCAGCGAGGTCACGGTACCGATATGGAGCTTGAGGGTGTCCGTAGCCTGGTCGCAATTTGAGTTATTTTATGACAGCTTAGTGCTATCGATTGGGAGCGAATCAGAAGCACCCCATTCAGCCCAAGAACCGTCATACAGTGCTATAGACGGTGCATTGACAGCAGCTAATCCCAGAGCAACCACTGCAGCTGTAACACCTGAGCCACAACTGGTAATAATGGGTTTGGTTAAATCCACCCCTTGGGTGGCAAAAATAGCTTCCAGTGCTTGTGGTGATTTCAGGTTACCATTTTCAACCATACTCCCCCAAGGCACATTAATACTGCCGGGGATGCGACCAAGACGTAATCCAGGACGAGGTTCTGGTTCCAGAGCTTTAAATCTGGCTGCTGGACGAGCATCTAAAATCTGTATTTCATTGTTTCCCAGTGCGGCTAAAACCTCATGAACATTTTTGACAGCAGCATCATTGAATGTTGCGTTGAAGGTTTGAGGTGTTGGGAATGTTGGGCCGCTTTCTAATGCCAAACCTGCCTGTTGCCATCCACTAAAACCACCGGCCAGTATATATACGTTTTTGGCGCCGAAGATACGGAGTGTCCACCAAACCCGTGGTGCTGAAAATAGGTTGCCATCATCATAAATGACTAAGGTATGTTGCTCACTAATCCCTAATTGGCCGACCATCTCACTGAATACTTGTGGAGATGGCAACATATGAGGCAAATCGGTGCTGCTATCTGCAATTGCATCAATATCAAAGTAAACAGCTCCGGGGATATGCCCTTGCTCAAACTCGGCCTGAATATTTCTTTTGGGGATTAATCCTGGCGGTGACATTCTGGCATCCAGAATAACGATGTTGGTATCATCAATATGTTCTGCCAGCCATTGTGGTGTAACCAAAAAAGATGAGTTCATAGCAAGTTACCTGTCGAAATTATAAAGAAGCAGCTTAGTTGAGTGCTTTATCGTGGTGTTCACTATATAACGAAATCACCGCATTGAAACCCAGAGTTGTCAGCAATGCATATTGCCCCGCAAAATTTAAATTTATAGTTTCATTTGTTTCATAAAAAGAATAAATAATTCATTTGTTGGTTTTTTATGATTTCTTTTTGTGAGCTAAGAGGCTTGGTTTACTACTTGTTAATGCAAAATTTCATCGGACTGGGAAGATTAAATGAGTTGCTTCGCAAAAAAGGTTTTTCATTCCTATTTAGTCTTGAATGTGAAATTTTAATTTCGTATAACCGTTGACAAGTAGCGGCTCCTCATGGGGCCTAAATCCTAAACACGCGAGGGGAATAGAATGCAAAAGGTTCGAATCGGCCTTATTGGTACCGGTTATATTGGTCGCTGTCATGCTATTGCTTATGCGCAGGTTGCGACGGTTTTTCCTTTAAAGGGTTTGCCTGTATTAGAAATGCTGGCAGAGGTCACACCTGAGTTGGCTCAACAACGAGCTGAAGAATTTGGTTTTTCCCGATCAACTGCAAATTGGCAAGAATTGGTTTCTGACCCAGCTATTGATGTCGTAGATATTTGTGCGCCAAATTTCTTACACAAAGAAATGGCTCTTGCGGCTATAAACCATGGTAAGCATGTTTATTCCGAAAAACCGCTGGCACTTAATGCCGCAGATGCCAAAGAAATGGCCGAGGCAGCACGCGCTAAAGGGGTGAAAACGTTGGTGGGATTCAACTATATGAAGAACCCAACTAGCCAGTTAGCCCGCGAGATCATTGCCAATGGCGAGATTGGCGATATCGTGCATTTTTATGGCACTCATAATGAAGATTATCTGGCAGACCCGCAAACACCGTTGGATTGGCACTGCACTAAGGCGCAGGCGGGGCTAGGAGCATTAGGTGATTTAGCCGCACACATTGTCAATATGGCCCATTATCTGGTGGGTGATATCACTAATGTATGTGGTGATATGCAGACGGTGATTAAGCAGCGGCCTGATCCAAAAAATCCCTCATTGTTACGTGAAGTAGAAAATGAAGATCAGGCAAGTGCGCTAGTTCGTTTTGCCAATGGAGCAATGGGGACTATTGAGACTTCACGTATTGCTTGTGGTCGCAAAATGGGTTTGACCTATGTGGTCACAGGAACCAAAGGCACAATCAGTTATTCCCAAGAACGAATGGCTGAATTGCAGCTCTATCGCCACGATGAACCCCACTCCAGACAAGGGTTTAAAACACTGCTTACAGGGCCATTGCACCCCGACTATGCAGCATTTTGTGTAAGTGCTGGGCATGGTATTGGATTTAACGACCAAAAAACGGTCGAGATCCGTGATTTGATTAACGGAATTGCTGCCGGTGATCGTATGTGGCCGGATTTCGACGAAGGCTGGAAGGTCTCCAGAGTTCTCGATGCTATTGCTACTTCAGCAGAGGAACTGTGCTGGGTTAATGTAGTTGAAAATTGATGTGGTTCATCATAGCTCATCGCTTTTTGAGTTTAGTCAGATCAAAGCAAAAGGCGATTATCACATTCTCATATTTACATAGTATTTTAAGTTAGTTAGCAGCAGGGATCATTAAGCTGATACTGGTGAGAATTATGCCAAGTATGAGTCCTCAATATGCCTGCTGCTGATACCAAATTTAATCACCGTGGAGCCGGGGCTGCTTATTATCTTAGCGAGCAACAACGGGCTAGAATAAAACTATTGTCTCGCTCTTGGGTATGGCGGCTGGAATTGCCTACCTGGATATTGATAGGGGTTATTTATACTGGCTGGTTTGCTTGTGTTATTTATTGGCAGCAATTAGGCACAGTGCTAGTAAGCATACTGCTAATATTATTTACCGCGTGGTATATGTCACTACAACATGAGCTGATTCATGGTCATCCAACTCGCTGGCGAGGGGTAAATCAGCTGTTAGGTACTTTGCCACTGGCAGTATGGTACCCCTATGGTCTTTATCGTGACTCCCATATTCAACACCATAAAGATGAGGATCTGACTCATCCTGAAAAAGATCCAGAATGCTATTATTACACCGCAAAGCAATGGCAACATTTTCCGCAATTATTCAAAGGTATTGTTCGTATTAGCAATACCTTTTCTGGCCGATTAATTTTGGGACCCGCGTTAGATATCATCGCCACCATTCGCAGTACAATCCGTGCTTTTATTACCGGCGATCATCCGGCCATTGCAATGTGGTTGGCTCATTTTGGTTTACTTGGCTTATTGTTTTACTGGATGGCTGGTTATGGTATTTCGGCTATTTTTTATATTTTGGTAATTAGCTATCCCGCCCTTAGTTTGACCAAGGTAAGATCCTTTTTTGAGCATCGTGTGGCTGAAAACAGCGCAGCACGTTCTACTCTAAATGAGGCTGCATGGCCATGGCGTCTACTCTTTTTAAACCTCAATTATCATTTGGTTCACCACGATTTACCGGCTTTACCCTGGTATGGATTGCGCCGGATTTATCTGGAAAGTCGGGTTCAATATCAGCATCGCAGCGAGCAATTTGTGGTGAATGGCTATACTGAATGGTTCGAAGCATTTGTTTTTACAGCTTTGGAGATAGAAATTCATCCTTTTTACGATAGTGAAAATAAAGCCCCGGCTGAGGAAAGGCTGCACACTGTAATTGACAGGGGAAATGGGCATACCGAGTCAGTCTAAAGTGACTTATCAAAGTGAAAATGAAGGTATCAGGCCATCTACAAAATCGGAGGTATTGTTTTCACTTATCTGTATTTTGCTGTTGTTATATACAGTAATTTGTGTAATCTTAACAGTCATCCTTGTCAGTAACGCGCGTTTAAATACTTAGCTATCATACTGTTATCTATAGAAGTGGCAGGCCAGTTAGCCTAGTCTGACCTGAATAATATATTTAATATCAATTGGTTATTTGGTTTATTTTCGACTAAATCTAATATGGTTGCTGATTTGTTAATGGTTTTGGTTTTATGCCTTGCTGAAATTGGCATTTCACCGACATTAATGAATGAACTTTCATTAACCCTTGAGCACATAGAGGTAAAGCATGGCAAAGACCTTAACCCGTAGCCGGATTTTTGCGTTAGCTACAGTAATGTTGGCTGTTTCAGGTGGTGCGTCACAGGCTGCTGATACTGTCCGTGTTGGCTCAAAAATTGATACTGAAGGCTCATTGCTAGGCAATATTATTGTGCAGGTTCTTGATGCTAACGGGATTAAAACCACCAATAAATCGCAGTTGGGCACCACCAAAGTGGTGCGCGGGGCTATCACTGCGGGTGAGATTGATATTTACCCTGAATACACGGGTAATGGTGCCTTTTTCTTCTCTGATGAAAAAGATCCTGCCTGGAAAGATGCGAAAGCAGGTTATGAAAAAGTAAAAGCACTGGATTATGAGAAAAATAAACTGGTGTGGCTTTCACCGGCACCAGCGAACAATACCTGGACCATTGCTGTTCGCCAGGATTTGGCCAGCGCAAATAATTTGAAAACCCTGGATGATTTAGGTAAATGGATTAATGCGGGTGGCAAATTCAAATTGGCGGCCTCAGCTGAGTTTATTGAAAGACCTGATGCCCTGCCTGCTTTCCAACAAGCATATGGCTTCAAATTGAATCAAGACCAACTCTTATCATTGGCTGGTGGTGATACAGCGGTAACAATTAAAGCCGCCGCTGAGCAAACCTCGGGAGTGAATGCCGCCATGGCGTATGGCACCGATGGCCCGGTAGCGGCACTAGGTCTGCAAACGTTGGAAGATACTAAAGGTGTACAACCTATCTATGCGCCAACCCCAATAATCCGTGAAACCACACTGAAAGCGCATCCTAATATCCCTGCTTTGCTTGATCCCGTATTTGCCACTCTTGATAGTGCAACCTTGCAAAAACTGAATGCTCGTATTGCGGTTGAAGGTCAGGATGCTAAGAAAGTCGCGGCCAATTACCTGAAAGAAAAAGGGTTTGTAAAAGGATAGTCGTGTGTATCAGGGAGGGTGCTATAGCTATCAATATGTATAGCACTCCCCAATAAACAGATAATTCATTGTTTCGTTTAGGATTATCTGTCATGGAGATAGATTTTTATGTCTGTAAAAAACCGAGTCCTGTTAGCGCTGGTTATTTTGATGATTTTATCAGGAGTCGGGCTTTCTTTTGTCAGCCATGCACCCAATCGGTTGATATCAGGGCAGGGAATTTCATTAATATCGTTGATAACAGGGTCAGTTTGGTGGTTGTTAGTACCGATATTGATGCTGGCTAGCTTCGCTTTCTTTAAACAAAGTACTGTGCTGTATTGGGCCACAGTTTTGATAGCCGAACTGCTGTTATTCGGTTTGTTGTTACTGGCTGGTACAACCGCTACACAACTTGCTGGCGGCGAAGAAAGCCTGGTTCGCACATCTCTAGGCGGTGGGTTCTGGCTGATGAGTGGGATGAGCATTTTGATTGCTATCGATAGTTTGTCTCGTGCGGTTGTGAATCCTATCTGGCGCAGTATGGCTAATGTTTTGCTGCTTCTGCCCGTCGTAATATTGCTAGCTACCGGGCAACTCGATCAACTGTCATTGCTGAAAGAATACGTTAATCGGCAAGATGTGTTTAATGATGCATTATGGCAACACCTTCAAATCCTGTTTGCAACGTTAGTGCCAGCAATGTTTTTGGGTATTCCCCTTGGCCTGTTCTGCTTCCGCTCCACTCGCTTTCAAGTTGCTGTTTTTTCAATATTAAATATTATTCAAACTATTCCATCCATTGCTTTATTTGGTCTGCTGATTGCACCTTTGGCTGGGTTGGCTGCGGCTATTCCCTGGCTGGCAGAGCATGGAGTGAGTGGTATCGGGTTAGCGCCAGCGATTGTTGCACTGGTACTTTATGCTTTATTGCCGCTAGTACGTAATGTAGTTGCCGGGTTAGACGCTGTGCCAGACAGTGTTGTTGAATCGGCACGAGGAATGGGAATGACCCGCAGCCAGTTATTCTTTCGGGTGCAGATACCCATTGCCATGCCACTTATTGTATCTGGCGTTCGGATTATTGCCGTGCAGACAGTCGGTTTGGCTGTTGTCGCCGCACTAATTGGTGCGGGTGGCTTGGGTGCGATTGTATTCCAAGGTTTGCTGAGCAGTGCATTGGATTTGGTGTTGTTGGGTGTAATCCCCGTGGTAGTGATGGCGGTAGTAGTTGATTCGCTGTTTAAATTCATCGTTATTTTTATGGATACTTCGCATCGATGATTCATTTCCATCAGGTAAGTAAATACTTTGCCGGTAAACGGGCTGTAGATAATCTAACGTTACAGATCGCAAAAGGGGAATTTACGGTATTGATAGGTACCTCGGGTTCCGGTAAGTCGACCACACTAAAAATGATTAACCGACTTATTGAACATGATGAAGGGGAAATTCATTTTGCCGGAGAGGAAATTCGTAATTATAAGCCCGAAGATATACGCCGTCGCATGGGTTATGCCATCCAATCAATAGGGCTATTCCCCCATTGGACTGTGGAACGCAATATTGGCACCGTACCACAATTGCTCAAATGGCCTCAGGAGCGTATTCGACTGCGGGTGATTGAATTGCTTGAGTTATTGCATCTGGATCCAGAACAATTTCTTCATCGTTATCCTCATCAATTATCAGGTGGACAGCAACAAAGGGTAGGTGTTGCTCGAGCTTTGGCCGCAGATCCAGAAGTATTGCTAATGGACGAACCCTTTGGGGCATTAGACCCAGTGACTCGTTCGGCATTGCAGTTTGAAATTACCCGTATTCATCAATTATCGGGGCGGACTATTGTGCTGGTTACCCATGATATTGATGAAGCTTTGGCTTTGGCTGACCGTATAGTATTGATGGATGGTGGGCGAGTTATCCAACAAGGGACACCTCTGGAAATGTTAACTCAGCCCGCGAATGGCTTTGTGCGTGATTTTTTTGGCCGCAGTGATTTAGGCATTAAGTTGTTGTCACTCGGGCGAGCCGAACAACGTATCAGGCGCGGTGAAACTATGATAGGGCAGCCCATACTGGGTACAACGAGCTTGCGAGAAGCACTTTCTCTGTTTGTGTCACGCCAGACAGATAAATTGCTGGTGGCCGATGAACAGGGGCAACCATTGGGGGTACTTTATTTTGCTGATTTGATTGCGGATGTAGATAGGGGCGAAGTATGAAACCGACTGACTTCAACATTAGTGAGGATAAAAAGTGTCTAATGGAGAAGCTTAAATCAGGGCTACTGTGCGGGTTAACCGACCCTCTTTGTTGGGCATTGCTGTTATTGGCTGGTCTGGTTTTTGGTATGACCTCCTTGGGGGGCTTTTTTTCGGCGTTATTCCCAGATCTCGACAGGCCGATATATGTGCAAGATACATTTTGGTCACTGGTAGTCGCCCATGTTCTCCTGGTGCTAATTTCCAGCATTATCGCTGTTTTTATTGGGGTGAGCGCCGGTGTTGCCGTGACACGTCCAGCAGGGAAAGAGTTTCGTTCGGTGGTAGAAACTATTGTCGCGATGGGGCAGACATTTCCCCCTGTAGCGGTGCTTGCTATTGCCGTGCCGGTGATGGGATTTAGCGAAAAACCCGCGATTATTGCTTTAGTGCTTTATGGTTTATTACCTATTTTACAAGGGGCTATTACAGGTGTTGAGTCTGTTTCCCGGGATATCCGTGAGGTGGCTGCTGGGGTAGGAATGAGCGCCAGACAGATCTTGTGGCGAGTGGAATTACCGTTGGCTGCCCCGGTTATTGTCGCGGGGATCCGAACGTCAGTCATTATTAATATTGGTACTGCTGCTATTGCTTCCACTGTAGGGACGAAAACCTTGGGATCGCCAATTATTATTGGACTGAGCGGATTTAATACCGCCTATGTTATCCAGGGAGCTATTGTGGTTGCCTTATTGGCGATTATTACCGATATGATCTTTACACGGTGGAATCGGCGTTTATCTCGCTGGAGAGAATTGCAGTCTCTTCCTGCAGCAAAAAATCACTGATACTTCGGTTTTTACTACTCTTCTTAAGTAGGTGCTAATATTGATTTCACTGCCGATGTACGGGGTTCGGCCACCACAAGATGTGCAACCTTTTTGGCAATTATTGTTGCGGCAATTGCACAAACATGGCGTCACGGCAGTTCCCGAGCAATTATGTTGGCCCTCAGATTTACTACAACATTGGCGTGATCCTACACTGCTTTTGAGTCAGACCTGTGGTTTTCCTCTCGTGACTTTATTACAACAGCAAGTTCAGTTGGTTGGCGCATTCAGCTATCAATCACCTTATTGCTCAGGGGAGTATTACCGCAGTTTAGTTGTGGTCCGTGCAGATGAAGAAGGGCTGCAGCTTTCTGACTTTCGCTATCGTGTCGTTGCATTCAACAGCACAGACTCCCAGTCAGGATATAATGCTTTGCGTGCTTTGATTGCGCCACTGGCGATCAAGGGGAAGTTCTTTTCTCGTGCAGTAGCTTCGGGTGGACACTATCGTTCTATCGAAATGATTCAACAGCGGCAAGCAGATATTGCCGCGATAGATTGCGTAAGTTTTGCATTATTACAGCGTGATAACCCATCAGCGGTTGCCGGATTAAAAATTGTCGCGCAAACCGATATTGCTCCAGGCTTGCCATTGATTACCTCGTTAGCGACATCTAAAGAGCAGCTAAACCAGATACGTCAGGCCATAACAGCTACTGTCAACTCTCCCGAGGCAAGCTCCGCTAAGGATAAATTATTGATCAAAGAATTTAGCACGTTGCCGTGGTCGGCCTATGACGAGATTAAGCAGATGGAAAAAAAGGCTGCGGCATTAGGCGTAATAACGCTTTAAAACAAGGAATATTGAAGTCCTGATTCTTGATGAAGTATGTTGAGGTACAGATATAAGACGGCAGTAAAATGCCGTCAGACTGCTGACGAACTTCAATGGCTCGATCTTGCAAGGTGGGGACAGGTAGAAGAGTAAAGCATCCGCGCCAGGGATGCTTGTTTTAACAAAAGAAGTACGGCGTCTTGACGATCTGCCTGTTTTCACCGCTGCGGGCACTTTGCCATTAACCTCGTCTTAGGCCTGATTATGAATAGCTACAGCAGGCCACCGCCGTCAATATCAAGCACGCTACCGGTCATGAAGCTATTTTCCAGTAATAAGATATAGGCGCT
The DNA here is from genome assembly GCF_901472495.1 of Yersinia enterocolitica subsp. enterocolitica. Taxonomy (NCBI): domain Bacteria; kingdom Pseudomonadati; phylum Pseudomonadota; class Gammaproteobacteria; order Enterobacterales; family Yersiniaceae; genus Yersinia; species Yersinia enterocolitica. The sequence goes on from NZ_LR590469.1 coordinate 247,610, forward strand.
AGCAATATCAACTGGTTGGCCTACTCTACCCACTGGCAGTGAAGCACTAACTTTGGGACTGCGGGAGTTTGTCTGAAGCGGCTCGGCGGTTGAATATAACACCAGCAGCGGCCAGCATTGCAGTAAAGCGTCTGGAATCACAATTGGGCGTTCGCTTGTTGGTACGCTCAACCCGCAGTTTGCGGCTAACAGAGGAAGGTATTAGTTATCTGGATAGCGCGCGTATTGCACTAGGGGCATTAATTGAGGGGGAGCAGGCCATTCAGCGGAAAATGACCGGATTATCTGGGGTTTTGCAACTTTCAGCGCCTTCAGATTTTGGTCGCAATTTATTAGTTAACTGGCTCAATGATTTCAAGCAACAACATCCGCATATTCAATTGCACTTGTTACTTAATGATCGTCACGCAGATCTCTTTCGCGAACCCGTGGATATCGCTTTACGTTTTGGCGTGCCGACTGACTCCAGTTTGGTGGCACTACCTATTTTGTCTCACCATCGGCGGATGCTCTGCGCCAGCCCAGCCTATCTTGCCCGCAATGGTGTGCCGCAAACGCCAGCACAATTGGTGAATCATCAATCGGTGTTATATCAGCGTAATGGCCGCCTTTATAATCAATGGCGATTAATGCGGCAAGACGATATTCAGGAAGTCACTATGTCTGGTGAATACATCAGTGATGATGGTGAAATTGCCCGGCGTTGGGCACTGGCGGGGCTGGGGATCGCCAATAAAGCCGCTATTGATGTGATTGCGGATATTCGTGCAGGGCGCTTGGTTCAGGTACTACCGGACTGGCAGGGTGAGATTTTACCCTTAAATTTATTATGCCCCCACCGCTCACAGGTGTCAGAACGGGTTAGGGGCTTGCAGACTTTTTTGCAGCAGCGATGCCGCGAATGGATGGGAACTTATGGTGATTCCTGACCGTTATTGGATAAGCCCGCAGGGCCAATATCAGACAATGGGCTGGACTGCGTAGTTTCAGTTTCATGTGGGGTGGTTGAACGGGTATAAATGTTCAGTCCAGCCAGAAAAACGCCACCTAATGAACTCAGAGCCATTACCGCAATCAGGATAATGAGTGCTTTTCTCAGCATAATTATTTTCACTTTTTATCTAAACAGCGTGAATTATAGCCCGTTGGCTAAATGAAACAACCATGTTGCATTCTCGGACAATTAGCGTGGTTTGAACAAAAATTTCCCCAGCGTCACCAAAACCACTGCAGAAACAATAACAGCTAACGCGCACCATTCCGTGGTGGATAGACTTTCACCGGCAAAACCAATACCCAATAATACTGCAACTACCGGATTTACATAGGCATAGCTGGTTGCAACAGCGGGGCGGACATTTTTCAGCAAAAACATGTAAGCACTGATAGCCAGCATGGAACCAAAAACAATCAAATAGAGTAGTGAGAGGATTCCTCCCATTGAGGGCATTTGATTGAGCTCTTCGCCGCTTAATGCACTGGCAAGTAACAGAACAACGCCAGCAACCAGCATTTGTGCTGCACCAGACATCGCTCCACTTGGCAACGCCAGCCGTGAGCTCCAAACCGAGCCGAATGCCCAACTGGCTGACGCCAGTAATATCAACATCGCACCCAGTGGGTTACCTAATAAGTTACTGCCGGTATTGAGTAATATAATGCCCACTAACCCGAGAGCAATGCCCGACCATTCCAGCTTAGTATTACGCATTCCCCATAACATACTGAAACACAAAGTGAATAATGGAACGGTCGCGACCATAACGGCAGCAATACCGGAGGGGACATGTTGGTGTTCTGCAATGGTGACCAACCCATTACCGATAGCCAATAATAAAACACCAATTGCGCTGGCCCCCATCCATTGGCGCAAAGTCGGCAGAGCATGACCGCGAATAGCCAGGAAGCTGAACAGTAAGACTCCGGCAATCAGGTAGCGTAATCCCGCCATCATCAACGGTGGCCAGCTTTCGACCCCGATTCGAATGACCAGATAGGTAGAACCCCAGACGAAGTATAAGGTGAACAGTGAACCGACTAGCAACCACAGATTACGGTTATTTTGCTTCAGCATAGTTATTCAATAGGAAAGGAACAGTAAAACAGAGATGTATCAGTAAACATGAGAATAGTGATCGTTACCAAAGGTTTTTATTATTTTTTTACGTTTTAATTTTTCGTCTAAAATTTTCATTAAAACAGAGAGTTATTCTTATGGTTAACAACTGCCGGGTTAATAGACAGTGACAAAAGCTACTCTTCTCAAGAAAGCAAAAATTGCTTCAGGCATGATGCATAAAATCAGGTGGCTCAACTGAGCTTATATGACAATTATCAGACAAGGTGAGTGATTTATGGGGCCGATGGAGAGTCAGATTAGAATACGCATTACTAATCTTATACGTACTTATTCCGGCCTGGTGGCACTATTGTCACTGTTTATGATGCCAGTAGCCGAGGCGGTACAGAGTGAATATGCTTTTTTATCTCCCAGCGTATTACAGCATAATCAACGGGCTATCGCGCAAAATAACAAGAAAGGGCAAGAGCAGATCCCCGTGACAACACAGCAGGCTTACCGCCAGTTATTGCAGCAAGCGGACAAAATACTGAAACAACCCAACCCCAGTGTCATGGATAAAAATAGAGTTCCGCCCAGTGGCTCTAAGCATGATTATCTGAGTCTCAGTGCGTATTGGTGGCCAGATAGTCAAAAAACTGATGGTTTACCTTGGATACGCCAAGACGGGCAGATTAATCCCGCCAGTAAAAATGAAGACAGTGATGGTGTACGTTTGGCTGATTTTACTGCAAAGGTACAGGCATTGACGTTAGCTTGGTATTTTTCCGGTGAACAGAAATATGCGGATAAAGCCATTAGCCTGATTCGAACCTGGTTTATTGACCCGGATACTCGCATGAATCCTAACCTGGATTTCGCTCAGGGAGTACCGGGAATTGCCGCAGGGCGCGGAACGGGAGTTTTGGATGGGCGTTACTTTGCCACTCGCATTGTCGATTCGTTGATTATGCTACAGCAGAATAAAAACTGGACGGTGCAAGATGAAAAGCAGATTCGGCACTGGATGACAGAGTATCTACAGTGGTTACGCTACAGTGCAGCAGGTAAAAAAGAAGCTGCGGCGCAGAATAATCACGGCAATTGGTATGCGGTACAAGTGGCGGGTATCGCCTGGTATTTGCAACAACCGATTATCGTAGTTGAGATGGCTGAGTTGCTGAAAACCAAACTGAATAGCCAATTAGCAGCAGATGGTTCACAACCGCTGGAGTTGGCGCGAACGCGCTCATTCCATTACAGCTATTTCAGTTTGCAAGCGGCCATACTGATGGCCCAATTGGCAGATAAAGTTCATGTCGATCTGTGGCATTACCACACTCCGAATGGCAGTGGTTTAATTAAAGCGCTTGATTTTATGGCTCCTTTTTCTAACGAACAAAACAAATGGCCCTACCATAGTCTTGATCATATTGGTGTACGACTCGTGCCTCTGATGGTTGAGACAGACAAAGCGTTGGGTGAAAATCGCTACCAACAATGGATACAGCAAGCTGATTTTTCCGCTAACAATAACAAGCGAAGAGGTGCGGTAACTGAAGCCTTGCGTGACATTGGGCTATTATTTGTATCGGTTAACAAATAGTGGATAATAAAAAGCCGGGAGGGATCTCCCGGCAAAATGTGATGACTTTAATAAAATAAATTCACAAAACACGATGAAGCATTCAAACAATAAAGCAATGAGGGTAATGCAAATCAATAACGATTAGAACTGATAGACCAGGCCAACAGCCAGAACGTTATCAGTGTTCAGTTTCAACTTATTATCGTCGTTAAGTTGGTTTATTTTATAATCAACATAGGTAGACATGTTTTTATTGAAGTAATAGTAAGCACCGATATCAACATATTTAACTAAATCGGCATCACCAATCCCTTCGATATCTTTTCCTTTAGACTGAATATAAGCCAAAGAAGGTTTTAATCCGAAATCAAATAGGTATTGCGCAACTAATTCAACGTTTTGTGTTTTATTAGCAAAACCACTGACGCTAGTTGAGACATTATTAATAACGGCAGTGCCGGAAATAGGCGTCATATTACGTGTTTCGGCGTAAGTTGCACCCAGGTAAACACCGTTATCGTCATATTTCAGACCGGTAGTCCAGGCATCTGCTTTATCGCCTTTACCAAATCGCCCTTCTTTCTGTGCGGTGGTGCGGTTAGATGAGGCATAGGCCGCACCTACACTAACACCTGCGCCAATTTCATAGCTGGAAGACAAACCGAAGCCGTCACCATTCTGTTTGGTGGCATCTGCGCGACCATTGGTATTGTCAGTTTCGCTGCCGTTTTTGCCCTGATATTGCAGGGAGAACTTCAGGCCATCAACCAGACCGAAGAAGTCAGTGTTACGATAAGTGGCAACGCCGGTTGTACGGCCAGTCATGAAGTTGTCGGTTCTGGTGTAGCTGTCATTACCGAATTCTGGCAGCATATCGGTCCAGGCGGCGATGTCATATAATACGCCGTAGTTACGGCCATAATCGATTGAGCCTAATTTCCCATAACGTAAACCGGCAAACGCTAAACGTGTTTTGTTATCTTTTGTTTCCTGGCTTTCAGCATAGTTAGCAGCAATGTTATATTCCCACTGACCATAACCTGTCAGTTGGTCGGTAATCTGGGTGGCACCTTTAAAACCAAAGCGGACATAAGACTTGTCGCCATCACTTTTATTATTATCAGAGAAGTAGTGTAGTGCTTTTACTTTTCCGTATAAATCGAGTTTATTGCCGTCTTTATTATAGATTTCTGCTGCATGTGAAGTTGTGGCAACTAATAAGGCTGGTACCAGGATTGCCAGAATATTACGTTTCATATTTTTTGCCCTGTTTCTCTTATTTAAAAAGACGCGAGTAGTAGAATTTTTTGCTGTATTCAATATCTGTCTGAATTCATCCAGCGCAGAATTTTTACCGCATCTGTGTGATATATTTATGACAAAACATAAATAACTGCGACATTGCGTAAATATTGTTCATTTTTATTAGCGATAAACTGACACTTCATCTGTAGCCTAAATAATTCGAGTTGGAGGAAGGCGGCAACCGATTTGAACAGCATTTATGCTGCCCGCAGGGTGAGCCTCAGAGATGAGGCTCATTAATCCCGATGAGCTTACATAAGTCAGTGATTCGGGTTATTGAGTGTAGCCAACGCACATGCAGCTTGAAGTATGACGGGTATGGTGCTTTCGGGCTGACGTGAGCGTTGCGGTGTGGGACAATAGGGCAACATTCAGTTTAGATAAGATATGCATGGCGTTATCCCCGGCAGTAAAAGAACAAATAAGTCAGTGGTATAAGGCTCTTTCGCAGCAGATTCCGGATTTTATTTCCCGTACGCCGCAGCGCCAGATGATCGCCGAAGTGGCGAAAACGCTGGCGGGTGATGCTGGCCGACATTTGGCTATCGAGGCCCCGACGGGGGTCGGCAAAACCCTGTCTTATCTGATCCCTGGTATTGCTGTCGGCCGGGCGGAAAGCAAGCCGCTGGTGGTCAGTACCGCAAATGTGGCGTTGCAGGATCAGATTTACAGCAAAGATTTGCCGCTGTTGAAGAAGATTATTCCCGACCTTAAGTTCACCGGTGCCTTCGGGCGTGGGCGATATGTCTGTCCGCGCAATCTGGCGGCGATGTGCACCGATGTTTCCGGGCAAGGGGATTTATCACTCTTTCTCGGCGATGAGTTGGCACCCGCCAATGGTGAGGAGCAGGCAACCTGTTTAGCGCTGTCCAAATCATTGAACAGCCATGTCTGGGATGGGCTGCGTGACCATCATCAGTTATCACTCAGTGACAGTTTATGGGCTAAATTAAGTACCGATAAAGTCAATTGCCTGGGGCGTAATTGCCATTATTTTCGTGAATGTCCGTTCTTTATTGCCCGCAAGGAAATTGAGAGCGCCGATGTGGTGGTAGCCAATCATGCTTTAGTCATGGCAGCACTGGAAACTGAATCCGTATTACCCAATCCAAAAGAGCTGCTGCTGGTGTTGGATGAGGGCCATCATCTGCCAGATGTAGCCCGTGATGCACTCGAGATTGAAGGTGAAATCACCGCCGTTTTTGCCAATATGCAATTGGATATGATTGTTCGGCTGGTGGATCAATGCATGGTGCAATATCGGCCTAAAAACCCTCCCGGTTTAGCGAATCCCGAACGTTTAAAAGACCATTGCGAACAACTGCGTGAGCTGATGTTGAGTGTCGAGCAGCAAGTTAACCAACTGCTGCCAGCCGATGGCAGTCCGGCGGTATATCGTTTTGAAATGGGGGAACTACCCGGTAGTTTGACGGAAGATTGTGCCAAATTATTCAAGTTAACCGATGCGTTACGTGGCCTGGCTGAGTTCGTTCTCAATGATTTAAGCGAACAAACCGGCAAGCACGATATTGTGCGGTTACATCGTGCTATTTTGCAAATGAGCCGGACATTGGGTTATCTGGAGGCCATGAGCAAACTTTGGCGCTTGGCGGCGATGGCAAAAGCCTCGAATGCACCGATTTCCAAGTGGATTACCCGAGATTATCGTGAGAACCAAACGCATCTCTATTTCCACTGTGTGGGAATACGCGTCAGCGATCAGTTGGATAAAATGCTGTGGCGCAAAGTGCCGCACGTCATTGTCACTTCTGCCACTTTACGTTCGCTTAATAGTTTTGCTCGTTTGCAGGAACTCAGCGGGTTGAGTGAGAAGGCCGGAGACCGATTTGAAACCTTGTCATCGCCGTTTAATCATATTGAGCAAGGGAAGCTGATTATTCCCAAAATGCGCTTTGAACCCACCATGGCCCATGAGGCTGAGCATCTGGCGGAAATGGCGCAATTTTTCCGTACCCAACACGCCAGCGGGCGGCATAAGGGCATGTTGATCCTATTTAGTAGCCATCGGGCGATGCAAACTTTCCTCAGTCATGTCACTGATCTGCGCTTGATGTTGTTAGTTCAGGGCGATCAACCGCGCTATCGGCTGGTAGAAGAGCACCGCAAGCGAGTGAAAAAGGGCACCGCCAGTGTATTGATAGGTTTGCAATCTTTTGCTGAAGGATTGGATTTGAAAGGTGAATTATTGACTCAGGTTCATATACACAAAATTTCATTTCCACCTATCGACAGCCCGGTGATTCTGACCGAAGGGGAATGGCTTAAGTCGTTGAATCGCTATCCGTTTGAGGTGCAAAGTTTGCCAAGTGCGTCGTTCAACTTGATTCAGCAGGTTGGGCGTTTGATTCGCAGTAACCAATGCCACGGTGAAATTGTTATTTATGACCGGCGTTTATTAACCAAGGGTTATGGTTCGCGATTGTTGGCGGCGCTACCTGTTTTCCCTATTGAGCAGCCCGATATGCCGGAGGGCAAAGTTGTTACTACTCCCATGGTGAAAGCGGTTGCTAAGGCCTCAGGGAAGAAAGTACGAAGAAAACGAACAGCCTTATAGTGGTTGCTAAGCTGGTTTGGTTATGAAGCGGAGCGAGTGATTATTCCGATTGATAATCGACCAGCCTATATTGCGATTTACTTAAATTTCATGGCAAATCTCATTTCTCAAGTTAATAATTTCTGAAAAAAACCATTTGATCTGAAATCTTTTCTGATAGGCATGAATCCAGTGACTAATATTATATCAGCCGCTGGTAAGCTGACCCTAACAAGTCAAGCCTGGCAGTACCTCCGGTGAAAATTGCTGGTTATTGGTTAGCGGCAATGCTAACTGCTATCGACATATTTGGCGGGCAGAGGTAGATCAGAATGAAACAGCTAATGGCAGAGTTTATTGGCACTTTCTGGCTGGTATTAGGCGGGTGTGGCAGTGCAGTATTGGCGGCAATGTTCCCGGTAGCGGGTATCGGATTTCTCGGTGTGGCGTTGGCATTCGGGCTGACTGTTGTCACGATGGCTTATGCATTAGGGCATGTCTCTGGTGCGCATTTTAACCCTGCGGTGTCGCTTGGTTTATGGGTCGGAGGCCGTTTTTCTGGCGCGCAATTGATTCCTTATATCATTGCACAAGTACTGGGGGGGGTTAGCCGGGGCGGCAATTTTGTATTTAATCGCCAGTGGTAAGGCCGGTTTCGATGTGACAGCCGGATTTGCCAGTAACGGCTTTGGCGTCCGCTCACCGGGGGGTTATAGCTTACAAGCGGTATTGGTCGCCGAAGTGATTCTAACTATGGGGTTCGTGATGGTGATTATGGGGGCGACGGATATACGTTCTCCGGCAGTAGCCGCACCGCTGGCGATCGGTCTGTGTCTGACACTGATTCACTTAATTAGCATTCCGGTAGATAACACTTCAGTTAATCCAGCCCGTAGCACCGGGGTAGCCATTTTTGCCGGTGGAATTGCATTACAGCAGTTATGGGTATTTTGGTTAGCACCTTTAGTCGGCGGAGCCTTAGGGGGAGCTATCTACCGTGTGTTGTTTAGCCCACCGGAAGAGTTGAATAATAGATAGAGATATACAGGTCACTGCGGTGCTTCACCCTCAGCAGTGGCCTGTTTCACCCGCAAACTGACCGCTATTAACTCCGTTAGTGATATTGTTCCCGCAGCTTTTATCCCCCACTTAACCTGGTAACTATTTCGGGCATATCCATCCCTATCGATGATAAAGTTTCAGTCATATACATTTTCAAAACATTGATAGGGGAAATGCCGCACCATGAATTACAGCAAAATTATCAAAGAGATTGGGCGCGGTAAAAATCATGCCCGCGATTTGGATCAGGATACCGCCTGTGAACTGTATAAAGCCATGTTGGCCGGACAAGTACCTGCGCTGGAATTGGGTGCTATCCTGATTGCATTTCGTATCAAAGGTGAGTCTGAACAGGAAATTCTGGGATTTTATCAGGCTATGCAGCAACAGGTTATGCCCCTGCGTGTACCCGCTGGCCGCCCGTTGCCGGTCGTCATTCCAAGCTACAACGGAGCGCGTAAACAAGCCAATCTCACCCCGTTATTGGCATTATTGCTCTCGCGTCTTGGGCTACCCGTAGTGGTGCACGGCGTGACAGAAGATAACAGTCGGGTGACCAGTGCCGAGATTTTCCAACAGTTGGATATCCCTTGGTCACACAACTCAGCAGAGGCTCAGCAGCGCCTGGATAATGGGTTGCCGGTATTTATTCCCGTTTCAGCGCTGTCCGCTCAATTGGACGAACAATTACAGCAACGCTGGCGTATGGGTGTGAGAAACAGCAGCCACACCTTAGCAAAGTTGGCAACACCCTTTATTCACGATCAAGCACTGCGTCTGGCCAGCGTATCTCATCCAGAATATATGCAAAAAGTTGGCGGTTTTTTCCAGGCGATTAATGCCCCCGCCTTGTTGCAGCAAGGAACTGAAGGGGAAGTTTATGCAAATCCGTTACGCTGCCCGCCAATTCACTATATCAATAACGGTGAGCAGCAAATTTTATTGGATCGCCAACCAGAACCGGGTGAGCTTGAATTACCTTCGTCGAAAGATGCAGCTATAACCGCACGCTGGATTGAGGATTGTTTGGCTGGTGTTTTACCTATTCCTGATTCTATCCAGAAACAGCTGGCATGCTGTTTAGTTGCCGTGGGGCAGGTGAACACAGTCGAACTTGCACAGCAACAGATTAATGACTTATACGGAATCACCATCACTCGGTAGATGTCATGACGTTATTGTATGTTTTATTGAGTTTGGGTTGCATAAATATTTGTAATGGATATTTTCCTATTTAAATGGTTCTTACCATATAAAATATAGAGTTTTTTATTTAAATATAATCACGACTTGTTGTCTTTTTTTACAGTGATAGACTGAAAAAGTCGTTTTTTTTTCTTGTCTGAATATGTTTTTAATGAAAAATAGCCAAAAAGGAGCGCTATGCAACTAGCTTTGAACTACTTTACTGCTTTGAATAAGGATTATCTGGCTGTTCATCAGGCTAAAGAAGCTCTTTTCTGGCAGAACTATATGGGGTTGGGTGGGGAGGATATTGCACAGCAATTCTCTACAGCCGAGACTGTTTATAAGCGTTTTATTGCACAGAGCCATCGTTTAAAGGAGTTACGTGATCTGATTGCCCAGTTGGAAAGTGAACCCACCACCGCCGAGCGTGATGAGTTATTGCATGGCTTGCAGGGGTGGTATCGCTTTTTTGATTGTAATGCCATTGAAGATCCAGACACGCAAGTATTACTTGATAAGATTATTGCTGCCGAATCAAATCTTTATCAGCGACGCAAAGCCCTCACTTTGACACATCTAAATACTGCTGGTGAGCGGGTTCCGGCTTCCTTGGGTGAGTTATTGACCAACCAAGGCACCAATGAGAATGCGGAGTGTCGATACAGTTCGCATTTAGCATTACGTGAGCTGGAACAATGGCTATTACACAATGGCTTGCCCGAACTAATAAGTTTACGTAATCGTTTTGCGCGAAAATTGGGTTATCGCAATTACTTTGATTACAAAGTGAATAAAACCGAGCAGATGACACCGGAACAGCTATTTGCCATTTTGGATCGCTTCGAAGAACAGACGCGCGAGGCGAATTTACGTAGTTTGCAGCAATTAGCAGAAGAGAAAGGCCCAGAAACGCTGGAGCCGTGGAATATCCGCTTTGCTAGTGGGGGCGATGTTACTCGTCAATTAGACCCTTACTTCCCCTTTGCCGAGTCACTCGACCGCTGGGTCAATAGCTTTAAGCGGCTGCATATTGGTTTTCGCGGCGCACAGATGAATTTAGATCTGTTGGTGCGCAAAGGAAAATATGAAAATGGGTTTATGCATGGGCCAGTACCGCCTTTTGTTGATCAGGGTAAGTGGATACCAGCGCGGATCAACTTCACGAGTTTAGCTAAACCTGATCAGGTTGGAAGTGGTGCTTCGGGCCTAAATACGTTATTTCACGAAGGTGGTCATGCGGCTCACTTTTCTAACATTGTGCAAAACTCGCCCTGTTTCTCACAAGAATTCCCTCCAACTTCAATGGCCTATGCTGAAACGCAATCCATGTTTTGTGATAGACTGCTTGATGATGCTGATTGGTTAAAACGTTATGCAAAAAATAGTGCGGGTGAATCCGTTCCTGATGCATTAATTCAGGAAAGTATTCAGGCGCGACAACCTATGCGGGCTTTTAATGATCGCCACATTTTATTAGTGCCTTATTTTGAATGGCAGCTGTATCAGTGGGATGACGCACAATGCACGCCAGAGGCGATGACTCAGCTTGCCCGGGATATTGAGCTAAAAATTCTGGGTGTCAGCGGCAGTCCACGTCCGACATTGGCTATCCCACATTTGTTATCAATGGAGTCCGCTTGCTCCTATCAAGGCTATCTATTGGCATTGATGGCGGTAGAGCAGACCAGGGCATTCTTCCTCAAACGCGATGGTTATCTGACGGACAACCCGGCTATTGGCCCAGATCTCGCTGAGCATTATTGGCGACCTGGTAATAGTGTCAGTCACGATGAGACATTGCGTAGCCTGACAGGGGAAGGCTTCAATCCAGATTATCTGGCCAAGGTGTGTAATCAAACCGTTGCAGAAGCCTGGCGTGAAGCACAGAAAACAATTGAACTGGCGGCGATACGGCCACAACCGACAGCAAATTTTGACTTAGACGTTACTCTGCGAGTGGTTGATGGAGATGAACAGCTGGCAGACAATTTGCGAGGAGATGAGGCGATGTGCCGCACATTTTCCAACGCCATAAATGCACGGCTCAAGTCAGTGTAGTGTGTTGTTTTTTTTATATAAAAAATCCCATCAGGTTTGCTGATGGGATTTTTCTCTTACAGCAATGACACGAATGATAAATCCCGTCCATATTGCTGCAATGTATTTAAGGGTAAAATGTATCTTAAGGGCAAATTAGTTATAAATAACCGCAGTACCGTGCATCAAGTTATTGCCTGTCGCTGAAGTGATAGTGAAAGCTTTAGCACCAGCAGCATCTGCTTTTTCTGCCAGTTGCGCTTTCAAGCTGCTCAGGTCAGTGACGCCACTGACGGAAACCACACCAACTTGCTCTAATTTAGCCGCATCCTGGCTGCTGACGTATTCAGCAGCAAAACTACCGAAAGATAAAGTAGACAGGGCGATAACTGCAACGAAATTTTTGATGTTTTTCATGATGTATTCCTATTCGATTTTAAGATTGAAAGGGCGTTTCCTTTCGATGGAAGCTATATTACGCCTTTGGTGAAATTTTAAAACCGGATAGAATTGAGTTATTCATTCAAAATATTTGACTTATAATTACCGAGGTTTCATCCCCTCTGGCCGTAACAGATCAAACCGCAAATCATCGGTAATCTGGTAATAAGCACTGGGGCCACCGCCACGTAAAATAGGTTGGGCGGCGGCTGTTTGGTAAATCCCTTCGGCATTGAGCAGTTCACCATGAATGTGCACGGCGATAACTTCACCTAATATCAGCCAGTTATCAATTACTGCTCCTTCAGCATTTTTTAACTGAATGCATTGCGTCAATTTACATTCAAAATTAACCGGACTTTCTGCCACGCAATCGACATTGACTCGACGTCCACGTCTGGCGGTCAATTGGGCAAATTGAAACTCATCTTGATCCCGTGGTAGAGAGGCCGAACTATTATTCATGGCCTCAGCCAGCGGGCGGGTCGCCAGATTCCAGACAAATTCCCTGGTTTCGGTGATATTCGCTACGCTATCTTTCCAACCACTACTGGAAAAACCAATAATTGGTGGGCGGTCACTAAAGCAATTAAAGAAACTATAAGGCGCAAGGTTACGTTGCCCAGACCCGCTTACCGAGGAGATCCAGCCAATAGGACGCGGGCTAATAATGGACTTCAGTGGATCATGCGCCAGACCGTGGCCTGTTGCCGGTTCGTAGTAATAATAGTTTTCTGCGCTCATACATTCCTACATTGCACAATGGTCAGATAAAGGCCAGAAAAGATTAATTCATCCGGTATTCTGGTTTGAGATAAATCGACGGATAGCGAGCAGCCTCTTTTGCTGCTGACCCGTTTCACATGAATTTATGCTATCTTACGCGCCAGAAAATGCCTATCAGAGAGTCAGTACGATGGAAAACAAAAAAGTATTCCCGAAAGAAAAAAGTGGATTGCACCCGCGCAACCGTCATCGCTCACGTTATGACTTTGATGCTCTTTCAGTGAGTTGCCCCGAGCTAATCCCTTTTTTGGCACCGACAGCCTACGGGGATATTTCTATCGACTTCGCCTCCCCACTGGCAGTAAAAATGCTGAATAAGGCATTATTAAAACATTTTTATGGCATTGAATATTGGGATATTCCGGCTGACTTTTTATGTCCACCGATTCCAGGTCGTGCCGATTATGTGCATCATCTGGCTGATTTATTAGCCAGCTGCAATGACGGAGTTATCCCGCAAGGTAAGAATGTTGCTGTGCTGGATATTGGTGTGGGTGCAAACTGTATTTATCCTATTATTGGTCAACGGGAATACGGCTGGCGCTTCACCGGGACTGACATTGACCCGCAAGCCCTGAGTGCGGCCAAAATGGTGGTATCCATGAATCCGACACTGAAAAATACCCTGCGACTTAAGCAACAAAAAAATCCACAAGCGATTTTCGACGGTATCTTGGCGGTGAATGAACGCTACGATGCCACATTGTGTAATCCACCGTTCCACGGTTCAGCAGAAGAAGCAGCAGCAACCACGCGGCGTAAACTGCATAAACTGGGTAAAAGTGAAGTTGCAGCCAAGCCAGTGCAAAACTTTGGTGGTAAAAATAGTGAGCTGTGGTGTGAGGGCGGCGAAGAAGGTTTTGTCAGCCGCATGGTGGCAGAGAGCGCGACGAAGGCGCAAAATTGCTTCTGGTTTACTTCACTGATCTCTAAAAAGACAACATTACCTGCTATCTATCATGCTCTGCGTTACGCCAATGCGGTTGAAGTTCGTACCATTGATATGGCTCAGGGGCAGAAAGTCAGCCGATTTGTTGCATGGACGTTTCTGACGCCGGAGCAACAGGCGGCCTGGAAAGCTGAACGCTGGTAATCCCCGTCGGCCTTGGCGCTACAGGGGTGTTGGCTGCATGCACTTACCCGAATCACTGACATCTGTCAGCTCATCGGGATGTGTTTACTTGCCGCCTACCTGCAACACCAATGACTTTGGGGATACTTTTCTTTGGCCTTGGCGCTACAGGGGTGTTGGCTGCATGCACTTACCCGAGTCAATGACTGCCCGTTGACCTTAAAATAAATAAGCTCAGTGGGATGCGTTTACTGGTCACCGGGTGGCAATATTCAATTATCTGGATATTGCCCTATTTCCTACTATTTTATTTCAATATTGCTCAGTTGGCTGTCAATCTAAATACTTTCGGCTATGCTAATTAAGATAAATATTAGTCAGACAATATAGCCGACAAAGGTAGATTTTATTTTTCCCCATATTTAATTTTATTTACTCAGCTATCTCATCGTCCAGGGTGAAGAATAAAACTTAAAGAAAATTCTATTAAGGGTTTTCTGGGTTTTGTTGTGCAAACACGTTAATGGTCACATGACTTATTTGCAGCACAATCTTTCACCATAAGGACTCAACTTATGTTGTTCAATTTCAGCTCCTCTCATGTATCAAAGCGCGCCGAACTGACCTCGATTGATAGTGCCGTCCCTATGATTATTTTCAAACCTGATGGCACAGTAAAATACGCTAATACCTTATTTCTACAGGCTATGGGATACCAACGAGAAGAGGTCGTCGGGCAACATCATAAACTGTTTTGTGACCCGAAATATGTACAAAGTGATGCTTACCGTCGCCACTGGCAATTGCTCAATGAAGGGCGGGCCATTACCGATAATATTAAACGTATTCGCAAAGACGGCAGTATTATTTGGCTACAAGGGACATATACACCGGTGCTCGATAGCCAAGGGCGGGTGGTGGAAATTATTAAACTTGCCAGTGATGTAACTGAGCGAATGTTGCAGTCTCAGGAACATCAGAGTTTATTGGCTGCGCTAAATCGCTCAATGGGAATGATCACCTTCACACCCCAAGGTATTATTTTAGATGCCAATGATAATTTGCTAAATGTTATTGGTTATTCATTGGCTGATATTCGGCATAAGTCTCATCAGATTTTGTGTACTCCAGAATTCGCTCACTCCGATGAATATCGTCAGCATTGGCAGCGGTTAGCCCGTGGTGAGTTCATTGTTGGGCGCTTTGAGCGCATGAACAGTCGTGGTCAGCGTGTTTGGCTGGAAGCGAGCTATAACCCGATTATGGACAAGGAGGGGCAGGTGCTGAAAGTGGTGAAAATTGCGCAGGATATTACGCCACTGATGTTGCAGCAGGAGCAAGAAGAGAATCTGATTCGTGATGTGCACCATTTATCATTAACCACCGACCGGTCAGCGTCGCAAGGGGCCGAGATTGTCCAGCAGGCGGTTCGCGGTATGCAGGAAGTGGAGTCGGTTGCTCGCGAAACTTCAGATGTTATCAGCGAGTTAGGTCGTTGCTCGAATGAGATTGGCACCATTGTTGAAGCCATTCGTAAAATTTCCTCACAAACTAACTTATTGGCAATCAATGCTTCAATAGAAGCGGCTCATGCCGGTGAACACGGTAAAGGGTTTTCTGTAGTGGCGAGTGAAGTGCGTATATTGGCAGAAAGTTCCCGTAAAGCGGCCACTGAAATCGAGCATATGACCAAGACGATTCAGAACGGTGTGATGGCGGCCATCAAGGGCATGGGAGTGTGTGTCGAGCAGGCTGGCGGTGGCGTCACGCTGACCCAAGATGCCGGTGAAGTTATCCATCAGGTGAATATTGGGATGCAAGATGTGGTGAAGTTGATGACGGCGTTTTCTCAGGTCAAGAATCAGCAACCCCATATATGACTGGGCGTTAGCACAAAAAAGCGGGTATCAGTAAAGATACCCGCCATTCTATTTTAACGTCGTGATTTTATTGCTCTGCTAAATCGCACATCAGGAAACATGTTGTAGGAATTCCTGTAAACGTTCACTGGGTGGATTTGAGATTAAACTATCAGGGTCACCATCCTGCGCCACCCGGCCTTTATCGATAAAGATCAGGCGTGATGCTACTTTTTGGGCAAAACCCACTTCGTGGGTCACGATGACCATAGTCATGCCTTCTTCAGCCAAATCTTTCATTACCGTCAAGACTTCATGACGCAATTCCGGATCCAGTGCTGAGGTTGGTTCATCAAACAGCATTAGCTTAGGTTTGACCGCCAGAGCACGGGCAATAGCTACGCGCTGCTGTTGTCCACCGGACAGCTCTGCCGGGTAATGATGAGCACGCTCTTCCAATCCCACCTTGGTCAATAGCTCCATAGCGAGTTTGTTGGCCGCTTCCTTAGAAGCTCCACGCACACGGATGGGGCCAAATGCCACGTTTTCCAACGCAGTCAAATGCGGGAAAAGATAAAACTGTTGGAATACCATACCTGCTTCCTGACGAATCAGGCGTTCATCAACTTTGGGATCATTGACATCCAGGCCATCGACAATCAGCTGACCACTGGTAATGACTTCCAGCTTATTGATACAACGCAGCAGGGTAGATTTACCCGAGCCGGAAGGACCAATAATAACCACCACTTCTCCCTTGGTGATATTCAGATTGATGTCGTGGAGCACTTGGGTTTTACCAAAGTGTTTGGAGACGTTTTTGAATTCAATCATATTATTTTCAGTTTTCTTTCTAACCGGCGCAGAACGAAGCTCAGAGCCAAGGTGATTATCAGGTAGATAACCGCAACCGCACTCCAAATTTCCATGGCGCGGAAGTTACCGGCAATAATTTCCTGACCCTGTCGAGTCAGTTCAGCTACGCCAATCACGATAAACAGTGAGGTGTCTTTGATGCTGACGATCCATTGGTTACCTAATGGTGGCAGCATGCGACGTAGAGCTAAAGGTGCAATCACGTAGCGCAAGGTATCGCGTTTGGACAAGCCCAACGCCAGACCGGCTTCACGGAACCCATTATGAATTGACAGCACTGCACCACGGGTGATTTCCGCGATGTATGCGCCTGAGTTAATCATGATCGTCACAACGGCTGCTGAGAAGGGATCGATGCGCACTGGCATCATCATCGGTAGCGCGAAGTAGATGAACATCACCTGCACCACAATTGGCGTGCCACGGATTAGCTCAATAAACACTAATGCGATATTTCTGCTCAGCCAACCGCCATAGGCGCGGGCAAAACCTGCTATAACCCCAATAATCAGGCCGCCAAGCAACCCCAGGACCGAAATCCATAGGGTTAACTTGGCACCTTCAAGCAGGATTGGGATGGCGGGCCAAATAGCGCTCCATTCAAACTGCATGGATATTCTCCTGGTCTATACTCGTCATACTTCGAACTTTCAGAGTATAAAAAATTTAAAAATGAATTACTTAGGTTCTACGCCGAACCATTTTTTATAAATTGCAGCGTAAGTGCCGTCTTCTTTCAGGGATTTCAGCGCTGCGTTAACTTTTTCACGCAGGTCACTGCCTTGTGGGAATGCTACACCATACTGTTGAGCTTTAATGGAATCACCCACCGCTTTGAACTGGCCATTACCGGCAGTTTTGATGAAGTAAAGAATGTTTGGTGTGTCATGCAAAACAGCATCAGCATTGCCTGTACCTAGCTCCAAATACGCATTGTCGATATTCGGGAATTGGCGCAGGTCTTTGGTTTTGATGTTGGCTTTAGCATAATCGACAGAGCCGGTGCCGCTTTTCACTGCCAGCACTTTGCCTGCCAGATCAGCTTCGCCTTTAATGTCGTTGTTATTCGCTTTAACCATCACCAGCAAGCCGCTGTTGTAATAGCCATCAGAGAAATCGACTGCTTTTTTACGCTCGTCGGTAATGGTGATACCGGCCAGTGCCAGATCCACGTTTTTAGTTTGCAACGCAGGAATGATGCCACTGAAATCCATTGGTTTCAGGGTGTATTTCAGATCCAGTTTCTTCGCGATGGCATCCCATAAGTCGATATCGAAACCGACATATTTATCCCCTTGTTTGAACTCAAAAGGAACGAACGCGGTGTCTGTGGCAACAATCAGTTCTTTTTCTGCGGCGTGGGAGCTAACGGCAAAGGCCAGCGCGAGAGCGGCCAATGAAACTTTGACAAGTGACTTCATAAGTGGGAGTTCCTTTGTGCTTTTGTGGATTACCCGTTGTTGTTGATATTGTGGTCAAACTGCAACGCCAACCGCGCGGGGCATGGGGATCCATTTTTGTCTTTCAGGGTGCAATATGAAAAGATCGTGCCAGAAATGCAAGTTATTTAAAAATAAAGAATTTTATCAAACTAATTAGCAGGCCATTACCTGGCTGGCTCTGGTTGCACCAAGTTAGCCCACCAAAATGGTGCGTTAATATCATTATGGTGCAAACATCCAATTATTTACTTATTATTAACTCGCCAGTCAATAATAAACAATCTATAACCAACATTGGTGTAACAATATTGTTAACTGTATCGGGTTTTTGTTCGAAAAGAGGGCAATGAGGGAGAGTAGGGGGAACTATCTGAGTTGGCTATCTTTACTGCCACGGCGGTTATACCCGGAATGGGTTGTTTGACGTTTATCTAATTCATTTTGGCAGGCCAGGCAATGTTTAACACCGGCCAGCGCTTTGCGCCGCGCTTCTGGAATGATTTGACCACATTCCAGACAATATATTTCGCTATCGCCTTTGCCCAGCGCAAGGCGTGCACGCTCGATGGCATCTTCCAGAGTGGAGTCAATTTGATCTTGTACTGCGCCGTCTCCTGCCCATCCACTTGCCATATAACCTCCCTAAACAGAACCGGATCACCGGCCCTGTTTGATTTTCTTCAAATTGTAGGAATGCTGACTGTTCTCAGTTAATGTTTTCCCGCGCTTTGAAAGCTATCGGCGATATATCACTGATCTTCAAGATTGGCTTCGAGGAACCACAGGAATTTATCAAGGTCACGCGATGCAGCAGTAAACATGTCCGCGCTATCTTCATCTTTGACTTCTGTTATGGCTTTGCGCACAAAGTTCGCCACCACACCATAACGATCTGCTAACTCTTTCAGATGCTCTTGCACGCTATGAATACGAGTTGGATAGCTCTCCAACGGTGTTTTTTCAGTCACCAATTGTGCAGTACCGAGAGCAATGCCACCGAGTTGTACCGCGCGTTCTGCAAAGGTATCCAGATGATCATTGATGGTGGTGCGGAAGCCATCGAGCATTTCATGCACGGCGATAAAATTGGCACCGCGCATATTCCAGTGCGCTTGTTTGGTGATAAGCGACAGATCGATAAACTGAATAACCAGCTCATTTAATAGTTTAATTGTCAGCGTTTTAGTATGTTCATCAACATCATTACGTGTATAGATAAGTTCGGAAGATTTTGCTTTTACCAGTTTTGCTGTACTCATAATAGGTATCCCTTTATTGAGTTGATTACCAATTTCTTCACCGCAATAAGTATAACAAAGATATTTAATTTTGCAGGACAGATAGTGCCTATCAATTAAATAGCCCATTACTGAATCTGTTTGAAAGTGTAATTTAGTGTTTCATAAATAAAATATTATCATTCTTATTATTGCGTCCAATTGGTAATGACTATTACTATGATTTATATGTGTTTTTATATTTAAAATATAAATGGTTTTATAGGGTAACTATTTTATTGTGTTATATCAGTGCTGTAAGCCGGTAAATTAATTGAACCGGCATACTTAAAGGGTTATTTCAGCGCACGAGCAACAATAAATAAACGTGGAAATGCGAGTAAGCGCCGGCCATCCACTTGCTGTGGATATGCAGCATCAATAATAGTCAGGTAATCTTGTAGGAAATCCAATCGCATAGACTCAGCAAGCGGTTCAAGAAAAGGCCGTAAACCAGTCGCGCGCAGCCAATCAACAATCGCCTGTGCTGATGGCATCGGGTGGTAGTAGGTGGTGCGCCAAATATCGACTTGCTCAGCATGGGGGGCCAGTAAGTCATAATATTGATTTGCTGTGAGCACTTTGGCCCGCACAACTCCGGCCTCTTGCAGTGTTTGTTGCCACGGACCATTTTCGGCGACTTCCCGCATGGCTCTATGGCTGGGTTCATCCAGATTGTCCGGCATCTGCACCGCCAGTATTCCGTTGGCGGCCAGTTGAGAAAACAGATAAGGGAAGAGTTGCTGGTGGTCAGTTAGCCACTGGAGTGATGCATTGGCATAAATCAGGTCTTGCGGTTCTGCGGGTTGCCATTGGCGGATATCTGCTTCGAGAAAGACACAATCAGGCAAACGCTGTTGTGCACTGAGCAACATAGCGCGGGAATTATCAATCCCCATCAGTTGGGCGTCGGGGAAACGCTGGTGCAGCAGTTGAGTCGAGTTACCTGGCCCACAGCCTAAGTCGCTGATACGTAGCGGTATTGTCGCTGGAATATGGGCCAGCAGATCGCGAGCGGGGCGGGTGCGTTCTGCTTCAAATTGGCGATATAAATCGGGATCCCAGTCTTGCATGTATGGCCTCCGGTGGAAAAAGTCTTACAGATTTTGTAATGGCCCGCTGAATAACACCGCCCCAGTCGGTTGGCCGGTAGGTGACCCGCCATGGGGTTCCAAACTGATTGCCAGTAAGGAATGGGCGGTTAACGGATTGTCTGCCAGTGCCAGTTGTGTCGCGCCTTGGGGATGTAATATTCCCAGTGAATGGGGCTTTTCCCCAACAGGAATACTCCATAATTCAAGGCTGTTGCTATCACTGACGGTCACCGGATTCAATGGTGTTAATGTCAAACTACGGGTTGATTTATCCAGACTGACAACCCATTGGCCGCTCTGCTGGCTATTGGACAGCACAGCCACCGGTATAGCAGCCGGTGGTTCGACTAATAACCTCGGTATGAGCAATATTGCTGCCAGGCCCGCAGCGACGGCCCAACCGGCATAAGACCAAGGGTTTCGCTTCATGTGGCGGATATTGATCGGTGGTAACTGCAACTCCAGCCGTTTCCAAACGCGCTCAGGTGGCTCTAACGGGGCGAGCTGATTATCAAGTTGAGTCAATAGGCTTTGCCAACTGGCAACATCCGCTGCCAGCCGAGGGTCGCGGCGGACTCTGCGTTCAAAACGCATCCGAGCCAGCCCGCGTAGGGTGCCCAGTGCATACTCTGCGGCGAGTGCTGAGTCATATTCGCATCTGTTTTTCATAAGCCTACACAGTCCTTTAGGTGGTCCAGTGCACGACGTATCCAGCTTTTTATCGTACCGAGGGGGTGCTGTAAATGAACAGAGATTTCCCCATGAGAAAGCCCTTGATAATAAGCCAGCATAATACTTTGGCGCTGCTCAACGGGCAGATGTGTTAGACAATCGGCTAGTTGTTTAGCCTCACTGTCTTGCTGCAATTGCGCCAGTGGTGTCAGTGTGTTGTCGGTTAGCGAGTCGGTTTCGTCATCGTCTAGTGATTGCAGACGATTATCACTGCCTCGCATCAGGTCGATAGCCCGGTGGCGAACAATATGAGTTAACCAGGTGAGTGGCGCACTGAGTTGTGCATTGTAATGGCCGGCCCGGTTCCAGACAGTGAGAAAACTGTCGTGTAAAACTTCTTCTGCCCGGGCGGGATTACGCAACATGCGTTGGGCGACCGCGAATAATCGAGGGGATGTGAGACGGTAAAGCTTTTCAAAAGCGGACTGATCGCCTTGAGCAATGGCATCTATCAGCCCGACCTGCTGTTCCACAGAACATTCATTCATGCGCCAATCCCTAAAAAAACCATCAGGTGCAGTGAGACACTGCACCCAGTATAGACCGGTTTTATTTAGGCATCAGGACAGTATCAATAACATCGATCACACCATTTTTCTGTTGTACATCATAGGTACTGATATTCGCGATGTTACCTTTTCCATCTTTAATCTGAATATTATGTGGCCCATTATTCATAATCCATAATGGCTGGCCATTGACCGTTTTCAGCTCGGCAGTCCCGCCTCCGGCCTTGATTTTACTTTCCAGTTGTTTCATATCGTACTTCCCGGCCACTACGTGATAGGTCAGGATTTGCGTGAGCAAGGCTTTATTTTCTGGTTTGACCAAATTTTCAACCGTACCTGCGGGCAACTTGGCAAAGGCGGCATTGGTGGGCGCAAACACGGTAAAAGGCCCAGCCCCTTGTAGGGTATCCACCAATCCGGCAGCTTTAACTGCGGCAACCAAGGTGGTGTGATCTTTTGAGTTGACTGCATTCTCGATAATATTTTTGCTTGGGCGCATCGACGCGCCCCCCACCATGACAGTGTCAGACATCATGGCGGCCATAGAAACACTGCTGAATACTAAAGAAGCACAGATAGCGGTACGAATAAGCGTTTTCATAATGTATTCCTGTAGGTTGAGGTGAAGCCTTGCCTCACATCTACCTATACGAATCAGCAGGGTGTTTTGGATGCAAAAAAAGTGAAAAATAATGAATAAAAAAAGCCAACCCGCGTAATGACTGGGCTGGCGTGCTATTCATAAATCTGTCTTTGGCGGGGAACTGCGTGTTCAGCGCTAATTAGGGAGCAAAGCTCGATGCATCACATAGGCATCCACATAACCCAATTGGCTGTGATTAAACGCGCCAGGCAGTGTGGCGATAATCTCAAAGCCCAGTTTTTGCCACAGGGCAACTGCCAGCGTATTGGTGCTAACCACAAAGTTAAACTGTATGGCTCGATAACCGAGAGCGGTTGCCTGCTTGATGCAATGTAGCCCCAGTGCTTTGCCGATACCCAGACCGCGGGCTTCTCCATCAACCATAAAGGATGCATTGGCGACATGGTTACCGAGGCCACGCTGGTTATCGATTAATTTGTACATGCCGACAACTCGCCCCTCGTGCACAGCTACCCAGCACCGAACTCCTGCGCCAAACCAGTAATCATAGGCATCTTGTTCGGGAGTCTCTGGTGTGAATACATAGGTGTCGCCGCTACTGATTACCGCCTGAAACAGCGGCCAAATTTCAGCAAAATCGGCGGCTGCTGCCATTCTGATTTCCATATTTGGTTCCTGTTTAAGCAATTTCGTCAATCTGCGGTTTAGATTTTATGGTCAGAGTCGCGCCAATGGAGGCGCTGATAATTGATGCCAGAGCTAGCCACTGAATCAGCGTCAGATGTTCATTTAAGAATATCAGCCCTGAAATTGCCGCCAATGCCGGTTCTAAGCTCATTAATGTGCCAAATGTACGAGTAGGCAGGCGGGTCAATGCGACCATTTCCAGTGAGTAGGGCAAGGCGGTAGACAGAATAGCGACGGCTAAAGCAACCGGTAAAATGGCTGGGTCGAACAGTGCCAGGCCGTTATAAGCCACTCCAATCGGGCAGAAAACCAGCGCAGCAATTAAAGAGCCAACAGCCACCGTCCCTGGCCCATGATCACCGCCAGCTTTTTGCCCTGAAATAATATAAAGCGCCCAGCAGGCACCCGCACCCAGAGCACAAGCTGCACCAAATAAATCAATGCTTCCGATGCTGCTGCCCAGAGGTAATAGGAACCAGAGGCCCAGAATCGCCAATCCTACCCAGATAAAATCAACTGGACGACGCGAAGATAACATGGCGACTGCCAACGGGCCGGTGAATTCCAAGGCGACGGCAATACCTAATGGCACCGTTTTTAATGAGAGGTAAAAAAGGAAATTCATTCCACCTAAGGTCACCCCATAGACCAGCAAGGGTAACCGGCTGCCCGCTTCAAATCGCATCCGCCAGGGTTTAAAGATGATAAACAGAATCAGTGTGCCGATACCAAGTCGTAACGACGTTATCCCTTGTGCGCCAACCAGCGGGAACAGACTTTTCGCCAACGATGCGCCACTTTGTATTGAGATCATGGCGATCACGAGCAAGAAAATGGGGAGTAACGGGAGTGAATGTTTGGATGGAGGAGACAAAGACATCCTGTTGAGCCTCAAAGAAGATAGTAAGTAGCAATCCTTGCCAGTGTAAATGAAATGTCGATTGAGTGTTTAAAAATTACCGCCAGACATAACAAAGATGAAAAAAAAGAAAAAATAAATCATCACTATCTAATAACGCTGATTTTTGAAGCGTTTTTTGATGTTTTTTTGAACGTTAAAAATAAGAATAGTCTGGAATGGCTTGTGGTGATTGATGTCACAAAAAGGAGTAACATAGCCAAAATTTACAAGTGTATTAGTAAGATAGATGATACTTGAAACTCTTTGTTACACCAAATAAATGATTAGACAATCATTAGTAAGCAGAGTTTCACGCTACTTTTTGTTATAATTTCATGGTGTTTTAGTTTCACTTAAAAATTTGCGTCTTTCGAGGTGGTTATGAATAAAATTGCATGTCTTTCAGCTGTAGCAGCTTGTGTATTAGCAGTGACCGCAGGTTCAGCCTTTGCAGGTCAAAGCACCGTTTCTGGTGGTTATGCCCAGAGCGATTATCAGGGTGTTGCTAACAAATCTTCAGGCTTCAACCTGAAGTACCGTTACGAGTGGAGTGATTCTCAACTGGGTTATATCACCTCTTTCACTCACACTGAAAAAAGCAGCTTCGGCGATAGCGCGTCTGTTTACAACAAAGCACAATACAACGCCATCACTGCTGGTCCAGCTTACCGTATCAACGATTGGGCTAGCGTTTATGGCCTGGTCGGTGTGGGTTATGGCCGTTTCAGCCAGAACTACCCAACATCTGCTAGCGACAAAAACAGCACCAGCGATTACGGCTTCACTTATGGTGCGGGTATGCAGTTTAACCCAATGCAAAATGTTGCTCTGGACGTTTCTTACGAACAGAGTCGCATCCGTAACGTTGACGTTGGTACTTGGGTTGCTGGCGTTGGTTACACTTTCTAAGCAACAGCTTAGGATGATCAGCATTCATCTTTAAAGGTGAATTCTGTATTTGATAAAAAATCCGCTTTCGGGCGGATTTTTTTCGTCTGTCATAGCGATAGTTTTGATGGATAACTAAAAATTACCTAACTGCATTCGCTGCATCAGTAATTAAATCAATGATTTGTTGTGGATGTGATAGATGGGCTGAGTGGCTAGAAGGGAGTTCAACCACTTTCTGCGCCTGAATTCGTTTGGCGAAGTCGCATTGTGTTTCAACTGGCAGCATTCTGTCTTCCGTTGAAATCTGATACCAACAGGGTTTGACTCGCCAGGCCGGTTGAGCAGACTTATCAGTAAAAATACGAGCCGCTAAAGGTTTTTGCGTCAGGGCCATTACTAGCGCTTCACTTTCATCAATATCCTGACACATATTCTCGTGGAACTGGTCTGTATCGATCCATAAAAAGCCATTATCGTCAGGGCGAATGTAAGCTGCGCCTACCGGCGGTTTACGCAATGCATAAGTACTGGATAAGCTTTCACCGGCATCCGGTGCGAAAGCAGCGAGATAAACCATCCCGACAACATTTTGCAAATGCCCAACTTGGGTAATCACCATTCCACCGTATGAGTGGCCGACTAATAATGTTGGGCCATACAATGCCGTTGTTAGCTTGATGGTGCGCTCGACATCATCAGCCAACGAGGTTAACGGATTTTGTATTGCAATAACCCTGTGGCCCAACGCGTGTAAGGCTGGAATAATATGCCGCCATTGTGAGCCATCAGCCCACGCGCCATGTACTAATAAAATATTAAGTTTTGCTGCCATATTTCCCCCAAGGCGGGTATTAAGCGGTGCATAATATCCTTATGCGGAAACACTATTCTTGACGAATAACAACTTCTACTCATCTAAGGTGCTGTTGTTAATTGAAAGGTCAGTTCATTGTTATATGTTATTAACATTAACAAGGTCTGTTGCTGGCTATAAGTATAAAGTAATGAGGGTTAATATCTTTAAGATAAAGACGAAAATGAAACGATAAATTAATCTATTGAAATGTTAATTAGCACTATAAAATCTCTTATAGTCAAAAACATCTTACTTTATATAAGTAAAAACAAGACATTAACAATTCTTTTTATTTTTCTATTACAGCGCAATTTACTGGTAAAAATGGAATAATATGGCACACTCTTATTAGCTATGATCTATATTCACTGTTCATACCCTGATTTACATATCAAGCTGAATAAATAACGATAAAATTTTATAAAACAGTTAGTTACTATAAAATAAGTAGTTAAAAAATAGGTTGTGACCATGACGACACTCAGTGAACAAGCAGCACCTATGCTGCATGATACTAAACTTGAGCAACAGATTTTGCGGCGCTCGATTTTTTGTACTTTATTCATTGCCATTATGGGGATTATTTTCGGTATTGTATGCGGGTCGATGTCGATAATTTTCGATGGAATGTTCTCTGCTTTAGATGCAGGTATGTGCAGTTTATCTCTATTAGTTTCCCGATTGCTTGGCCAACCCAATAGCCGCCGTTTTCAATATGGTTTCTGGCATGTAGAACCTCTGGTATTAGCTTTCAATGGCAGTCTACTGGCCTTCCTTTGTCTGTATGCTTTTGTTAACGCGATTAAAGGTATTATTGATGGCGGACGTGAATTAGAACTAGGTTGGGCTATTGTGTATGCTTTGGTTGTGAGTATTTTCTGTTTTACTATCTTTTTAAAGCAACGCCGTTTGAATAAACGTGTTAAGTCCGAGCTAATCGCATTGGATACCAAAAGTTGGCTGATGTCGGCGTGTATCAGCTCTGCTTTATTAGTGGCTTTTTTACTTTCCTGGAGTATGGAAGGCACGGGTTATGAACATTTGATTGTTTATACTGACCCTGCGGTACTGGCGCTGTTAACACTGATATTGATATCTGTTCCGATAAAGACCGTCATCGCGGCTGTCCGTGAAGTATTACAAATGACACCGGATACACTAGACGCCTCGATGGAAAGTTTGATGGATAAACTGATGGCGAAATATCAATTTATCGATTATTCGCATTACGCTACCCGCATCGGCCGTGGCTTATTTGTTGAGATTCATGTGGTTATTCCACCAGAAATGGAAAACAGCGGCGTGTCTTATTTTGACAAAATACGCGATGAAATTTCTCACGCGATTGGTGAGTCAGGCCCACATCGCTGGTTAACCATCTCATTCACGCGCAATCCTAAATGGTTGTAGCGTAAACAGTCATAAGTTAGGTGGTTTATATTAACTAACCCTAGGGTAATAAAGATGATGAGTGTTCAACGCCATATTAAACTTAGCCCTATCGATGCACCACCGAGATGCAATGCTGTTACTAAGGTAGCGATTAGCGATAATACAATCACTGCTCGAAAAGCTAAAATTATCGCCAATATGGCTCGGGCTAATATCGATTATTTTCTGGTTTATGCCGATAAAGAGCATGGGGGTAATTTTGAGTATCTGACTGGCTTTATCCCCCGATTTGAAGAAGCGGCTTTGGTATTACATGCCTCCGGGAAAATCTTTTTATTGCTAGGCAACGAGAATTTAAAACTGTCTCAATATGCGCGGGTGAGCAATACAGCGATCCATATTCCCTATTTTTCGCTACCGAATCAACCCATGAATAACAGCAAAACGCTAGCTGATTTATTGGCGGACACAGGCCTGCAGCTGGCTAAAAAAGTCGGCATTGCCGGGTGGAAATTATTTACCAGCAAGTTGGATGATAATAGTCAATTATTTGATATTCCACATTTTATTTTATCTGCAATAAAACAAACCATTTCATCGTCAACACCGGTGGTCAACGCGACACACATATTTATTGGTAGTGATACAGCAGCTAGAGTGACTAACAATGCCAATGAATTAGCTCATTATGAATACGGTGCTAATTTGGCCTCTAATTGTATTCTTAATGCCTTGACTGCGGTAGATATCGGTGTGACTGAGAAGCAACTTGGTTCTTATCTGGCAGATGAAGGGCAGCCGAATACTGTTGTGATGATTGCTGCAACGGGTGATCGTTTTGAAAACGCTAATTTGTATCCTGGTGATAAAATTGTGCAACTTGGTGATAAAATATCATTAACCACCGGGTATAAAGGTGGCTTAAGCAGTAGAACGGGTTATGCCGTACATCACAGCGATGAGCTGCCTTTGGCACAAAGGGATTATCTCGATAGAGTTGCTATTCCTTATTACGCCGCAGTCGTAACCTGGCTGGAAAATATCCGTATTGGTATGTCCGGCAAAGAGATGTATGCAGCAATTGAAGCTGTTTTACCGAAGTCGCAATACCATTGGTCATTAAATCCTGGGCATTTGGTCGCGGATGAAGAATGGTTGTGTTCGCCTATTTATAAGGACTCGGAAGAAAAAATTAGCAGTGGAATGTTATTCCAAATCGATATCATCCCCGCAGTGAAAGGTTATGCAGGAGTCAGTGCGGAAGACGGTATTGCATTGGCTGATCAACATTTACGTGATGAACTGGCCGCCCATTACCCCGCTGTTTGGCAAAGAATACAAAAACGGCGTGATTACCTTAGTAATATACTGAATATTCATCTCAGCGAAGAGGTATTACCGATGTCTAACACCGTGGCGTATCTGCGACCTTTCTTGTTGGATAAATACAGCGCACTGCAATGTACCAATGAAGCTCAAGGCTAATACCTCATTTATTTAATGGGGCTGTTCGGCCCCAAATCTTGCTCACTTTCCACCCCTGCTGAGATTTCATGCAAACTGGAGGCGATACTCTTGCCATCTTGTGGCATAATGCGCGCCGAATCACATTTTCTAGTATTCTTGAATACCCCTATTCAGTAATCCAATCGAGAGCGAGCTCTGTGCTAAGTACTAACAATATCACCATGCAATTCGGCAGCAAGCCGCTGTTTGAGAACATTTCAGTAAAATTCGGTGGCGGTAATCGCTATGGCCTGATCGGTGCTAATGGTTGTGGTAAATCCACATTCATGAAAATCCTTGGTGGTGATCTGGTGCCGAGTGGCGGTAACGTATTCCTTGACCCTAATGAGCGTCTGGGTAAGTTGCGTCAGGATCAATTCGCCTTTGAAAACAACACAGTGCTGGACACCGTTATTATGGGTCACGGCGAGTTGTGGGAAGTGAAAGAAGAGCGCGACCGCATTTACGCTATGGCTGAAATGAGCGAAGCAGATGGCTATAAAGTGGCTGATCTGGAAGTTGCCTATGGTGAAATGGATGGTTATAGCGCAGAAGCCCGTGCTGGTGAATTGCTGCTGGGTGTTGGTATTCCAGTTGAACAGCATTATGGTTTGATGAGCGAAATCGCGCCAGGTTTTAAATTGCGCGTATTGTTGGCCCAGGCTCTGTTCTCAGATCCAGAAATTTTGTTACTCGACGAACCGACCAACAACCTGGATATCGATACTATCCGCTGGTTGGAACAAGTTCTGAACGAACGTAGCAGTACCATGATCATTATTTCCCATGACCGTCACTTCCTGAATATGGTCTGTACCCACATGGCGGATTTGGATTACGGCGAACTGCGTGTTTATCCGGGTAACTATGACGAGTATATGACTGCGGCGACTCAAGCTCGCGATCGTTTGCTCTCTGATAATGCTAAGAAAAAGGCCCAGATCTCTGAGCTTCAATCTTTCGTTAGCCGCTTTAGCGCCAACGCCTCTAAATCCAAACAGGCCACTTCACGTGCCCGTCAAATTGATAAAATTCAGCTTGATGAAGTGAAAGCTTCAAGTCGCCAGAACCCATTTATCCGCTTTGATCAGGATAAAAAGTTGTTCAGAAATGCGCTGGAAGTTGAAATGCTAACTAAAGGTTTTGATAACGGCCCACTGTTTAAAAACCTCAATCTGCGCCTGGAAGTGGGTGAAAAAGTCGCTATTCTTGGGCCGAACGGTATTGGTAAATCAACTTTACTGAAAACCTTGGTAGGGGATTATGAAGCGGACGCCGGTACCGTGAAATGGTCTGAAAACAGTAGAATTGGCTATTACGCGCAGGATCACGCCAGTGATTTTGAAATTGATCTCACAGTATTTGACTGGATGAGTCAGTGGAAACAGGAAAAGGACGACGAGCAGGCTGTGCGCAGTGTGTTGGGTCGTTTACTGTTTAGCCAAGACGATATCAAGAAGAAAGTTAAAGTTCTATCTGGTGGTGAGAAAGGGCGCATGCTATTTGGCAAGCTGATGATGCAGCGTCCTAACATTCTGGTAATGGATGAGCCAACCAACCATTTGGATATGGAATCGATTGAAGCTCTTAACATGGCATTGGAAATGTACGAAGGTACGTTAATCTTCGTTTCCCATGACCGTGAGTTCGTCAGTTCACTGGCGACCCGAGTGATTGAGATGACACCGAAAAAACTGATCGACTTTACCGGTAACTACGAAGATTATCTGCGTAGTCAGGGTATTCAGTCGTAATAACTTATTGATTTATTAATAAAAAGTTGATGCATGAATAATCGCATCAACTTATCAGTCTCAAGGCAGGGTTACCCTGCCTTTAATCCATTATGGCCTATCAGCGGTCATTAGCAGGCGCCTTTATCCTCCCAAACCTTATTCCAACCGGTGCCGTTACCCGTGGTGTCCGTCACGGTGTTATCACCCGGTACTGCTTCAGCAGCAACCCACCATTTGTTGGTATAAACCCGCCCATCTTTACTGACCGTAGTCGGCTCACCATAGACTTTCTGCTGCCAGGATGGTGCGCTACATAGCTGTGGCGCAACAGGTTTTGACTGAATCACTGTTTTCAGCTCGTCATTAACCGGGGTGTCACATAAGCCTTTATCTTCCCAGACCTTACCCCAGCCGGTGCTGTTACCGGTGGTATCGGTTACCGCAGCATCACCCGGTACCATTTCAGCGGATACCCACCATTTGCTGGTATAAATCCGCCCATCTTTACTGACAGTGGTTGGCCCGTTATAGACTTTCTCTTCCCAGGATGGTGCGCTGCACTGTACTGGTTTTTCTACCGGCTTCTCTGCTGGTTTGGCTGCTGTAACTTCCTCAATAACTTCACCGCTCAGATATTGAGAACCATTATAGCTTTCTAAATATTCCCAAGCGGTATTGCTGGTTTGATTACTGGGGAAGTACCAATATGAACTGGTTTTTAAGCGGAAATAATCACGAGTGTACGTGTAGTGGTTATCGTATTGATAGAATGTACCTGGAACACCTTTATGTGATGCGTCATCCCAGTGATTAAAATCGCCCACTATTTGGTAACGCTGTTTGATCAATTGATTATAAGCTTCACGCGCTGATATATTTTCGCCTACGGTCTTCAATTGAGTCGAGCTGGCCAGCCTCATGGCCATATTATTACTATCCGTTACCGTAACCGGAATTGACAGCATGGCATTTTGTAATGCGTTACGCGGTGCTCGCAGAGTAATTTCATTACCCTTATCAGTGATAATTTCAACGCCCGGTGGAATGTCCCACTGGTAATTCAACACTGATATATCGCGGTTAGTCACATCTACGGATACGCTAAATACATCCCCCGCATTGACCGTGTCAGGTACACGCACATCGCCGGTGATATTTTGCTGGGTCAGAGGGTAACTGTGAGCAATATTGTTGTCGCTATTAAGCCAAATTGGCTTAGTTAATTGAGGCAAATTCATTGCTTTTAATTGCGCGCTAGTTTCTTTAGTCGGTTTGATACCCCATTGATGGAAAAATGATTTAAGGCTCATGCCTGAAACCCGACTGGCTTCCAAAAGAAAGCGCTGCTTTTTCTCATCGTTATTCTTTGGTTGTTCTGCCGGAGTCAGCGTGCGGTAACGATCACCGAGGCGTTGGTAGAAGTCCTTACCAAATGCCAAATCCAGCTGCCAAAACATGCCTAAACTGACAAATACGCCAGCATCTTCGTATGCTTTGCTTTTGTCCTTTAAGAAAACAGCGATATCTTCCCAGCGTGAGTCTGCTTCCATGCGCGAAGTGCCACCCAGAGCACGTTGAACATACAACGAAGTCAAATTTACTGTGACTTCTGTATTACCTTTAAACGTCCATGCTGGCATTTGGTAGTGATGGCCCAACTCATGCCAAGGCCCCCAGCCTTCATTTTGTAATTTGTCGGTATTAATTACTTCCGCAATACCTGAGGCGTTAGAACCCAGCCAATAATTTGCCGCTGACATATAGCCCGGCGTGCTATTTGGCTTACTCACAAATTGGTATTGGAAAGGGGTAGCACGATGGGGGAAAGCTCTCTTCGCACTGAGCCCGAATTGTTCTTCTGCGAGGCTGACGATGCGATCCCACAAGACCAAAACACCCTCAGGGTCGGTTGCTTTCTCACGCATATCTGCGATCGGCATGGTGAGGATCATACGTTTACCTACCAACTCGGCGAAAGGTGCATCGCCAAACTTCACTAACTGCGCCTGCCAGTCTTCAGCGGTATTTTCGCCCAAAATAAAGCGCGGCATAGGTTTACCACCCTCAAGCAAATTAACGGTAATTTCACTGCTGCCAGGCTGATTTGTGGCGACAAAATAAAGTGGGCCAGTATTCTCAACCTCAATCTCATTAATACCTCGTTGCAGTTTAACTACCTGTCGCTCAAAGTCCTCTTCATTGCCTTTCCTGACCGGCACAATCCATAGTTCAGGCAATGCATCAATATCCTCTCCCTGATGCTGGTACTCAATACGCAGGTTGTCGCCTTTGTTTACCCAAAAACCACTAGATTGGGTTGGGTGAGTGAACCTATTACGCTTTTGCTGTTCATTAAAATAAATCGGAGAACCATTTTGAACCACGCGAATTTGTCGCGATGCTTCAGCAGTATTATGGCTATTCGCCGTTTTTGTATGCTGAGTAGATATATTTACTGGCATATCTGCAACGGCGGCAGATAACGTAGAAGAAAAACCCAACGCCAATAATAGACTCAGGGCAACGGGGGTAGTACGTAATACAGGATGCAACATAAAGCTCTCTCCAGATAGCCTTCAACTCCAATAACGTGTCGATGAAGATTGAATTAAGTTAAGAAATAATTTGTGAGTGAGACACTGTAGTCCATCCATTCTTAACTCTGCTATTGGATTAATGTTGAACATAAAAAAGTCGAAAAAGGTCACAATGATTAATGATAAATAAGGGGGATGGTAGTGTTCATTGCCTTATTTTTTAATAAAAACAGTCATAGATAACCCTTAAAATATAGGAATCCAAAAAAAGTACGGGAGGCAATTGACCCCCGCAGAGCGATATCAAAATTGATCCATGAGGAAAAGTGCCAGTGAGTTGTTGTGGTATAAGTCACTGACGCATATCTTGAGGTGGCCGCTTCGACAGACTCGGTGCTACAAAACAGGTTGGTCAGCTACCTTAGCCAATTCATCCTTACCGCAAACCACGCAGTTAGCGTCTTTTGCCAGTTTTAAACTCCGAAACTCAGCCGTCATGGCGTCATACATTACTATGCGGCCTGATATTACCTGCCCATACTGAGTCAGTAGTTTTATCGCTTCCATCGCTTGTAGATTGCCAATAATACCCACTAATGGGGCCATGACTCCGGCTTCAACGCAGGTTAGGGCGTTATCGCCAAATAACCGGCTCAGACAGCGATAGCACGGCTGATCCTCTTGATAGGTAAAGACGCTGACTTGCCCCTCCATGCGAATTGCCGCACCTGAAACCAGTGGTTTACGCTGTGCATGGCATAGGCGGTTAAGTTGCTCACGGCTGGCGACATTATCGGTACAATCTAACACCAATTGATGTTCAGCTATGGCAATGGCAAGTTGTTCATCATCTAACTGAGCATCAATGGTTTTGATTATCAGGCTGGGATTCATCTCAGACAAAGTTAGTGCCGCAGAAGCCACCTTAGACATACCGATACGGTTATCGCGGTGCAGAACCTGCCTTTGTAGATTGGAAAGAGACACCTTGTCAAAATCCAGCAGTGTGAGATGACCTACACCTGCCACTGTAAGATACTGTGCAGCGGCACACCCGAGGCCACCTAATCCAACAATTAATACCTTAGCGGCATTCAGTTTTTCCTGACCGTCAAAATCAAAACCACGTAAGACAATCTGCCGGTTATAACGCAGGGCTTGCGCATCGGAAAGTTCAGGCAACATATCAGGCTCTCAGTAATTTATTGGGCCAATAATCAACTAGCGTAATAGTTCATTAAACAACTCTATTTCAACAACTTCACCGACTTCTACCGAACCACGTTCCCGCTCAAGCACGATAAAACAGTTACCTTGGCTGAATGAGCTGAAGACATGTGAACCTTGATGGCCAGTTGTACTTACTTCCAGTTCGCCACGAGAATTCGTTGAGAAAATCCCACGCTGGAAATCCAAACGACCCGGCGTTTTTTTCAGCTTTGTGATCGTTTTTGCTTTCAGACGTAATGGTGGATGCCATGTCGAGTGGCCGGAAAGTTTCGCAATAAGGGGTTGTACCAACTGATAAAATGTCAGCGCCGCAGAGACGGGGTTACCCGGTAGGCCGCAGAACCAGGCATGATCCAATTTACCGAAAGCAAAAGGTTTGCCGGGTTTTATGGCTAACTTCCAGAAACCAATATCACCCAGTTCCTCCAGCATCTGTTTGGTGTAATCGGCTTCACCGACAGAAACACCACCACTACTAATAACCAAATCAGCGACGGCATCAGCTTGCTCAAATGCTTTGCGCAATGCCTGTTGGTCATCACGGATAACACCCAGATCAATAATTTGGCAACCTAACTGTTGCAACATCAAACGGACCGCAAAACGGTTGGTATCGTAAATTTGCCCTTCTCCCAAGGGTTGCCCAACGGCCTGCAACTCATCGCCGGTAGAGAAAATAGCCACTTTCAATGTGCGGAAAACAGTTAGTTCGGCAATTCCTAATGATGCCAAGAGGGGAAGTTGCGCCGCACCGAGTTTGACGCCAGCGGGGAAAACAGCCGCCCCTTGCTGGATATCTTCGCCTGCCAGTCGAATGTTCTGCCCAATCCGCGCATTGCCACTGAAGGAGACACCTTGTTCACTTACCACAGCTTGTTCTTGCATAATGACGGCATCGGCTCCTTCGGGGATAGGAGCGCCCGTCATAATTCGAATACAACTATTTGCTGGCCATTCTTCTTTAAACGGTGCACCAGCAAAAGCTTTACCTGCCACCGGTAACGGCATTGTGCTGCTAAGCTCATTACAGCGCACAGCATAACCGTCCATAGCGGAGTTAGCGAAAGGGGGGACGGCAATCGGAGATGTGATTGCGCTGGCAGTGATACGCCCCGCAGCATCAGTGAGTGCAATGGTTTCGGTGGCCGGTAATGGCGTGACCTGTGACAGCATTTTGGTCAGAGCTTGTTCCAGAGAGAGTAAATCCGAGGTATTACAGTGATCCATGCGGGACTCCGTGGTCTGATGGCGGCACCGTCGCCAGAAGCTATAACGGGTGCGCGGCAATAATCAATTGAGATCGCCATTATGGCAGAGATTGCTATGCGGGTGAATTGATGGGGGGCAAAGAGGTCACAGTCTGATATTGTCTTGAGTTGTATCATTCTTTTTTATTGGCATTTTCTTTGTCGGGTGAAATTGGGGGTAATATGGATTATCAAAAAATTCTGAAATTCTGGTTTAGTGAGATGGACCCCGCATTGTGGTTCAAAAAAGATGAGGATTTTGACACCCATTTACGTCAGCATTTTGGTGCCATTTGGCAGGCGGCGTCCAAGGGGGAATTGGCTCACTGGCGGCTGAATATTGAGGGGCGCTTGGCAGAAATTCTGATATTAGATCAATTCAGCCGAAATCTATTCCGCGATTTACCGACTTCATTTTCCTGTGATGGTATGGCCTTGGTGTTGGCACAGGAGGCGGTCAGCAGTGGCAAGGCTGGGCTGTTATCAGATACGCAGCGGGGGTTCCTCTATTTACCTTTTATGCATTCTGAATCCGCATTAATCCATCAGCAAGCATTGAAGCTATATACCGAACTAGGTAATGAGACTCAGCTCGATTATGAATTGCGCCATAAAGCAATTATTGATCGCTTTGGCCGCTACCCACACCGCAATCATATTCTTGGGCGAGTATCCAGTGCCGAGGAGCAGGCTTTTCTGTTACAACCCGGATCTGCTTTTTAGTCTAAAACTCCTTCCTAATAAACCCCAAATTATCAGCATTCTGTCTGTTTATAGAAAGGCAGAATACTGAGTTATCATGTTACAATTCAAGCTATTATAATGTCGCTTCAGTAAGTACTGGCTAAATTTCGCTGAATAGTCGCCAGTAATTTTCCCGTTCCGCAACATGTATCATTATATCCTTCGGTATGTCGACGGTTAATAACCCGGTCATGGGGGCAGCCGCCATGACAAATAGAAAACCACTCGCAATGTTGCATTTTTTTAGTCGCGGTTTTTTCCTCATTGATGGCTTGTTGATTATGTGATGAATGAGCTAAAAGATCAGCCAAGTCAGTATCTAATAAAGATCCATAGATGCTACCTTTATCACCCACATATTTGTCACAGGGAGAGATGTCGCCATTGGGTTCTAAGGTGATAATTTCTTGCGAGCAATTGCCAGACCAATAACATGCGGAAGGTTTATTTTTAGCATCTTTCAATACACGAATAAAATCATCAAAAACAGCAATATGTATCTTTCCCTGATAACCGTTTACCCAAATAGTAAACAACGTTGATAGAAACTGGATAAACTCAGCATAACTGATAAATCCTTCGCCAACATACTGCCCTTTAACGAGTCTATTATCAGGAACTATATTAAGAAACTCAATGTGGGTTAATTCTATTGAAATAAAATAGTCCAACATTTCTTTCATGTCAGTTTGATAAACTTCTCGGTCAACAACAATAAGAGCACCATATGGAATATTATACTCGCGAAGTTTTTTTATTCCTTTGGCTATGCGATCAGATGTCTTTCTTCCCCGATAATCTACCCGTCGTTTATCATTTACCGCT
Source organism: Yersinia enterocolitica subsp. enterocolitica (assembly GCF_901472495.1). Taxonomy (NCBI): domain Bacteria; kingdom Pseudomonadati; phylum Pseudomonadota; class Gammaproteobacteria; order Enterobacterales; family Yersiniaceae; genus Yersinia; species Yersinia enterocolitica. The sequence continues at coordinate 284,647 of NZ_LR590469.1, forward strand.
GGTACACCATCAAGACTAATTCCGACATTCATGCCAATACCTTTAATAAATATTAACCACTCATCTGAGATATTGACGACATTTGATTGCATGGTGTTAGTTATATATTGCTCTGGCCGCTTAAATTGTTGCTGCAACCAAATAAGTTTTTTAAAAAATGCTGGCTTTAGCAGTGTGATTTCACCGCCATGCCAGACAAACTCAAATCTATTTACATTAGGAATGGCAAGGATCTGCCGTACTGTACGGACGAGGGTATGAAATGATACCGTCTGATTGGGGCCTTCTGCCCATGAGTGGCAGTAGGTACAACGAAGATTACATAAACGGGTTGCCTTTAACACAACAACCAGTTTTTGGGCTTTAATCGTTTTCACTGAAATACTTTTTTTTATCTCTTCGTTGAATATATCTAGCTCATCACTATCGAGTAATTTTTTTGCTGGTATTTTACCAATAAGAAAAGACGATAGTATTCTGTATTCACATGTCTCGAGTTTTTCCAGTTCTTTGAGATCTATTTCGCTTATCTTAATATAATCAATGTATTTTACCGGAATCATATTATCCATAGTATATTCCTATTTATTCATGTTAGTTTTCCATCTCTCATATTTATTATTCTGTTGCCATATGCAGAGGCTTCATCTGAATGTGTAACCATAATAATAGTTGTACCTTTTTGGTTTATATATTTTAATTGCTGTAATACAGAACGGGCATTTTTACTGTCTAAATTACCAGTAGGCTCATCAGCCAAGAGCAATGCGGGGTTAGATACCATCGCTCTGGCGATGGCGACTCGTTGTTGTTGACCTCCTGAGAGTTGCATTGGTTTATGATGTTTCCGGTTATCAATATCGAACAGGTTTAAAACTTGGTTAACTTGTTCGGTACGTTCCTTTTTTCCAATACCACGGTATTTAAGTGGTAAAGCAACGTTATCAAAAATAGATAAGTGTGAAATGAGGTTGAATGATTGAAATATATAACCTATTAATAACCGCCTTAATATTATTTTTTGTGAATAACTGATGCCGATAATATCTTTTCCTGCCAGTGTAAATGAACCGTTATCAAGGTGATCAAACAGACCGATGATATTAAGTAATGTTGATTTACCTGAGCCAGATGGCCCCATGATAGAAACGAAATCACCTTTCTCAACACTGAAATTTAGATGATTAAGAACCCTGGTTTTAATTGTTTTTGTGGTATAGCATTTTTCAGCATTTTGTATGTTTAGCATGTTATTTGAACCCAATGATATCGTATTCACTACTATTAGTCGCTGGGGGCTTGATAATGATTTCCCCTACCTTTATCCCTGCTGTTATCTCTGTTTTCATCGGATTCCGACGCTTTATTTCTATTTTAGATTTAATGGCAAGATCGTCTTCTGGCTGATAAATATAGATAAAACTATTTCCATTATCATCGAAAATGATGCTATCAGTGGGTGCCATCAGCACAGCGTTACTTTCTTCTTGTAATGGAATTTTTATTTCAATAGATTGTCCTCTTTTAAGCAGGGTGGTAGAGGCATGTAATGGCATCAGTTTTGCTTTGAATTTACCATTTTCAACAATAGTTGATACTGACTCAATAAGTAGTGGTGTTTCTTGACCATTTATTGTTGCCAATATTTGGCTTTGCGGCTTAATTTTATTGAGGTAATATTCACTGAAATACACATTGAAATAATATGATTGAAGGTTATCGATAATTGCAATTTTTTCGCCGGGTTTTATTTGTTGACCTGGTTCTACATCAAGGATAGATAAAACTCCATCAATGGGTGCTGTTATAACCAATTGTTCCATCCCGTTTTCTATAATATCCATCATTCTCTCCAGTAATAATATAGAATCATCTATGCTTTTGAATTGTGTGGGGAATGACTCTTTATTTTTATTATCGTGTTCTTTTAAAATTTCACTTTTAATTTTCCAGTTTTTTAACATACCGACTTGATTTTCCAATTCGGATTTTGCAATCATGGATTTCATATCGAGAACTTGATGCCTTGCCAAATCTTTCGAAATAGTCGTTATCTGATGCTGGGCCTCTTGTAAATTAAGTTTTGTCTCTCGGTTATCTTGTTCCAACTGTATTTTCATATTACGGAGATTGTTTATTTGCTCGGTAATATTGACTATTCTGGATGTCGCTTCCAGCATAAAATCGTAGTTAGATAAACGAATAATAACATCGCCTTTCGCGACAGTATCGAAAGCCTGTTTGGCGACTTCTGTAACTTTTCCTCCTCGTTCACTTGATACAATTATACTTTCTTTCGGTACCGCGATAGCTCGGGTCGTCAGCACTTCCTGATATACTTCTGATTCAATAGTATGGAAAACTGTATCCTCTCGTGATATGAGTAAAGAACGCTGAGCGGTAGATAAATAATAAATATAATAAAGACAAGCAATAACAGCCAATAATACGAAAAATATAATTATTTTCGCAGTTATGTTTTTGTTTTTTCTCTGCTCAATATTTATATCCATGATTTTATTTCTTCTTCTGACTATTTAGTGTATGACTATTTAAAATAAGTGTAATGGTCATAACGAGAATTATGCATAAAATGAAAATAACAAATGAACTTGTCGCGTAAATATAAGCTAGCCCTTTAACTATACTGTATTGTGTCAGCCAATTATGCAATAACAGAAAACTGACAGGTAATGATATTATTACAGCTATGACGATAGGTATAATGTTCTGCTGTATAAAGAAAATAATATGCGTATAAATTGATCCACCAATCGATTCCATTATTGCCAGTGTTTTTTCGAGTCGTTTGGTCTCTGAGGTGCTGATTATTATCGTGCTTATTAATACTAATATGACTGTAAATAATGTTACCGTGTTGCTCGTATTATACATAATTATATTATTGCTGAAATATTCTTTATGAAGTTTGTTGACCGATTTTATGTGTTCGGTATTAACATGATGGCGTTTTAATATTTTCTCTACTTTCCCGAAATCTTGAATGCTTTCAAGTTTGACAGCGCCATAGCGTTGGGGGGTGTTTTGAATGAGAATAAGTAAGGGCGGCGGTGTCTCCTCTCTATCTGCCAGATAAAAGTCATCGATCACATTCAGTACCCTAACTGATTGCTGCGAGTTATTCTCATTAATATAAAAAATAGTATTTAGTATATGCTCATAGGACTGTTGTCCCATTAATGTCATAAACGATTTCGTGGCAATTGCATGGTAAATATTGCTATTATCACTGGGTAATAATGGGTTTTCGTCACCTGCCAGAATATTTATCCCCCAAGTGTTAATAAAGTTTTTGTTTACTTTAAGTATGTTGACTGTGAGTAGTTTGTCTTTTTCTTGCTGATTATTATGGAATACGGAAATATTATGTCGTGACATATCAAATGGCCGCCAGTTACTCAACGAGATACTATTAACTCCAGCTGCACTCCTTAATTCATCTTGTAAATTGTTTATTGCTGTTTTTGATTTTAATTCATCACTTAGTATAAATGTTATTACATTTTCTTTTTCATAACCAAAATTGTAATTTTTCATAAAATGCATCTGTGTCATTATACCTGCCCACAGGTATATGATGACACCTGCAATAATGATCTGCATGCAGAACATAATACGAGTCATATAGTGTGACTGAGATGATTGTGCAGCAATGCTGTTGCTATAGGTATTATTAGGCAAAGTAAGCGTCAGCAAAAAGAGGTAGTGGGCGAGCAAAATAGCTGCGTAAGTTAGCGCTGTAGTAATAGACAACGCGGTTGAGAAGTCATCACTACCATGAGTAAAGATGAGTTCTCTGGCGCTATCGGAAAATTGCACGAGTGACATCAAAATAAAAAGAGCAACTAACAGTACAAATGCAGTTTGGAATGTAGCAATAAAAAATGCTTCTGTGATTAGCTGAAAATTGGACGCGCCAACGGCTTTTTTTATATAGAAACTGTTTCTCTTCTTTGTGTTTATCACATTGTTAATATTGAAGAAATTCATTGTCGTAGCAAAAAAAATAAATACACCTGATGTGTATAAAATATTTAAGTATGAGCTTGAAACTACAGTGCTAATTTCATCAGGCAATGCATTGTCGTAATGGATATCTGCAATATTATGAGCTGAAAGCTGAATGAATTCTTCTGGACTAAAAGGGGCTCCTGGAAGCTGTGGTGCGTGCTGAATAACGTGAGAATTTAGTTGCTCTGGGGTGGGGGTCATCCCAGATTTCATCGTGATAAAAGCGTAGGCATGGGTGTCATACCAATCATGTCTTTTATCGTGATAGCCATCTAATATTTCAGGAGCGAATGCGATAATTGCAGTCGTTTTAAAACGGCTGGATGGATTAAATTCAACAACATCTTTAATAAGAAATTGGCCTTTATCACCTAACGTTATGACATGCCCTTGAGGGTTATCCAGATGAAGATATTGTCGGTTAAACTCTGGGGTAATGATAATTTCATTCTGCGCCAGATAGAGATTTTTTTGTTGATAGGGATTTAATGTGTTAAAAAAATCGGTGCTAATTGCATAGATATCAATATTTGAATACGTCTTATCATTGGAATGCAGGTTGGTGAAAATACGTACGATGTAATCAATTTTCTTGATACTTTTATCATTTCTTAATACGGAAATAAGTGGGAAGGGGACTTGTGCTGACTTCACTTCATCGCCATTAGGTAGATTAAATGATGTTTCTATCCGATATATATCTTTATAGTTACTATTATGTTTTTCAATACGAGAGTCTGTTAAATAAATAAGCAATACAAAAAATAGTGAGATCAATCCTATAGCCGTTATTAGTATTGCTAACAGGCTTGATACTGGGCTTAGCTTCAGATCATTGAAAAATTCACTTGTTAGCATGGGAAATATCTCACTGATTTTAATAAAATATAGAGTGATGGTGTTGCTTTTTTCTAAAATTCATCAAACGATAATAATTATTATAATTAAGATGCTATTAATAGCATCTTAATTTGTTTTAATTAAAAGCATAATTGTTTGATTTATTGTTGTGTAAAACTTTTTGACCAATTCCATGCAGTTATTTTGTTGTTGGAGTTGCTGCGTGTTAGATTTTCTATTTCATGATCATTTATAGAAAATAAATTATCTTTAAATGATTGTTCTAACGACTCTAACTTAGTCTTTAATGCCATTAAATGAGTGTTATTTATTCTTTCATTTGATTGGTTCGAAGTAAACATATGAATCTCCTTTTAAGTTTATTCCTTTTTTGTGCTGCTCAGCCTCGGTGAGTATTGAGCCATTTATTTGTAATTCTTTTCTTCGATTTTATCAATGTTTTTTTCATCATGCTTTTTATAATAATTTATTAATTATGTTATTAAACTAAAGGATTATTAGTTATTAGCGTAACGAGAGTAAACTATATATTTGCAATAAAATAAAAAGCTCCCGAAGGAGCTTCAGACTGCTGACAAACCTCGACAACCCAATCTTGCAAGGTGAGGACAGGTAGAAGAGTAAAGCGTCCGCGCCAAGGATAATGAAATGGACGCTCCAACTTTTACGGCATCAGAGTGCCTAAATGTGAGTGTTAAAACTCAGAAGAAGGAGCGTCCACATGAAAGTATCTACTCTTGGTATCGACTTGGCAAAAAATGTTTTCCAGCTTCATGGTGTCGGCTGCAACGGTCAAACTGTTCTTAAGAAGAAACTCACCCGCGATAAATTCCTTCCTTTTCTCATGCAACTTGAACCTTGCTTGATTGGCATGGAGGCCTGTGCTTCCAGTCATCATTTTGCGCGTGTTTTACGGCAGTATGGGCATGAGGTTAAACTCATTCCCCCTCAGTATGTGAAACCTTATGTCAAAACGAATAAGACAGATGCCGCTGATGCAGAAGCCATTTGTGAAGCTGTTGCACGGCCTAATATGCGTTTTGTTCAGATTAAAACGGCAGAGCAACAAGCTATTCTGGTGCTGCATACCGAGCGAAATATCCTTATCCGCGAACGCACTGCTTGTGCTAATAGTATGCGGGCCATTTTGGCTGAATTTGGCATTATCATGCCTCGCACATTAAGTCAGCTGTATAAGAAAGTCCCTGAAATACTGGAAGAATATGATAACGAGTTATCACCTTTTGTCCGTTGTAGTGTCGCACGTCAACTTGAACACCTTCAGGGTGTGGAAGATCAAATCACGTTGATCGAACAAGAACTTAGCAGTTGGGCAAAAACACAACCCGCCTGCCAGCGGGTCTTGAAAGTCCCTGGTGTGGGATTGATGACGGCGACCTACCTTGTGGCGTCAGTGGGGAATGGGCAACAATTTCATTCAGCGAAACAGTTTGCTGCCTGGTTGGGATTGGTGCCGAGAGAGTTCTCCAGTGGTGGTAAGCAGAGATTGGGCCGAATCAGCAAAAGAGGTGACCGCTATTTCCGTTATCTTCTGGTCCATGGTGCGCGGGCAGTTGCAGCCGTTATTGAGAGACACAAAGACAATATGCCGTGGCTTTACAGGCTGTTGAGTAAAAAGGCCTATAACGTAGCCGTTGTGGCACAGGCCAATAAAACGGCACGTATTTTGTGGTCGATGCTGGTTCATCATACGGAATATCGAACCTTATCCGCGGTTTGAGATAATCTCAAACACGGACAAGGCTCAAGAAAAAAAGTGAATACGTTTCAGGTAATTGCAAGTGTAATTATTGAGATGGCAAAACAGGTAAGACCGCAAGTGAGAAACTCCGTGAGCCGCCGGGGCATTTGGCCCGTAAGGATGATAGGAACTCACTTGGCGGATTTCATCATGGTTCGGGCGCAATCGCGCCCATAAAGAAACCGGATATATGGCTGCAATACCTGAGCGCTATTTTCAAGAAAAAACACTTGGTTTATTGGGAGCGTCCATATACGCGGCTCGAGCCTCCAGGGATGCTTGTTTTAACAAAAGAAGTACGGCGTCTTTACGATCTGCCTGTTTTCACCGCTACGGGCACTTTGTCATTAACCTCAAGCTCCCGAAGGAGCTTGAGGTTTCTATTATTACTGATCGGCTGAGTTATATCCGTTAGCGATGTAAGTATCCCGCATGGAAACGCAGATGATCTTCAATAAATGTCGCTATGGTGAAATAGCTATGATCATAGCCCGGCTGAATACGCAAGGTCAGAGGCCAATCACGTTGACGAGCCAATTCTGCTAATTTCGCCGGTTGTAATTGATCGGCAAGGAATTGATCTCCATCTCCCTGATCGACCAATATTGGCAACTGGGTTGGTGCATGCGTGAGTAAATGGCAGCTATCATATTGCAACCATTGACTTTCATCAGCACCCAGATAAGCACTAAAAGCCTTGCGGCCCCACGGAACCTGACACGGGTTAACTATCGGTGCGAAAGCAGACACGGATTGATATTGCTGAGGATTACGCAATGCCAACATCAGCGCACCGTGGCCGCCCATTGAGTGACCACTGATAGATTGACGATCACTCACACTGAAATGCTGGCGGATCAACGCAGGTAACTCTTGGCTGACATAGTCGTACATATGAAAATGCTCAGACCAGGGCGCTTGTGTCGCATTCAGGTAGAACCCAGCCCCTTGGCCTAAATCATAGCCGTCATCATTGGGTACGTCATCGCCACGTGGGCTGGTATCTGGCATCACCAGTACCAACCCGAGCTCAGCCGCGATCCGCTGTGCGCCTGCTTTCAACGTGAAGTTTTCATCATTACAGGTGAGCCCCGATAGCCAGTAAAGTACCGGCGGCGGGTTATCATCCCGTGGTGGTGGCAGATAGATGCTGAAGGTCATATTGCAATTCAGGCTGCTGGCGGCGTGGCGATAGCGTTGCTGCCATCCACCAAACATCCGGTGCTCTTCGAGAAGTTCAAGTGACGTGTTCATGCGTTGTCTGCCTCCCTGCGCTATTTATTTTGTAAAGTATGTTTTTTTGGTGACTGATCAAAATGAATCACGGTACGGATAGATTTGCCTTCATGCATCAAATCAAAGGCTTCATTGATTTGATCCAAACCCATGGTATGAGTGATGAAATCATTTAGGGCAAATTTTCCATCCAGATATTGCTGCACAATACCCGGTAATTCTGAGCGACCTTTGACTCCGCCAAAAGCAGAACCACGCCAGACTCGGCCTGTCACTAGTTGGAATGGGCGAGTTGAAATTTCTTCACCTGCACCAGCGACACCAATAATAACTGATTCGCCCCAACCTTTATGGCAGCACTCTAAAGCTGAACGCATGACATTGACGTTACCAATACATTCAAATGAGAAATCGACGCCGCCATCAGTCAGCTCGACAATCACATCCTGAATAGGTTTATCATAATCTTTCGGGTTAATCAGGTCAGTTGCACCCAGTTTGCGGGCCAGCTCGAATTTGCTGGTATTGAGATCGATCCCGATAATCCGGCTGGCACCGGCCATTTGTGCGCCAATAACCGCAGACAAACCAATACCACCCAAGCCGAAGATAGCCACTGTGTCGCCCGGTTTCACTTTGGCAGTATTGATAACTGCCCCCATACCAGTGGTCACACCACAACCTAACAAACAAACTTCTTCTAATGGTGCTTCTTTATTGATTTTTGCCAGTGATATTTCTGGTACGACGGTCAATTCAGAAAAAGTTGAAGTGCCCATGTAATGGAAAATAGGCTGGCCATTCTTCGAGAAGCGCGTGGTGCCATCGGGCATCAAGCCTTTACCTTGAGTGCTGCGAATTGCCTGACACAGGTTAGTTTTGCCGGAGCGACAGAATTTACATTCACCGCATTCAGGTGTGTACAGTGGGATCACGTGATCACCCACCGCGACACTGGTCACGCCTTCGCCAATCGCTTCAACAATCCCACCACCTTCGTGGCCCAGAATTGCCGGGAATACCCCTTCAGGATCTTTGCCTGATAAGGTGTAGGCGTCGGTGTGGCAAACCCCACTGGCGACGATCCGTACCAGTACTTCACCTTTTTGTGGTGGCATCAAATCAACTTCTTCAACGGATAATGGCTGGTTTGGCCCCCATGCGACTGCTGCGCGGGTTTTAATCATCTCCATGGTGTTGCTCCTATAGCTTCTGCGTAATGAGTGTTATATAAATATATTCTTTATGTATCATATATGTTGCGAATGGTTGTTCGCGGTAACAGCAGATGATACTTGTATGAATTATGGTCGGAAATCGTGACTCTGCCCGCTCAGTTACTGAGTTTCAATTTGTTCAATGATCAACTCTTTGAGGGCGCGAACGTTGGGGCTAAAGGCATCTTTGCGCCAAATGAGCCAGGTTGCCGTCTCGGCAATATCGGGTGGCAGGTGATGCACTTTTACCCGCTCGTGACCGGGAAGTAGAGCCAATACCGAATGCGGGATCAGCGCCAACCCCGCGCCACTTGCCACACAAGCTAGCATGGCGTGGTAAGACTGGATTTCCATGATATGCCCAGGTAAACAGCCTGCCTGCCGGAACCAGCTTTCCAGTCGTAGCCGGTAAGAACAACTGGGGCGAAAGGCAAACAGAGTTTCATCCACGGCATCACGAGCTTGATTAATCGCTAGGTGATCCAGACAGGAAATGATAACTAACCGCTCCTCAAAAGAGCGGCAGCCGTGCAGTTCATCATGCTGTACCGGGCCATCGACCAATGCCGTCGCTAGTGTTCCGGCTCGGACTTGTTCAATAATTTCGCCGGATGTTCCTGTAGTCAGTGACAAAGAGACTTTGGGATAGCGCTGGTGATAAGCCGCGAGCAGGTTAGGCAGGCGAGTGGCAGCAGTGCTTTCCATTGAACCGAGTGGGAAATTACCAGCAGGTTCACCCGCATGAGTAATGCTCATGGCCTCTTCGCTCAGCGCCAAAATACGGTTGGCATAGCAAAGAAAATTATGACCCATGGGTGACAGGCGTAGGCGCTGCTTTTCACGAATAAACAGGTCTGCCCCCAACTCGATTTCAAGTTGGCGCAGGCGTGTCGTTAAATTTGATGGGACGCGGTGCATCTGCTCCGCTGCTCGGGCAACGGAGCCGGTTTCCGCTACGCAACAAAACATGCGCAGCTGGGTCAGATCCATAGATGTTCTCTTTTTGTGATGAACTTAGTGTGTATTATTCATTTTTTGTGATTCTAATGCTCTGGCATGATATTCGCAACTTTCTTTTAACCCACTGTCCGCGTAATGAGCTGGCAGCAATAGATGGATTGGACAGATGGCATTAAGAATTGCATTAAGTGGTTTTCTGGCATTAGTGGTGGCGATGGGAATTGGTCGCTTTGCTTTCACCCCCCAAGTGCCGCTGATGATTGCAGAGCATCAATTCAGCCTGACCGGAGCAGGGCTGGTTGCGGCGTTTAATTATCTGGGATATCTGTTTGGTGCTTTTGATGCCATGCGGGCCAGCCGCCATGTCGAACGCCGTTTGTGGTTAGGGGTTTGGGGGACGGTGGCGTTAACTCTGCTATCTGCTGTTGTCGACGGGCCGTGGTGGCATGGTGTGGTGCGTTTTGCTATTGGTTGGGCTAGCGGCTGGTCGATGGTGCTGGTTGCGGCCTGGACTAATGAACGATTAGCTCATTTTGGCCGCCCTGCATTGAGCGCCGCGGTTTTTGCCGGGCCGGGGGCTGGCATATTCATCAGCGGTATGTTGGCTGTGCTTATCCATAGTTATGGCTTATCGGCAAGTGAGGCCTGGCTGGTGTACGGTGTATTGGCGTTGGTTATTATTGCTGCTATTAGTATCAATTTACCGCGTAGTGGCGAGTTGCACCGCCCCCATGTTGCAGCGCTACCATTGACTTTAACGCCAGCACTGAAACGATTAGTGTGGAGCTATAGCCTCGCGGGATTTGGCTATATTTTACCCGCCACATTTTTATCGCAGATGGCAACCGCTCGCTTCCCTGAAAGCTTGTTTGCCCAGTTTGTCTGGCCTGTTTTCGGCGGCGCTGCGGTGATAGGTATTACCCTTGGTATTCTGACGCGCCATTGTTTGACATCACAAACTCGACTGGCATTAACCCTATGGGTGCAGGCCTTGGGGGTATTGTGTGCCGAGGTGGTGCCGGGAGTAAGCGGGCTGGTATTAGGTGCTTTACTCACCGGCGGCGGGTTCCTGAGTGTCGTCCAGCTTTCTTTGCAACATGGCCGTGAGTTGGCACCAGAACACACCCGTTACATGGCCGGTCTATTGACTACTGGTTATGCCATTGGGCAGTTGGTTGGCCCGATATTATCCGCAATTTCGACCGCATTAACTCACCGGTTGGAGCCAGCGTTATATGTTGCAATAGTGGCGCTGATTATTGCCGGCGCTTTGGTGATTAAAACGCCAGCCCGGGCGCGGGAAGCTGCCATCGAGCCAGATGCAACTGTTTCATCATGATAAAAAGAACCACTGGAGATGAATAACGATATTGAATATAAAAACAATCATCGAAGATTAAGAACAATCACTGGATAATCATTTTGCTCTCAACTAAAGTGGGGAGCAAAATCTGAACGTGATCTGCATCATGTTTATTCCGCTCAGATACGCACGCCTGTTGGAGAAAATAATGTCATCGCTGAGTAAAGAAGCTGAGCTGGTTCATGAAGCACTGCTGGCCCGTGGCCTTGAAACCCCATTGCGCAAACAAGAATTAGATGCCGAAACGCGCAAAACCCGGATTCAGGAACATATGACGCAAGTCATGCAATTGTTGAATCTTGATTTATCTGACGATAGCCTGGCCGATACACCAAGACGCATTGCCAAAATGTATGTTGATGAGATTTTCTCTGGATTGGATTATGAGAATTTCCCCAAAATTACCCTGATCGAAAATAAAATGAAGGTCGATGAAATGGTAACGGTGCGAGATATCACCCTGACCAGTACCTGCGAACATCATTTTGTGACGATTGATGGTAAAGCGACAGTGGCCTATATCCCGAAAGACAGTGTGATTGGTTTATCCAAAATTAACCGTATCGTGCAGTTTTTCGCCCAGCGGCCACAAGTACAAGAGCGACTGACACAGCAAATTCTGTTGGCGTTGCAGACCTTGTTAGGGACAAATAATGTCGCTGTCTCCATCGATGCAGTACATTATTGTGTGAAAGCTCGCGGGATCCGCGATGCGACCAGTGCGACCACCACTACATCATTGGGCGGGTTGTTCAAATCCAGCCAGAATACTCGTCAGGAGTTTCTGCGTGCTGTTCGTCACAACGGCTAATTAGCCTTTTGCCAGAGCGGGCACCAATGGGTGCCCCTATACAGGATGTCGGGTATGCGTCAACGCATCGCAACGTTAGACAGCGCGCGAGGTCTGGCCATTCTTGGCATTCTTCTGCTCAATATTAGTGCTTTCGGCCTTCCTAAGGCTGCTTATCTTAATCCCGCTTATCTTGGTCTTCCCTCAGTGTCTGATAGCTGGACATGGGCCATTCTTGATATTGTCGCGCAAGCCAAGTTTCTGTCTATTTTTGCTATCTTATTTGGTGCGGGTTTGGAGCTGTTGCTTAAACGCGGTAAAGGCTGGATACGGGCACGGCTTTCCCTCTTATTATTACTGGGATTGATTCATGGCATTTTCTTCTGGGATGGCGATATTCTCTTTGCCTATGGTTTGATTGGCCTGGTGTGCTGGCGAATGATTCGTGATGCCAAAGATGCCGCCAGCTTATTGCGCACCGGTGGCGTGCTTTATTTACTCGGCGTGGCGGTATTATTGCTGCTGGGGTTTGTCACCAGCGGGGAACCAGGCCGTTTCTGGCAGCCGGGGGCGGCTGATTTGCAATATGAGCAATTCTGGAAATTACAGGGCGGGGTTGATGCCTGGAAAAACCGGCTCGATCTGTTGTCATCCAATTTGATTGCTATCGGCGCGCAATATGGTTGGGAGCTGGCGGGTTCTATGCTATTTGGGGCCGGGCTGATGCGTTGTGGTTGGTTACGTGGCGAATTCAGTCTGCGTCATTACCGTTTGCTGGCCGCCTGTTTGATACCGCTTTCATTAGTTATTCAAATACCGAGTGTGGTACTGCAATGGAGGGTCGGATGGGATTTCCGTTGGACCGGTTTTTTGCTACAAGTGCCGCGTGAGCTTGGCGCGCCCTTGCAGGCAGTCGGCTATCTGGCCTTACTGTATGGCTTCTGGCCAACATTATCGCGCTGGCGAGTCAGCCATTGGCTGGCACAGGTTGGCCGCATGGCATTGAGCAATTATTTATTACAGACATTGCTATGTACTCTGATCTTCTATCACTTCGGCCTATACCAGCAGCTAGATCGCCTGCAATTGTTAGCTGTCGTTCCCTTCGTCTGGCTGTGTAATATTCTTTTCTCTCTGTTATGGCTGCATTATTTTGTCCAAGGGCCGGTTGAATGGCTGTGGCGCAAGTTGACTGCTTATGCTTGTGGACAATCGTTACAACCACGCAACACCCGATCCTGAATATATCTAAAACAGAATAATGATTGAGCAGTTGCAAATTTGTATGTAAACGTTTTCTTTCTTGTGACGTATTTCACGTGGCAATCTCAACAAACTGGGTAGGATAGGCCACCTGCCATGACAGATTGTGCTCAACGTATGCATGGCGACTTATTGACAAAATAAGACACAGGATAAGGTCATGGCCGCTTTGCATTCAGCTGGAAACAGTATAACTATTCGCGATGTGGCCTCACGGGCGGGCGTTTCGCTGGCTACAGTATCAAGAGTGCTGAATAACAGCGCCTCTATCCGACCAGAAACCCGAGCTGCGGTGCTGAAGGCGGTGTCAGAGCTGGGCTACCGCCCAAATGCCAATGCGCAGGCGCTGGCAACTCAAAGTAGTGATACGGTCGGTGTAGTGGTGATGGATGTGTCAGATCCCTTTTTTGGTGCATTGGTGAAAGCGGTAGACACTGTTGCTCAACGACATCAAAAATATTTGTTAATTGGCAATAGCTATCATCAGGCAGATAAAGAGCGGCACGCTATTGAAGTGTTACTGCGCCAGCGATGTAATGCTTTGGTCGTTCATGCTAAGGCCTTGAGTGACGGCGAGTTAATAGCCTTTTTAGAGCAAGTTCCAGGTATGGTTCTGATTAATCGGATTATTCCCGGATTTGAGCATCGTTGCGTTGGATTAGACAATGTTAGCGGTGCGCATATGGCATGCCGCCTGTTGCTCAAACAAGGCCATCAGCGTATTGGTTTCCTCGGTTCCAATCACCCTATAGATGATGTAATGCAGCGTCAGACTGGCTACCTCAATGCACTTGAGGGGGCCGGTATCACTGTACCTGATACCTGGCGCGCCTATGGCACCCCGGACTTAGCTGGGGGAGAACGCGCCATGATTGACCTGCTGGGGCGCAATTTGCAACTTAGTGCAGTATTTGCATATAACGACTCAATGGCTGCTGGAGCACTGGCGGTGCTAAAAGAAAACGGTATCAGTGTTCCTGAGCAGTTTTCACTGGTGGGTTTTGATGATATCCCGATCGCGCGTTATACCAGCCCTAAATTAACCACAGTCCGTTATCCTATTGTTTCTATGGCAACTTTAGCCACTGAACTGGCACTTGAAGGCGCGACTCGTGCGCCAGCCCCCCATGCGACCTATTGTTTTAATCCGACACTGGTACCCCGGCACTCGGTCGCAATTTGTGGTGTTGCTCACTAGTTCGGTATTTATTCTTGTGTAACCGTTTTCAATCTGTGAGAAAATTCACAGATTCTTAACAACGGCCCGTCTATGCTCTAGTTGTTTTCTACCTGAATGTATCAATATGTCATCGGTTACCGGATAAAAAAACACACGGTAGCGGGTTTGAGAATAGCGATTTACAAACACAAGTTCCGCAAACAACGAGTTTGTAAATGACATGGTTTTTGACGACTCAGGCAGCTTTTCGGAGTGGAGTGCGCTCAAGGACGAAAGATATTTGTGTCAGCTGCTTTGAACGATGGGGCTTTCTCACGTTAAGGCGATGGTGTTATCACCCTGTACTACCCTACATAAACCCGGAGATACAAATGAATAAGAAGGTTTTCACATTAGCGACTCTGGTTGCCAGCATGATGTTCGGCGCGGCGGCTCAAGCTGATACCCGTATTGGTGTCACTATTTATAAATATGATGACAACTTTATGTCCGTGGTCCGTAAAGCTATCGAGAAAGATGCTAAAGCATCTCCTGACGTTACCTTACTGATGAATGACTCGCAGAATGACCAATCCAAGCAAAATGATCAAATTGACGTGTTGCTGGCTAAAGGCGTAAAAGCGTTGGCAATCAACCTGGTTGACCCAGCTGCAGCGCCAGTGGTTATTGATAAAGCCCGCGCAAACGATATTCCAATCGTGTTCTATAACAAAGAGCCTTCACGCAAAGCGCTTGATAGCTATGACAAAGCTTACTATGTCGGTACTGACTCCAAAGAATCTGGTGTTATTCAGGGTGAGTTGATCGCCAAACATTGGAAAGCTAACCCAAATTGGGATTTGAACAAAGATGGCAAAATTCAGTTTGTATTGTTGAAAGGCGAGCCGGGCCACCCAGATGCTGAAGCCCGTACCACTTATGTCATTAAAACCCTCAATGAGAAAGACATCCCAACACAGCAGTTGCAGTTAGATACCGCAATGTGGGATACCGCACAGGCTAAAGATAAGATGGATGCCTGGTTATCTGGCCCTAACGCCAACAAAATTGAAGTGGTTATCGCTAACAACGATGCGATGGCAATGGGCGCAGTAGAAGCATTGAAAGCGCATAACAAAACCAGCATTCCAGTCTTTGGTGTTGATGCCTTACCTGAAGCGTTAGCTTTGGTTAAATCAGGTCAAATGGCCGGTACTGTTCTGAATGATGCGAATAATCAGGCTAAAGCGACCTTCGATCTGGCTAAAAATCTGGCCGATGGCAAACCTGCCGCTGAAGGCACTAAATGGAAAATCGACAACAAAATTGTACGTATTCCGTATGTAGGCGTTGATAAAGATAACCTGGCTGAATTTACTAAATAACAGTCGATATTTGTTAGATACCCAACAACAACGGGTAGGAAAGAAATATTAACCTTCTGGCCCCGGTACTTTAGCGGGCGTCGAGTGTCGGGGCTGAAGGTTTTCTGTTGCATTGATCCTTATTTTAGAGTGCGCGCTGACGGGCGGGAGTTTAACACCCAGCAATTCAGTGGCGATTCTTAGCCAGGTATAACTATGGCCGATATTAATACAGCACAACCTCGCGAGTGGTTGCTGGAAATGAGTAATATTAATAAATCATTTCCGGGCGTAAAGGCGTTAGATAACGTAAATCTTAAAGTGCGGCCAAATTCGATCCATGCGTTAATGGGAGAGAATGGTGCAGGTAAGTCAACGCTATTAAAATGTCTGTTTGGTATCTATAAAAAAGACTCCGGGAGTATTATCTTCCAGGGGCAAGAAATAGAATTTAAAAGTTCTAAAGAAGCATTAGAGCATGGTGTGTCGATGGTACATCAGGAGTTAAACCTGGTATTACAACGCACCGTAATGGATAACATGTGGCTGGGGCGTTACCCAACCAAAGGTTTCTTTGTCGATCAAGATAAAATGTACAAAGACACCAAAGCTATCTTCGATGAATTGGATATTGATATTGATCCACGCGATAAAGTTGCCACTTTATCGGTATCCCAAATGCAAATGATCGAGATTGCTAAAGCTTTTTCTTACAATGCAAAAATCGTTATTATGGATGAGCCAACTTCTTCATTAACAGAGAAAGAAGTTAATCATCTATTTACTATTATCCGCAAATTGAAAGAACGCGGCTGTGGAATTGTTTATATCTCTCACAAGATGGAAGAGATATTCCAGCTGTGTGATGAAATCACTATTTTGCGTGATGGTCAGTGGATTGCCACCCAGCCGCTGGAAGGGCTGACCATGGATCAAATAATCTCCATGATGGTTGGGCGCTCACTGAGTCAGCGTTTTCCTGATCGCCTCAACAAGCCGGGTGAAGTCATTCTGGAAGTGAAGAATTTGACCTCACTACGTCAGCCTTCAATCCGTGATATCTCCTTTGATCTGCATAAAGGTGAGATTCTGGGGATTGCTGGATTGGTCGGAGCTAAGCGCACCGATATTGTTGAAACATTATTTGGTATCCGCGAAAAAGTAGCTGGTACGATTAAATTGCATGGTAAGAGTATTAATAACCACAGCGCCAATGAAGCCATTAATCACGGTTTTGCATTAGTAACGGAAGAGCGCCGCTCAACCGGGATTTATGCTTATCTCGATGTAGGTTTTAATTCCCTGATTTCTAATATTCGTAACTATAAAAACAAATTTGGGCTGCTGGATAATACCCGCATGAAGAGCGATACCCAATGGGTTATCGATGCTATGCGAGTCAAAACGCCGGGTCATCGCACCAGTATTGGTTCTTTATCAGGTGGGAATCAGCAGAAAGTCATTATTGGCCGCTGGCTATTAACTCAACCAGAAATATTAATGTTGGATGAACCGACTCGAGGAATTGATGTCGGTGCTAAGTTTGAAATCTATCAGTTAATGACTGAACTAGCGAAGAAAGACAAAGGAATTATTATTATTTCCTCTGAAATGCCTGAGCTATTAGGGATCACTGACAGAATTTTGGTAATGAGTAATGGTCAAGTTGCGGGAATTGTTGAAACCAAACAAACCACGCAAAATGAAATATTACGTCTTGCATCCTTGCATCTCTAATCTAGTCGAAGGTTCTTATTATGAATGCGTTAAATAAGAAAAGCATGCTCACTTACCTTAAAGAGAGCGGGATTTACGTCGTATTATTCGTACTACTGGCAATAATTATTGTCAAGGACCCGACATTTTTAAGCCTGATGAACTTAAGTAATATTCTGACCCAATCTTCGGTGCGTATTATTATCGCGCTCGGTGTTGCGGGGCTGATTGTGACTCAAGGTACCGACCTGTCAGCGGGTCGTCAGGTGGGGTTAGCGGCGGTGGTTGCGGCAACGATGCTGCAAGCCATGGATAACGTTAATAAAGTTTTCCCAGATTTGCAGACTGTACCTATCCCAATCGTTATTTTAACCGTGTGTTTGATTGGCGCGATTATCGGTTTGGTCAACGGTATTATCATTGCTTATCTGAATGTGACACCATTTATTACCACATTGGGCACCATGATTATTGTTTACGGGATTAACTCCCTGTATTACGACTTCGTGGGTGCTTCACCGATTGCTGGTTTTGATCCTGCATTCTCAACCTTTGCACAAGGGTTCTTGCGGTTTGGTGATTTCAAACTCTCTTACATTACCTTCTATGCATTGATTGCTATCGGTTTTGTTTGGGTGCTGTGGAACAAAACGCGCTTTGGTAAAAATATTTTCGCCATCGGCGGTAACCCAGAGGCTGCTAAAGTTTCTGGTGTCAATGTGCCACTAAACTTAATCATGATTTATGCGCTGTCTGGTGTGTTCTACGCATTCGGCGGGATGTTAGAAGCCGGCCGTATCGGTAGTGCAACCAATAACCTGGGCTTTATGTATGAGTTAGATGCGATCGCCGCTTGCGTAGTGGGCGGGGTATCCTTCAGTGGTGGTGTTGGTACTGTTATCGGTGTTGTTACCGGGGTTATCATCTTTACCGTGATTAACTACGGGTTGACTTATATCGGTGTGAACCCCTACTGGCAGTACATTATTAAAGGTGCGATCATTATCTTTGCGGTAGCTCTGGATTCACTGAAATACGCCAAGAAAAAATAATCAGCCATTAGCAAGACAAGAAAGCCAGCCAGAGTCAAACTCGGCTGGCTTTTCTAACTGTCATATTCTTCGTCAAAATTGTCGAAAGACATCATCATATCCAGCACAGCTCAATGGGCCGGATTACGCAGATAAATAATCCAATAGGTCAGCCCTACTAATAATCCTCCACCAATAATATTACCGATCGTCACCGGAATAAGATTATCGATAATAAAATTGGACATGGTGAGGGAAGGGAATTGGTCTGGCCCTGAATTAATCGAATGCCAGAATTCAGGTGATGCAAAATCACGGATCACAATAGCTAATGGGATCAAAAACATATTGGCAATGCTGTGCTCAAATCCACTGGCAACAAACATACCAATAGGGAGTAGCATCACCACGATTTTGTCTGTCAAAGTATGGCCTGAATAACTCATCCATACCGCCAGGCAGACCATCAAGTTAGCCAGTATTCCCAAACACA